>CAJTVM010000001.1 GCA_910579595.1 uncultured Oscillospiraceae bacterium
GGGCAATCTCTATACCGGCGGACAGCTCCAGCGCCGCCGCTGTCAATGCCGCTTCAATGGCTTCCAATTCCCGCTGTCCATCGTCACAAATGGCAATCAACATAGTCCTACCTCTAAAAAGAAAGTTGTCAGGGGGGTGTCATATGCGTATATACGCACATGACCGCTGCACACGCAGCGGTCATCAGCCCTCCTGGGTATATTTTACCCTATACCCGAAGGGGGATGCAAGGCTACCGCTGACCGTTCAGTCAGAAAATCGACCGTTCGGTAATTTTCTATGTTTTGCACAAAAGTTTTTTGCTTACACATATTGCTGCAAAGAATTTGTCTATCGAGGATATGTTTAAAAGAGTTCGCAATACTGTGAGTTCCCATGCAGGACACAATCCGATAACTTGGGAACATACATCATTAATGGGAACCTTTTACTTTAATACAGGTATTGATAGCGGAGAAGCAAAACCAACATATGCTCCAGAAGCACTTGCGGATCTAGACTATTTATCAGAGAGCAATGATGAAATTCAGGATATTACTTCCGAACCGAAAGGTCGGAAGTAATATGTGCCATGTTTTGCGGTTGCCGCCGTTTACGGCGGCGAGCAAAACGGCTCAAATCAAATGTATTATTTCCGAATTTTAAATTCGGAAATAATATTATAGATAGGTTGAAATCATATAATTCGTCTGATCTTTATGTATATGATGATTTTAGTTATGATTATCGTGAGATGACAATTCACGATATAACTACTGACCTTTGCTATCGAATCGCTTCTCCAAAGAATAAGGTGAAATTTACTTGCAGCATCAACATACCAGCGGTTTTTTCTTTTCTGCCGCTGGACAGATGTTTTTTAGGGAACTGCTGATTAAAGCGCATAAAAAGCAAAGACATAGTCAAAATCACGAGAAGATATCAGGGATAGGCGGATATAGGGGGGCAATAATTGCATTTATCTCATCCCATTTGGCCTAAATGGCGCAAAAATCTTGAGCGGAACATAGCGAGCCGCCCGCCCTGGCAAGCATATACAGGTTTGCACTGGCAAAGAGTACGTGCAATCGGTTAAGATTTTTTCTCATCTCCAAATAGCAAGGGGGACTCCGAACCACTCGGAGTCCCCCTCAAAATTTATCCATTGATTATAATAGATGCATTTACAATCTCTGTACTGCTCAGTACAAATGACTTGCGTTTTCTACCCGTAAAACCGCATAGATCGAATCGCGTTTTTCTCCAGCGGGCCCTCCATCCTACTCAGCTTTTCAATGCACTCTGATGCTTCCCCGCCCTGTTTCATTTTCCGTAAGTTTTCCTGTTTTTGTAACGCGGGATGCACTGAGACAGTGGAAGAATTGCTTAAAACGTTCATAATTGCGCTCTCCTTTCCTTCTGAAGCGTGGCTTATTTGCTGCTTCTGAGGACAGTATACGACTTTAAGCAGTCCCTTTCCATGTTGACAATTTACAATAACTTTTTTATAATTTGTGATAATATCACAATCAGCTAAAGGAGAGGACGCTGTGCATGAACTATCCTGATTACCCAACTCTAAAGGAACTATTGGAACTGCCGGTATTTTCGGGCAGCCGCCTGCTGTGCGGTGAGTTGTCCTTGGATCGTCCTGTGGCCGGCGTCAGCCTGTCTGACATTCCGGATTATTACAACTGGATTTATCCCCACGAGCTATTGGTCAGTACTTGTTATGCCATCCACGATGATCCCGCCGCCATCTCGTGCTTTATCCAGACATTGGACGACCACGGTATGTCCGGTGCCTGTATTAAACCATCCCGCTTTCTTGGAGAAATGCCGGAGGCAATGCTTGCCGCCGCAAGACAGTTGGAATTTCCATTGATTGAACTGCCGGATCAGATCCGTTTTGCCGATATCACCAAAGCTGTGTCCGATGAGCGATTACGCCGGCAGACCGCTCTGCTGCGCAGTAGCTTATCGGTGAACCAAATGCTGATCCAAACCATCACTGCGGGCGCATCGTTGGAACAGATCGCGGACATGGTCGGTGAAATCACAGGCGGAAGCGTTTTGCTGGTAGACAGCCTGAACCGCCGTCAAGCCCACAGCGTCTGTCAGCGAGATGCCGCCCGTTTTTCCGGTTTGGACAATTCAGCCCTGAATCAAGCGATTTTGCAGGAAGCCGACGGCTACGAAATGCAAGTAGACGGTCACAGTTTTGGGGCACTCTACCTGTGCCGTGCTGACAGGAAGCCGGCCCTGAGCGAGGAAGTGCTGTCCCAAATTCTACAGGCCATTCCTCTTGAAATATCCCGTGAACACTCTGTACGTGAGCGGGAGAGCCGCAGCTTTTCTGAATTTTTCCACCACCTGATATCTGATCGCATCATGGATGACCAGTGGGAGCAGTCCCGGGCCAGGACGTTCAGTTTGAACCTTTCCCAGCCACACACTCTGCTGAATTTTCGGGTGCAAATGCGGGAGAATGCAGGCCGCTATGCCGCGATTTTCCAGCGGACAGCTTTTTTTCAGGCCCTCCGGCAGCAATTTGACAGTTTGGGCCTGGATGCCCACATCATGAGTCAAAACGGCCTGGATTTGATCCTGCTGGAAGCTCGGGCAGGCTGTCCCCCCTTGGAATCCAGCCTGCCACACCTTCCTTCCATCTTCCGAACCCTTCAGGCAGATTACCCCGCGCTGACCGTAATCGGCGGAGGCAGCCGGTCTCATGCGGGCATACCCGGCCTGTCACTATGCCGCTGGGAGGCCCAGCTTGCTTTAAAGGCGGCAGAGGGCAGAGGTGAAAACTGTTTCCTGCGGTTCGATCAGCTTGGGATTCTCCGGCTCTTATATTCTGGCGATCCTCACCGGGAGGTTGGGTTATTTGTTCAAGAAACTTTAAAAGGGCTGCTTGCTCCGGAAACCGCTCACAGTGGAGAACTGCTGGAAACGCTGGACTGTTATTTTCGGAACTTGGGCAACCAGCGCCGGATGGCACAAGAATTGTATGTACATTACAACACGGTAGCATATCGCCTAAAAAGCATCCAGGAAATCACGCACGCAGACCTTAGCAATCCGGTGGAGCGGATGCAGCTGGAATTGGCGCTTTATCTGCATAAGTTTAACACACTGTAAACAGCCTGACGTGAGCAATTAAAATTTTAGCCATGCGGTCAATGGGCCTGATTTTAGTTTTAAGGAACCTCTGAAAAATGTGTCAACCCGGAAAAATTTTGGGGAAACGCAACCGGAGGTACGTCAATTCCGTATTATTATTCAGAGGCGCTTCTGATATAACGGACAGAGGAGGGATTGCATGGGGGAACCTTGGAACGACCCCGGCGCGCTGGCGCGGAAGCTGGCCCCGGCGGTGTACCGGCTGGCCTACGCCCGGACGGGAAGCCGGACCGACGCGGAGGACGTGATGCAGGAGGTGTTCCTCCGGCTGATCAAGGCCAAGCCGGTTTTTGCCAGCGAGGCCCACGCCAAGGCGTGGCTGCTGAAGGTGGCGTCCAACTGCGTGGGCGACCTGTTCCGCCTGCCCTGGCGGAAGCGGGAGGAGCCGCTGGAGACGGACATGGCCGCCCCGGAAGCCCCGGAGGAGGGCAGCGTGACCCAGGCGGTGCTCTCCCTGCCCGTCCGGTACCGTGTCCCCATCCACCTGTACTACTATGAGGAGTACTCCGTGGCGGAAATCGCGCAGATCACAGGTAAAAGCGAGGGGACCATCAAATCTCATCTGTTTCGGGCCCGCGCCCTTCTGCGGGACAAGCTGAAGGAGGAGAACTGTGTTGAGGACTCAGTATAAGCGTGAGATGGATCAGTTCGGCCCCCGGCAGGAGGAGCTGGAGCAGCTCTACACATTGATCGAAGGAGGAACCAATATGAATCGGAAAAAATGGATTGGCCGCAGGGCGGTGCTGGCCATCGCGGCGTGCGCCGCGCTGACCCTCACGGCGGCAGCGGCGGCAGTCCCAAAGGTATGGGACGCCCTGCGAGAGGATTTGGGGGCCTTCGCCCCCTACGCCCAGACCATCGAGGGGGCGTCGTGCACCGACGAGGGAATTGAGGTGCAGGTGCTCAGCGCCATCTCCGACGATCTGGAGGCACGGTTCTACCTGGCCGTGCGGGACGTGGAGGAGGATCGTTTGAGCGAATTTTTGACCCTCACCGGCAGGCTGACGGCGGGGGAGGAAAAAGAGACCGAGACGAAGGCTTCAGCGGAGGTCATCGCCATCGCCGCCAGTCCTTTCACCACCGGTTTTACCCTGGTTTCTTATGACCCGGCGACGAAAACCGCCCTGCTCACCGCCAAGATCGGCTATTATGAGAGCGCGCGGCCCACGGGGGCGGCTCAGCTTGAGCTCACGGGGATGAGCACCCGCCAGGGTACGATGCATGGAAATGTGTCCTGCGAGGCTGTCACCGGGAGCCAATTAAAAAGCCTGCCGGCGGGCGAGGACGATACGGTGGTTTTTCGCGCCACCGGAATTTTCAACGGCGAATACGCCGATGCCCCCCTGCCCAGCCAAAAGGTGGTGCTGGCCCCCGGCCAGAATCCCATGGATATTGAGGGCACGGAGGATATGCGGATTTCCTCCATGGGCTTTGCCAGCGACGGCTGCTTCCATATCCGCCTGGAGTTCGCCGGCGGGGTGAAACCGGCCACCTTTGAACCGGTCAATATCGACTCGGAGACCGGCGTCAATCTCACCGCCGGTCAGATCGGCAGTGAGTTCTTCTGCGACTTTCTGGTTGAGGGCGGGGATCAAAAATATCATGTCATCCAGGAGCGGCTTGTAGAGGGCGGCATGGATATTCTGTTCCCGCTGCTCAAGGTGGAGGATCTGAAGGAAATTCAAAGCCAAGAGGCCCGGGTTTACGGGACCTACTTCCGGCCGGGTGCGGACATTGAGGGCGAATGGTCCACGGAGTTTGAGATGGAGTATTACCCCTCCGCCGTCCTGGACTGGAAGGGCACGGTGAGCGGCTGGAAGATGCGGAAGGTGACGCTTTCTCCACTGAGCGTCACCATGCTGGGCCATAAGGGCGACAGCTCGGGCGCCTTGGCAAACACCCCGCTGTATGCCGTGAAAAAGGACGGCACGGAAATTGCCGCCGAGCCGGGAACGGGCCGTTACGGCAATCTGGGCGCGGCAGGCGGCGAGGGCTGGGAGGGCTACGCCACCTGGCAGTTTACCGAACCCTTGGACTTGGACGAGATCGTGTCCCTCAAGATCCGGGATGTGGTGATTCCGGTGAAGTGAGGAAGCCGGACGGGTTTCATGACGCAAAAGGGCGCGGAAGGGGAATGTCCCCTTCCGCGCCCGGTCTGTTCCGTTCAAAGCAGATAGTTGTTGTCCCGGTTGGCGGGCTGCATCGCCTTCAGCTTGTAGGTGGCGAAGCCCTCCAGCACCAGCGGCTCCTGCCGGCACAGCGCCTCCGCCTCCTCGAAGCTGTCCGCCCGCAGGATATACATACCCGCCACGCCGGGATAGCCCTTGAACACCCCGCACAGTTCCAGATGGCCGCTGTCATCCAGGGCTTTCAGGTTGGCGACATGGCGCTCCACAGCGGCCCTGGTCAGCCGGTTGTAGGTCTTGGCCTTTTCGATGAACATCACATAAAGCCATTGCTCCATTGGTTCCGCTCCTTTCAACTCATAAATGGCGTCAAATCTCCCGCCGTCCCTCCAGGGCCCGCATCAACGTGGCGTCGTCGGCGAACTCCAGATGGCTCCCCACGGGGATGCCGTAGGCAAGCCGGGTGGTTTTCACCCCGAAGGGTTTGAGCAGCCGGCTGAGGTACATGGCGGTGGTCTCCCCCTCGGTGTCCGGGTTGGTGGCCATGATGACCTCCTGGATCCCGCCGGAGGCCACCCGCTCCATCAGCTGCTGGATGCGCAGATCATCGGGGCCTACGTGGTTCATGGGGGAAATCACCCCGTGGAGGACATGGTACACGCCGTTGTACTCCCTTGAGCGCTCCATAGCCACCACGTCCTTGGGGTCGGCCACCACGCACACCAGGGAATGGTCCCGCTTGGACGAGGCGCACAGGGCGCATTCGCCCTCCCCGTCGGTGAGGTTCTGGCACACCGGGCAGCAGCCAATCAGGCGCTTGGCGTCCAGCAGGGCGGCGGCGAAATCCTTGGCCGCCTGCTCCGGCTGATCCAGGATGAAAAAGGCCAGCCGCTGGGCGCTTTTGCGGCCCACGCCGGGGAGTTTTGCAAATTGCTCCACTAAATTTTCCAGCGCCGCGGGGAAGTAGTCCATGGGGATGCCTCCAAAACAGAAAATTTACAGGGGATGCCGCAGGGCCTCGATGGCCTTCGCCGGGTCGTCCGCGCCGTAGACGGCACTGCCCGCCACCAACACCGTGGCCCCGGCCTCCACCACCAGCTTGGCCGTCTCCGGGGTGATGCCGCCGTCCACCTCCAGCTCACAGCCGGGGTGGTATTTGTCGATGATGGCCCGCACCTCCCGGATGGTGTCCAGCTGGTGCTCCATGAATTTCTGCTTGCCGAAGCCCGGCTCCACCGTCATCACCAGCACCATGTCCAGCCGCTCGATATAGGGCAGGATGGCCTTGGCCGCCGTGATGGGCCGCAGGGCTACCGCCTTTTTCACCCCGTTGGCCTCCATGGCGTGGAGGGCGTCGGCGATGCAGGCGGGGTAGTCGGACTCCAGGTGGACGGTGAGCAGATCCGCCCCCGCCTGGGCAAAATCATCGATGAAGCGCACGGGCTTTTCGATCATCAGGTGGGTGTCCAGAAACAGGCTGGTGTACTTGCGGATGGCCTGCACCACCGGGATGCCGATGGAGATGTTGGGGACAAACATCCCGTCCATCACGTCCAGATGGAGCCAGTCAGCGCTGGATACGCTGCGGATATCATCCTCCAGATTGCAAAAATCCGCCGCGAGGATGGATGGCGACACTTTGACCATGCTTTTTCACCCTTCTTTCGTAGAATTTGCGGACGGACGTGCCGCCCCAAAGCCGGGATCGCGGCACACCTGCCGCCCCCCGGCAACATAAGATAAAACACGCGGAACCCGCTGCGGGGCTGGCCGGACGGCTCCCCGACGCCCCAGGCTTGCGCCCGGCGCACGGCCTTTGCGGCGCACCGCACCTGAATACCCCGCACCGCCGCAGCCGCGGCGGTGCGGGGAGTTTGATGTTGTCCGTAAGGGAGGGGCGCCCCCCTTCCCTACATACGGGGTTTAACCCGTGATTGTCCCGCTGAGGGGCACCTCCTTGACCTGGTAGCCCGCCTGACGCAGGGCGTCCATGATTTCCGCCTTGTGGCTCAGGCCGAAGGCCTCCAGGGTGACCTTCAGCTCCACCCCCGCCTGACGGTTGATGTTGACAAATTGGTTGTGGTCCAGCTTAATGATGTTGCCGCTCTGCCGGGCCACCAGCTCCGCGATGCGCAGCAGCTCGCCGGGCCGGTCGGGCAGCTGCACCGAGAAGGTGAAAATCCGCCCCCGGTTGATAAGCCCGTGCTGCACCAGGGACGAGATAGTGATCACATCCATATTGCCGCCGGACAGCACGGGAACTACGTTCAAGTCGGCGCGCTCCAGATGCTTCAGGGCCGCGATGGTGAGCAGCCCCGCGTTTTCCACCACCATTTTGTGCTTTTCCATCACATCCAGGAAGGCGTCTACCAGCTCGCCGTCGTCAATGGTGATGATCTCGTCCACGTTCTGCTGGATGTAGGGGAACACCTTTTCCCCCGGCGTCTTGACGGCCACGCCGTCGGCGATGGTAGTCACCCGGTCAAGCGTGACCACGTGCCCCGCCTCGATGCTGGCCTTCATGGACGCCGCCCCGGAGGGCTCCACGCCGATGACCCGCACGGAGGGGTTGAGCAGCTTGGCCAGGGTGGACACCCCCGCCGCCAGCCCGCCGCCGCCGATTGGCACCAGGATCGCGTCCACATCGGGCAGGTCCTTGAAAATTTCGTAGGCGATGGTGCCCTGCCCGGTGGACACGGTGAGATCGTCGAAGGGGTGGACGTAGGTCAGTCCCTCCTCCTGGCTGAGCTGGGCGGCCAGAGCCGCCGCGTCATCGAAAGTCTCGCCGTGGAGCACTACCTTGGCCCCGTAGTCCTTGGTGTTGTTTACCTTCACCAGAGGGGTGGTGGTGGGCATGACGATGGTGGCCTGCACCCCCGCCGCCTGGGCGGCGTAGGCCACGCCCTGGGCGTGGTTGCCCGCGGAGGCGGTGACCAGCCCCCGGGCCTTTTCCTCATCGGACAGGGTGGAGCACTTGAAGTATGCGCCCCGGATTTTATACGCCCCTGTCACCTGCATATTTTCCGGCTTGATATAGACCTGGTTGCCGGTGGATTTGGTAAAGAAGGGGCTGTGCATTAAGTCGGTGCGGTGGAGCACGCCGTCCAGCGTTTTCCGCGCCGCTTTGAAATCGTTAAGCGTCATCATGTGAAAGGATTCCCTCGTCTCTTTAAAAATGTAACGATCTATTTTACATGAAGAAATTGTTAAAGTCAACCGCCTACCCGCCCCTTCTTCTTGACTTTAGGCTCGGAGGAGGGTAAAATGGTAGCTGTATCAAATTGTAAGCGCGCAGTCGGAAAGGGGGAACGGGCCGTGTCCCGAGTGAAAAAACGCAGCGTCCTGCCCGTCTATTTCATTGGGGGGACATGGCTGGCGTGGGCGATGTTCGCGCCGCTGTACCGCCCCACCCACTATATTATGGCGGCGCTGGCGTCTGTGATCGCGTACAACGTGGGCAAGATGATCTTCCCGGACCGGGGTTTTGTGCTGGAAGCCGAGGAAAAGCCCTCCGCCGCCCAGGCCGCGCCCCCCAAGGAGGAGAAACCCAAGTCCACGGGCAACCCCGAGATCGACGCTTTGCTGGTGGAGCGGGGCCGGGCTGTCTCCGAGATGCGCAGGCTCAACGACGCCATCAAGGACGAGAAAATCTCCCGGCAGATCAGCCATCTGGAGGTCACCACCGGCAAGATCGTTGACGCTGTGGTGGAAAAACCGTCCAAGCTGCCCCAGATCCGCAAGTTCATGAACTACTACCTGCCCACCACCCTGAAGCTGCTCAACGCCTACGACAGGATGGATTCCACCGGGGTATCGGGAACCAACATCGACGGCACCAAGGGCAGGATCGAGGATATGCTGGACACCATCTGCACCGCCTTCAGCCGCCAGTTGGACGCGCTGTACGGCGAGGAGGCGCTGGACATCTCCGCCGATATCACCGTCATGGAGCAGATGCTTCAGCAGGAGGGCATCGGCGGCATGACCATGGGCGGGGAGTGAGAGGCGTATGAGGTCTGAGAAAAAACGGAAAAACCAGTACCGGGTACTGGCTATTGTGTGGAGCTTCGCCGCTTTGTCCATGCTGGCGGCGGTACTCCGGCAGATTCCCAATGTGAGCGTATTTGCCCTGATTATTTTGGCGCTCAGCGTAGCCGCCGCCGCAATCTGGTGGTCCGCCTACCTGAAAGCATCCAAAACGTCGATTCAAACTAACGATTCGGAGGAGAGAAAACCATGAGTGATGATCTGAACATGATGCCCGAGCTGACCTTGGATCCCAGCGGATCCGCCGCGGCGGCCGCTGTGCCCGCCGCCCCCTCCCTGACGCTGGAGAGCAGCGCCCCCGCGCCCAACGACGAGGCCGCCGCCCAGGCCGCCCGGGACGCCCAGGCCATCCAGCTGGACGAGAGCCAGCTCAGCGAGGCGGAGCGGAAGATGGTGAACGACTTTGCCGAGAAGATCGACATCACGGATTCCACCCAGGTGCTGCAATACGGCGCCGCCGCCCAGAAGAACATCGCCGGGTTTTCCGAAAACGCGCTGAACAACGTGCGCACCAAGGATCTGGGCGAGGTGGGCCAGGCCCTGTCCTCCCTGGTGGTGGAGCTGAAAACCTTCGGCGAGCCGGAGAAGAAGGGCATCGCCGGCTTCTTCCAGAAAAAAAAGAACGAGGCCATCGCCCTCAAGGCCAGCTACGACAAGGCGGAGGTCAACGTGGACAAGATCGCCTCCATCCTGGAGGGGCACCAGGTCACGCTGATGAAGGACATCGCCATGCTGGATCAGATGTATGATCTGAACACCAAGTACTACAAAGAGCTGACCATGTATATCCTGGCGGGGAAAAAGGCGCTGATGAAGGCCCGGGGCGGGGCGCTGGAGGAACTGCGCCAGAAGGCGTCCGCCTCCGGATCCCAGGAGGACGCCCAGAAGTACAACGACTTTGCCAACCTGTGCAACCGCTTTGAGAAGAAGCTCCACGATCTGGAGCTTACCCGGATGATCTCCGTCCAGATGGGCCCCCAGACCCGGCTGATCCAGAACAACGACACCCTGATGCTGGAGAAAATCCAGTCCTCCCTGGTGAACACCATCCCGCTGTGGAAAAGCCAGATGGTGCTGGCCCTGGGGCTGGAGCACTCCCGGCAGGCCACCGCCGCCCAGGCCGCCGTCACCAACATGACCAACGACCTGCTGCGCAAGAACGCGGAGATGCTGAAGATGGGCACCATCGAGACCGCCCGGGAGGCGGAGCGCTCCGTGGTGGACATCGAGACCTTGCAGCACACCAACCAGCAGCTCATCTCCACCCTGGACGAGGTGATGCAGATCCAGAAGGACGGCGCCCAAAAGCGCAAGGCGGCGGAGGCGGAGCTGGGCCGCATCGAGGGCGAACTGAAGCAGAAGCTTTTGGAATTGCGAGGGTAAAGAACATTGAAAATGTGTTTGGACGGCCCAGCTCCACGGGTTCCCAGCTGAAACCCAGCGCAAGCGGTTTCGGCTGGGGGGCGGCGGAGCAGCGAAATGAATGCGCTTTCGCCGCAGGCGGAAGCGCGTGATATGGAGCTTGCGCCGCCGCCGGGCCGCATCGAGGGCGAACTGAAGCAGAAGCTTTTGGAATTGCGGGGATAAGCGTGCGCCCAAAGCGAGCGCGACAACGCCGCGGCCCAGCGGCGCGTCCACTCCGAGCGCGATCACATTCGTTTAGAAAGGATTTCCTATGAAATTGTTGAAAAAACAGGGGGTGGCGTGGATCATCACCATTGTGATGGTCATTGCCGCCATCGGCATTGGCTACGCCAAGGCCCCGGTCAACAACCCGAAACCCCAAGCGCCCCAGCCTGACCTGCCTGGAGCGTCCGCATCCTACGTGTGGGACAACGCCAAGGTGCTGTCCGATCGGACGGAACGGGAGCTGAATGAGCGCAACGATAGGCTGTGGGAGCGTTACAGCGCCTCTATCGGCGTGGTGACCTGCGATGATGTGGACGATTTGGGCGGGTACGCCATGCAGTGTGCCGGGGATATGGGCCTGGGCGGCTATGACTTTGTTGTGGCGCTGGACATCGAGGACGAGAACTACTGGCTGGTTCAAGGGGACGACATCCGCCGGGATTTCACCGACCAGATGTGCTCCGACTACGCCTACGACTATATGGAGGACTATTTTGCCCGTGGGGATTATGACAACGCCGTGCTGGACCTCACCGAGGCGCTGGAGGACTGGTACGGGGATTACTATGGCTGATACCGGAAAGGGGGCCGCGCTATGGATGGATTGACAGACCTGGTTATTATCATTGTGCTGGCGGTGGTTTTGCTGCTGGTGCTGGAGGGCTCTCACCGGCGGCGCTGGCGCTGCGGCTGGTATGATCCCGGCTATATCTACCGTCCCTTCTTCGTATTCCGGGCCAGACCGCCCAGACCGCCCCGTCCCCGCCGGACCCCCGGCGGTACGGTGTTTGGCCCCGGACCAGGGCCAAGACCCGGTTCCCGTCCCGGCGGCTCTTTTGGCGGGGGGCACACCTTTGGCGGCGGCGGACGGCCTTCCGGCTCCCGCCCCGGCGGTTCCTTCAGCGGGGGACGCACCTTTGGCGGCGGCGGACGGCCTTCCGGTTCCCGCCCCGGCGGTTCCTTCGGCGGGGGACGCGGCTTCGGGGGCGGCGGACGGCCTGGCGGCTCCTTTGGGGGCGGCCGTTCCTTCGGGGGTGGCGGACGTTCCGGCGGAGGACGCGGCGGCGGACGGCGTTAGCAATCCCCCCAGGCGGAACGGAGCGGACTTTGCGCCGGCGATGCGTTTTGCGGAATTATGCCGTCCCGCCTTGACATTTGTACCTCGGAGCGTTTATAATTTGTAACAGTACGGCATTGTGAAAGCCGGGGGCGTTGCCCCGCGTATCATAAAGAGGTGGTGTGTTGCCATGGGCTTTTTTTCCAATTTGCTCGGACGCTCTGAGGACAACTACGAATACGAAGCTGAGAGCACCGAAAACGAAACTGCGGGGACAATTCCGGAGCTTTATTCCGGCATGAAGCTGGAGGTGGAGACGCCGGAGGGCGAGGAGATCCTCTGCGGCCGGATCAGCGGGTATTCCGAAGGGGATGCCACCCTGACACTGGAGCGCCTGCCCGGCGGGCTGTCCTTCAAAACCCGGCAGATTGGTACGGCGGTAACGCTCCGGGGTTACTATGAGAATTTGAGCCAGTTTGTCATGAAGGGCACCATCCAGGAGTCCACCCGTCTGGTATGCCGGGTGAAGGACGTGAAGATGAAGCCCTTCCCGGAGCAGCGGCAGAATTTCCGCCTGCGGACCAATTGCACCGCCGCGCTGTACCTCCCCTCGGACGAGAGCCACAGCAATCCGGAGGAGTGCACCCTCATTGACATCAGCACCGGCGGGGCGTGCCTGGAGTCGGAATACCTCCACGGGGAGGATGAGGTGCTGCGGCTGCGGCTCAAGCTGGAGGACTATGTCCCCATGGAGTTCACCGGGGAGATCATCCGGGTGGTGGAGATGGAGCCAAAAAAATTCCGCTACGGCTTCCTGTTCGCCCAGCTCCAGGAGTCGGAGATGACCGATCTGACCCGGACGCTGTACAACATCCAAGTGGGCAATAAGCTGCCCTGGACGCGCCATAGCCAGGGGCATTGGTAACTCTTTCTAATATGTGAAAAGGACGGCCTCCTGTGGGGGCCGTCCTTTTTTGATCTATATTCCCTTTTTATACAGCGCTTTCAGCTCTTTCTCGGTATATTGGGTGCCGTAGTACATATTGATGAGCCGTGTGGAGAAGTTCCAGCTCCATTGGTACTCATCCCGGTAGCGCAGCAGGGTGGGCAGGACGCCCTCGTCCCCGGCGGTGGCGGGGACGGTGTTCAGCGCCCGGCTCATGACGGATCCCCCAGGCGGAGGACAACGGAGAAGCGGTGATCCCGCTCCCCGCTGACGTGGTAGGGATCTTCCACATCCGCGCCCCAGCTGTCGATGCCACCCACGCCCCGCATGGCCCCGCATACCGTCACCACAGTGCGCACGGGCCGGGGCAGCTCCTCCCGGTGGGCGGCCTGCTCCAGCTGCTGGGGAGTGTAGGGGATGGCGGAGAAAGCGAAAGACCTGTCCGCCATTTCCAGCGTCAGCCTGGTCCCGTCCGCCATGGACAGCACGGCTGCGCGGGTGTCCACATGACAGCCGCACTCCTGGGGGACGAGATAGGCGGGGATGTGGGGGACTTCCCGGTGCCAGCCGAACACGCCGCCCTTTTTGCGGTCGGGGTACGTCTCCCCGGACAAGCCCAGCCATTCCACCTGCCCCACCGGGACAGGGGTGGCAAAGCGCAGGCCGAACAGGGGCAGCTCAGGCCGTCCCGCCTCGCCGTAATAGTGGGCGTCCACCGTCATGCGCCCCGCGCTGTCCACAATGTAGGCCACCTCGGTGCGCAGACCCGGCAGGGCGGGGGCGGTGTAGGTGTAACGGATCATCACCATGTCCGGGGCTTCCACCGGCGCCTCCATTTTTTCGCACTGCTGCCAGCCGTCCGCCGCCGCCCAGATGGAGCTTTTGGCGGCGAAGCCGCTGCCCAGATCGTTTTCCGTGGGGGCGCGCCAATAGGCCGGACGGGGGGTGCGCCACAGCCACTCCCGGCCCCCGGTGCGCAGGGAGACAGGGCCGCCCTCGGCGTAGGAGAACAACACCTCGAAGCCGTCCCCCCGGACGCCCAAGGCCCCGTCGCCGCGGGTGACGCGGAGGGGGGACTTCTTTTTTTGCATGGGAAGGGAGGCGGCTTGGGCCGCCGCTTCGTTGGCCGCGTCCTGCCGCGCCCGCTCCGCCGGAGAGGAATACCAGTACCGCACCTCCTGCATGGCGGGCTTTTCCGTTCCGTCGGCAAAGACGATGCCGTTGCCGCTGAAGGCGTAGTCCGTCTGCCTGTCGCCGAAGTCGCCGCCGTATCCCAAAACCCGTTCTCCGCTGCAATTGACGTGCCACAGGGCCTGATCCATGTAGTCCCAGATGAAGCCGCCCTGGTATTGAGGAAACTCCTCCCCCAGGCGGATATAGCTCTCCATGCCGCCGATGGAGTTGCCCATGTCGTGCATATATTCGCACAGGATAAAGGGCTTTTGCGGCCTGCTTTCCAAATAGGCCCGGATGTCCCACGGCCGGGCGTACATCCGGCTCTCCACGTCGGAGATGTGATCGAACTCCCGGCAGTTGAACACGCCCTCGTAGTGCACCACCCGGCTGGGATCGTTTGCCCGGAAAAAGTCCGCCATGGCCTCGATGCAGGTCCCCGCGTAGGACTCGTTGCCGCAGGACCAGAACAGGACGGAGACGTGGTTTTTGTCCCGCTCAAACATGGAGCGCGCCCGGTCCACCACGCACTCCCTCCACTCCGCCTTGCTCCCCGGCACGTTCCAGGACGGCTCGATGCCCCCCAGTTTCTGCCAGGAGCCGTGGCTCTCTAAGTTGGCCTCGTCGATCATGTAGATGCCGTTCCGGTCGCAAAGATGATACCACGGGGTCTGATTGGGGTAGTGGCAGGTGCGCACGGCGTTGATGTTATTTCGCCGGAAGGTGGCCATAGCGGCCTCCATGTCCGCCATGCCGATGGCCCGGCCGGTGTCCGGGTTCCACTCGTGGCGGTTGACGCCGTTGAATACGATCCGCTCCCCGTTCAGGAGCAGCAGGCCGCCCTTCAGCTCAAACCGGCGGAAGCCGGTGTCGTAGGGGATAACCTCCGCCACGGAACCATCCGAAGCGGTGAGGGTGAGCGTTACCCGGTACAGCTCGGGGTTCTCGTGGCTCCAGGGGAGGACGTGTTCAAAGCGGAAGGGCTGGCTGCGCAGATAGTCTCCCTCGGGAGTGAGTTCCAGACCACCGTCAAACAGTACGCCCTGCACCGGGTGGGCGATGTTACACTGGATCTTCGCACCCTGGGTTGCCCCGCTGAGGCGCAGGCGGACAGACAGCGTCCCGGCGGCGTTGTCCTCCTCCAGCCCCGTCTGGAGCCACAGATCCTCCAGATGCACCGTGGGCTTGGCATACAGGAACACAGGGCGGAAAATGCCGGAAAAGCGGAAAAAGTCCTGATCCTCGATCCACGCCGCGCTGGAGCGCTTGTACACCTCCACGCACAGACGGTTGCCCGTCTCCCGGATGCAGGAGGTCAGATCAAAGTCCGATGGCGTGAAGCTGTCCTCGGCGTAGCCCACAAAACGCCCGTTGAGCCAGACGTAAACGGCCTGCTCCGCGCCCTGGAAGCTGACGCAAACCCGCTGTCCCCGCAGGCTGGGGGCCAGGTCGAATTCCCGGACATAGCAGCCCACGGGGTCGTCGTCCAAATCCACCTCGGGCGGGCACAGCCCGGCGTGTCCGTCCCAGGGGTATAGGGTGTTGATATACTGGATCTGCCCATAGCCCTGGGTCTCCATGTGCCCTGGCACCCGAATGGTTCCAAAAGCGGAATCGTCAAATCCCTCCCGCCAGAACTCCGCAGGACGGTCCGCGGGACAGGGACTCCACGCGAACCGCCAAAGCCCGTCCAGGGACTGGCGCAGGGAAGTCTCCCCCCGCTCCGCCTCCTCCGCCGAGGCATAGCATACGTGGTCGGAATGGGCGTCCAGCCGGTTCACTTGGAAAACCGTGGGATTGCCCAAATAAGATAGCCTGTCGTCCATAACGCTGTCTCCTTGCCATCTGTTTTATCAATGGCTATAGTATCACAAAGGGGGACGGATTACAACCACGATTCCATTGCCCGGGCGTCGCTCCCCGCTTATGTTTTTCCGCAAATGGGACGATATGATAAAAAAGGAGAGCGGCGGAAGCCGCCTGACGGAAGGAGAACCATGGCATGGGTGAGCTGAGCGTACTCAGAAGGAACAGGGAGATGGCGGTGCCCCAATATCAGAAGCTGGGCAAAACGGAGAAGCGGTCCGCCGCAGCCGGGACGCAGCGGACCGCCAGCCGGGCGGCGGTAACCGTCTCGGAGACCCTGCGGCAGCTGATGGGCCGGGTGAGCCAGGCGGACCGGCAGATCCGGGAAGGCCGGCGCACCCTCCAGTCGGGGGAAGCGGCCCTGGCGGAGGTGGAGGACAGCCTGAGCCGCATGGAAAAGCTGGCCCGGCAGGCCGCGGGGGACGGCAAGGTGGATCGCGGCGCCCTGCAAAGCTCCCTGGAGCAGATCCGGGGGGAGATCGAGCGGATTGCCCAGAACGGCATCAAGGATGGGCTGTTCCAGGACGGCGGCGGCTGGGAGGGCCTGGACGCCCTGGTGGACGCGGTGATGGACGGCCTGGGCGCGAAGCAGGACGGGGTGGGCGGCCTGCCCGCCTGGCTGTTGAGCGCAGCGGCGGGGGACGCCCCCGACGCGGGGAAGCTGCTGGCCGCTCTGGGGCTGGACGCCAGCGCCAGCGGCAGGGATATCCTGGCGGCGCTGGGAAAGCTGCCCCTGTCGGAAAGCCCCGACGCCGGGTATCTGGCCACCATTTACCTTGGAACGGTGATCGCCGGCGGCACGCCCCACGGCGCCATCGACCCGGAGCTGGCCGCGGCGGGGCTGGGGCTGCTGCTGTCGGCGGTGGCGGACGGCGAGCTGCCGGATGAGGCCCTGGCGCGGCTCACCGGGGGGGCGTTTACCAGTCTGGCGGACTTTGAGGCTCAGTTTACTGCGGGCACCGCCCCTGGGCTTGAGGTATTCTTGACGGATCTGCTGCTCAACGGCGGCGAGCTGGCCGGGGATTCCCTGCTGGGTATGCTGGCGGGCGGCGGCGATATAGAGGCGCTCATGGATTTGCTGGCGGCCCTGGGCGGCTCCGGGGACGGGCTGCTGGCGCTGCTGGACGGGCTGGGCTCCTCCGGAGAGGGCGCGGCCCTCCAGGGGCAGCTGCCGGATCAGGGCGCGGCCCCCCCGCCCATGGAGACGGAGGAACTGGGGGACATTCAGGCAGCGGGCCGGGATCTGTCCGGCGTGGCGCTGGACGGAAAAACCGGCGCGCTGACGCTGCGCGGGGAGGCGGAAGTGATCCTCCGGGGGCTGGGCCGGGAGGCCCAGGCCATCCGTCTGACCAGCCCGGGGGCGGCGATCCTCCAGCAGGTGGAGGCCCGCCTGCTCAGCGCGGAAGGCCCCCAGACGCGGATCGTCATCGTGGAGGAAAGCGCACTGGCCATGCTGCGGCTGGAAAAGGGGAGCACCCTCACGGTGGACGGCGGCGGGCTGTTGCGCATCGGATCCCTCCGGGCCGGGGCGGGCAGCGTCCTGCGGCTGGTAGGGGGCACGGTGGTGCTGACGGAAATCGAGCGAGGGAAGCAGACGGCTTCGGTGGTGGTGGACGGCCCCGTTTCCCTGCTGGCCCCGGCAGGGGTGGCCGTGCGCAGCGCCCAGGGCCAGCAGCTGTCCCCCTTTGATATCCTGTGGAAGACCATGCTGCCGGAGTGGAGCTCCCTCACGTCCCTGGCGCTGGACGGCAGGCAGGGGCGGATGGCGCTGTCGGGGGAGCAGATGGATCTCACCCGGCTGTGGCTGCTGGGGAGGAATAATGACAAGGACTACCCCGCCCATTCCATCGTCCTGCGGGGCAGGGATCGGGCTGGCCGCCCCACCACCCAGTACATCTATGTGCGCTGGGACGAAAAGTCGGGAGGCTTCCAGCAGATCTCCATGTACCCCAACCCCTTTACCGTCACCGGCGGCGAGCCGGAGGTGGACTGGCGCTACGAGGAGGAGAGCCAGACACTGACCATCCTCACCGCCGAAGTGACCGCCGTAGCGGGAGGGCGCGGCATGGACGCCAACCAGGTTTCCTTCAGCGGCAGGCTGGCGCTGGCCCACGGCATCGGCATGATCAAGCTGGAGCTGGACGGGGTGGAGTGCCGGGTAGCCGAGGGCCGGGCGTTTTACCTGGGCCGGGGCAACGCGGTGACGCTGCTGCTCCGGCGGGAAACCGTCAACGTGTTTGAAAGCGGCGCGGGTTTCGCGGGCGTCTCCTTGGGGGACGGCACCTCGCTGTGCGTCGGCAACGCCCCAGGCGATAGAAGCAAGCCGGAGGGGCGGCTCACCGCCACCGCCGGATCCGGCGGCGCGGGCATCGGACGGGACAGCAGCGCGGGCCAGGAGCCCACCGGGGCCATCCTCATCCGGGGCGGCGTGATCACCGCCACCGGCACCGGGGGCGGCGCGGGCATCGGCGGGGCGCTGGGCGCGGCCGCGGGAGATATCCGCATCCAGGGGGGCACGGTGACCGCCCAAGCCGCCTGCTGCGCCGCCGCCATCGGCGCGGGCATACAGGGGGGCTGCGGCGATATTATGATTGCAGGCTCCGCCAAGGTGGCAAAGGCCCAGGGCGGCGGGCCGGACGGGGACATCGGCGGCTGCCTGTTCGGCAACTGCGGGAAGGTGGAGGTGTCCGCCGCCGCCCAGACCGGCGGGGCAAAGCTGTGGACCCAGAAGGGCCTTTCCATCCAGGTGGGGGAGGCGTCGGTGACGCTGCCCAAGTTCCGGGTGTCCGCCCGGGCCCTGCGGCTGGACGGGCTGAGCGTGGCCACCCGCGAGTCGGCGCGGGCCGCTATCACCGTGCTGGCCACCGACAGGCGCTGGGTCACCCGGCTCCAGGGAGCCTACGGGGCCATGTACGGCCAGCTGGGCCAGAGCTTCAGCAGTATGTACAGCGTCCAGCGGTACACCAGGGTGGTGCGGGACGCCGACGAGGCCAAATCGCTGAGCACTGACATCCGTGAGGTGCTGCGGCAGTCCCCCAAGGCTGTTTTCCTGCGCCAGCGGGGGATGGAGGACGTGGCCGGCCTCCTGCGGGGCTGACCGGTTGGCGGGCAGAGGATCCCCGGCACGCTTTGGATCGCGTGCCGGGGATATTTTTCTGCGAAAACCGGGGAGGGGTCTTGACCGGTTTGGTCAATGGGGGTATGGTGGGGATGAAAGGAGGGGGCGCTATGAACCCGAAGTTCTTCCAGCTCCCCGAGGAGAGGCAGGATCTGATCCGCAACAGCGCCATGGTGGAGTTCGGCGAGGGCACGTTCAAAAAAACATCGGCGGACGCCATCGCCAAGCGGGCGGGGGTGTCCAAGGCCCTGCTGTTCCACTACTTCAAGGACAAGCGGGAGATGTACCTCTATCTGTTCCAGTACGCCATCGACCAGTGCATGGAGATCTTCAACCGGCATATGCTGAAAGCCAGCTATTTCGGGGAAACAGACTTTTTTCTCACGCTGGAAAAGGGGCACCAGGTGAAAATGGACATGGTGCGCCGTCATCCGGGGCTGTTCCGATTTGTCATGCGGGCCTATTACGAACGGGACGGCGTTCTGTCCCCCAGGCTGCGGAAGAAGCTGGACGATGTGCTGGAACAGGCCACCGGCAGCTTTCTGGAGCGAATGGATCTGTACAAGTTCAAGGACGGGGTAGATCCCAAGGCGGTGGTGCGGCTGCTGATGCTGGCCTCCGAGGGAATGCTGGCGGAGACCGGGGCGTATACCGCGGAGGAAATCGGCAGGCTGTTTGCGGAGTATAAGAAATACGCGGATATGCTCCGCCAATTTCTCTATAAGGAGGAATACCTATGATTCGGCTTGACCATCTGACCAAAACCTACGGCAGGGCCCGGGGGGTGGCGGATCTGACCCTCCGCGTCCCGGAGGGGAGCTGCTTCGGCTTCATCGGACCCAACGGGGCGGGGAAGTCCACCACCATCCGCACCTTGCTGGGGCTGCTGTCTCCCACCGGTGGGTCGGCCAAGGTGCTGGGGCTGGACTGCGCCCGGGAACGGCGGAAAATATTGGCCCAGGTGGGCTATATGCCCTCCGAGGCCATGTTTTATCCGGATATGCGGGCGGGGGAGGTGATCCGGCTGTCCGCCAATCTGCGCGGGCAGGACTGCGGGCGGGAAGCCGCCGCCCTGTGCGAGGCGCTGGAGCTGGACAAGCGCAAACGCGTCCGGGAGCTGAGCCTGGGCAACCGGAAAAAGGTGTCCATCGTATGCGCTATGCAGCACCGGCCAAAGCTGTACATCCTGGACGAGCCTACCAGCGGCTTGGATCCCCTGGTGCAGCGGGCCTTCTGGGCGGAGCTGGAAGCCCGCCGGCGGGAGGGGGCCACGGTGTTTTTGTCCTCCCATGTACTCTACGAGGTGCATCGGTACTGCGATCGCGCCGCCATCATCCGGGAGGGGCGGCTGGTGGTGGAGGGAACCACGGCAGAACTGGACATTGAGAATAAGTTCTTTGACTACTATGAGGGGAGGGCGGGACAATGACCATTTTCCGCAAGGAGCTGCGCACCGGGGCGGTGGGCTTCCTGGTGTGGGCCGCCGTTATTGGCGGGTTAATGGCGGTGTGCGTGGGGCTGTACCCCTCCATGTCGGGGTCTATGGAGGATATGTCCGCCCTGTTCGCCGGGATGGGGGACTTTTCCGCCGCGTTCGGGCTGGACAAGCTGCAGTTCGGATCCATTATGGGCTTTTACGGAACGGAGTGCGGCAACATCCTGGGGCTGGGCGGGGGATTTTACGCCGCCCTCACCGCCATGGGCCTGCTGGCGGGGGAGGAAGGGGGCCATACGGCGGAATTCCTGCTTACCCACCCCGTCAGCCGCCTGCGGGTGGCGGCGGAGAAGCTGCTGGCGCTGGCGGCGTTGATCGTGGGTCTGAACCTGGTCTGTTTTGCCTGCGGCGCGGGCGGCATCCTGGCCATCGGGGAGGACGCGGACTGGAACAGCCTGCTGCGCTACCACGGGGCGCTGCTGCTGATGCAGGCGGAAATGGGCGCGCTGTGCTTCGGCCTGTCGGCGGCGCTGCGCCGGGGCGGGCTGGGGCTGGCCATGGGACTGGCCGCGCTGCTGTACTTCGCGGGGCTGCTGGTCAACCTGGACCAGGGGCTGGACTGGCTGCGGTTCGTCACCCCGTACTACTACGCCGACGCCGCCCGGATTTTTGCCCGGGAGGCCATGGCTGGCCCGGTACTGGCGGGCTGCGCCCTGGGGGCGCTGGGGGCGGGGTTCGGCCTGTGGTGGTATGGACGGAAGGATATTGCGCCGTAGATTCCGGCGCGTAAAAAGGATCGGCATTCCCAGTGAATGCCGATCCTTTTTTGAATAAAGCGGTGTGTTATGTGCGGACAGAGTCCATCATCGCCTTCAGGTTCTCCAGCTTGCAGTTCAGCGGGATCTCACAGCCGGAACCCAGCACGAAGCCGCCGCCCATGGCCATTTTGATCAGATCCTCGCAGTAGGCGCTGACCTCGTCCGGCGTGCCGAAGGCCATGAGGGTGGCGGGCAAATCACCCCGGATGGCCTGCCAGCCCTTGAGGATGTCGTGGGCGGCATGGATGTCCGTCACGCCGTCCAGCTCCACCAGTATACTGCCCTTGGGGATTTCCAGCAGCTTGGGCAGCATGGGCAGCCAGTTGCCGTCGGCGTGGAGCACCACCTGGACGCCCGCATCGTGCAGGCCCAGGATCAGCTTCTTCAGGGAGGGCCAGGAAAACTCCTCGAAGATTTCGGGGGAGATGGCGTTGGCGTCGGAGCGCATGGCGTACAGGCTGGCGCGCTTGACAGGGGAGTGCTCCAGGGCGCCCAGGATATTGCCAAGCACCTCGGGGGTGGCCCTGTCAATAGCGGCCTTCACCAGATCCGGCTCGTCGTACAGGTCGTAGATGAACTCCTGAAAGGAGCGCACCATGGAGAGGGTGTCAAAGGGGGTACCGGAGGCGGTGCCGTGGATGGGGGCCACCCCGCGGGAGGCGAGATATTGGCCCACCTTGGCGGCGTTCATGCCCACGGTCATCCAGCGCTGGCCCATCTCCTGGGGGGAGGTGATGGGGGGGTGCTGGATGGTGCACAGGTAGCGGTTATACCACTGGAGGTAGCCGTTGTCCACGATGTCCTGGTAGTCCTCCACCTCCATGCGGCAGGTCTCCTTGAGCTGGAAGGACTCATCCTCCCCCAGCTCATAGCCGGGGCGCAGGGCCTCCAGGCCGTGGAGGAAGATTACGTCCCCCGGCGGGTTGCCCTGGCAGATGTCGGGATAGCCCACCTTCTGGAAGGTGGCCTCCAGCGCGCCGATCCAGGTGTCCGTGTCGGCGAGCAGATCTTTCTGGGTCACACCGGCCACCCGGCCGGGGTAGAGCAGCATCATGGGATAGACGGGGATATCCTGGCGGCGCTCCACCGGGAGCAGATCAAAACAGCGCTGGACCTTTTCAAAGGAATTCATAAGTATGCCCCTTCCGTTCATAAGATACCTTTTATTTTAGAGAAGCGGAGGGGAAAAGGGAAATAGGGATTTCGTGTTGGCTCATAACAAAGTCTTATTGCTGTTCCTGCTCCATGGGGAACCAGCTGTCCAGCATCTCCACGAACAGATCCACCGCGGGGTTGGTGCTGTTCTGCCGCCACACTACGCAGTTGTTCGCGTCATCCAACGGTATCTCGGGGATCAGGCGTACCGCGGCGTTATTGGCCAGGGAGGAGGAATTGTTCATGATACCCACACCCAGCCCCGCCTCCACCCACAGGGTGAGGGTGGAGAAGTTGGGGGCGCACAGCACCCGCTGGCGCGGGCCGCCCTGCTTTTTCAGGTAGTTCATCAGCTTGTCGTGGCCGGTCCGGCTGTCCTGGGGGGAGATGGCGATGATGGTCTCCTGCAAAACGTCCTCAATCCGGATGGTTTCCTGTCGGGCCAGGCGGAGGCTGCGGGAGACGGCAAATACCGCGCTGTCCTCCTCGAACACCTTCCACACCACGCCGGGCATCTCCCGGATGTCGAATTCCAGGGTGATGGCCGCGTCGATTTTTCCATCGGCAAGCTGCTGCCGGAGCAGGCTGAAGGAGCCCTGCTGCAATCGGAAGTCGATGTTGGGATACCGCTTCATAAACGCCCGGCACAGCCGGGTCAGGGCGTCCCCCATCCACTGGCCCTCCAGTACGCCCACGGTGAGCATACCGCTGTAGCCCTGCCCCACCGTCTGCACCCGGGAGACCAGCGCCTCCAGCGACGCGTAAATGTCCCCCAGTTCGCTGGACAGGAGGGCGCCCGCCGGGGTCAGGGACACGTTTTTGGAGTCCCGGATGAACAACAGGGTGTTGAGTTCCTGCTCCAGGGTGACGATCTGCCTGCTGAGGGCGGGCTGGGTCAGATACAGCCGGGAGGCGGCCTTGGTGAAGTTCAGGGTTTCCGAGAGGGCGAGAAAGCATTTTATCTGGGTCGAGTTCACGGCACAGCCTCCTTTGCTTTATCCCGATGCGGGGAGCAGCGGCCCGGACAGATCCAGCCCGCCATAGGCCGTCAGCGCCTCGCCCTCCACCAGCAGCTGCACCTGCTCCACCGTATCCAGGCTGCACAGCGTCTCCACAATGGACGTGATCACCAGCTCCTGTTCCTCCGGGCTTTCCGGCGCCGCCTCCAGCAGGGCGGCGGACAGATCCGCATAGCACACCCCGTTGTCCACCCAGGCGGCCAGCACCGCCAGATTCTGGGGCAGCAGGGCCGTCAGCCCCTGATCCTGGGGGCCTGCCGCCAGCGCCTCCAGCACCGCCTTGGCGGGGGTTTCGTCCTCGGTGAGGCGGAACACCCTCAGCTCAAAGCTCAGCGAGGCGCTCCCCGCCCGCCGGAAGTACAGCGATGCGGGCACGTCCACCGGCTCCTCCTCCGTGCCGGAGAAGATCACGTCCCCCGTCCGAAGGATACGGCTGTCCGCGCCGTCCCCGGCGGACAGCCGCACCCCGTCCACTCCGGGCAGCTGGCACAGCGTCAGGGTGACGCAGTAGTCCGCCAGTGTGCGATCCACGCCGGATAGCTGCGCGTATCCGGCGGACAGCCTCACATGGGCTGTCCGATCCGTTACCGACCACTCCTCCACCCGCGTCCCGGCGGGGACGAGGCTGGTGAGGCCGCTGTCCTGGGGCGGGCCGTCCAGCAGCGCCGAGAGCAGTGCGGGAACATTTTCCTCCCCGGCGTAGGGGGTGGAATCCAGTGCCGACGCCACATCCCAGATCTGCCGCTCCGCCGGGACGGCGAACCACAGCCGCAGACCGTCCCCATCGTCCCCGTCCGCCTGGGGCTGGCAGGCGGGGAACAGCGCCAGCAGCATTGCCGCCAATATTGCCGCGTATTTTTTCATGGCCTGTCCCCCTCCTCCAGGATGGGAAATTCCGCCTCAAACCGGGTGCCCTGTCCCGCGGGGTTGGGTCCGGCCTTGATGTCCCCGCCGTGGAGGCGGGCGGTATCCCGGGCGATGGACAGTCCAAGCCCGGTGCCCCCCGCCGCCCGGGAGCGGGCCTTGTCCACCCGGTAGAAGCGGTCGAAAATCTTGGGCATATCCTCTGCCGGGATGCCCACTCCGGTGTCGCACACCACCAGGGACGCCTTGCCCCCCAGGCGGCGCACCGCCACATCCACCCGCCCGCCGGGCTGGTTGTATTTGATGGCGTTTTCCATGAGGTTGAAGGCCACCTGGTAGAGATCGTCCTGGGTGGCCAGCAGGGCGCAGGCCGGCTCGATGCGGGTTTTCAGCGTCACGCCGTTGGCCTGGGCCAGGGGCGCAAGCATATGGGCCACTTTTTCCGCCACCGTCCCCAGCTCCACCGGCTCCCGCTGGCGCTCCGGCCCGGCGTCCAGCCGGGTGAGGGCCAGCAGGTGCTCGCTGATGCGGGTGAGGCGGTCGGCCTCCTCCCCGATGTCGGAGACGAACTCCCGCACGGTGCCCATGTCCACGCTGTCGTTTTGCAAAATGGAGTCGGTGAGCAGGCGGATGGAGGCCAGGGGGGTTTTCAGCTCGTGGGAGGCGTCGGACACGAAGCGCCGCCGGGCCTCCTCGGTGGTCTGCAAACGGTCGGTGAGCTGGTTGAACTCGTCGGCCAGCTGGGCCATCTCGTCCCGGCCCCGGACCGCCACCCGGTGGCTGTATTCGCCCTCCCGCACCCGGCGGATGGCGGACAGCAGCCGCCCGGTATTCCGGGTCAGCGCCTTGGACAGCAGCAGCACCAGCACCATAGCCGCTACGCAGATGACCAGGGAGATGTAGCGCAGGTTGGACTGGATGGACAGCAGCACCTGGGCCTGTTCGCTGTCGTACTCGTAGAGGTACACCGCCCCCAGGGTGTCGCCGTGGGACATCACCGGCACCGCCGCCCGGCAGCGGATGGCCTCCTCCCGGTACTCGCAGCGGGACACGTCCTGCCCCCGCAGGGCGGCCACCACCTCCCGGATGAGGGCGTAGTCCCCCAGCCGGTTGTCCAGAGTGGAGCTGTCATATAAAATGAGGCCGGAGGCGTCGGTGACCAGCACGCGGGTGCCCTGCACGTCCTCCAGGACGGCCATGGTCTGCTCCACGCCCTCCCGGGTGAGGGTTTCGGACACCGCCAGGGCGGATCCGATAACCAGCGCCTGCTGCTTCAGGGTGTTCTCCTTGCTGGTGAATACCATGTTTTCCACCATGAGCAGGGGGTAGGTGTTCATCACGATGAGAATGACCGCCACCACCAGCAGATAGGTCAGGGCATATTTCACCTGGATGCTGTGCCAGAAGGGGAGGCGCGGCTCTTTTGACACCGGCTTTTTTGCCTCGGCCTGCTCTGTTTTGTCCATCTGGATTTCCCCCTCCTATTCATGCGACCATTGGACCCACAAGTTGGATCCTCAAATGGGACCCCGCAAAGCCGTCCTTCAGGCTTTGTGGGCAGCGGAGCGGTCGAGCTTTCGCCGAAAGCGTAAGCGAGTGGGCGAAGCTTACCCCGACGGCGTCGCGCTATTGCTCAGGTAATAGCCCACGCCCCATTTGGTCAGAATATGCTCCGGGTTGGCGGGATCCGGCTCCAGCTTCTCCCGCAGGCGCCGGATGTGTACGTCCACGGTGCGGAACTCCCCGATATACTCGTAGCCCCACACCAGGTTGAGCAGGTTCTCCCGGCTGTACACCCGGCCCGGGTTCTGCATCAGCAGCACCATCAAATCGAATTCCTTGGCGGTGAGATCCACCGGCCTGCCGTCCCGCCACGCCGCCCGCTCCGCCAGGTCCAGGGTGATGCTCCCCTGGGTGAGGCGGTCGGCCTCCCGTTCCCGCTGGGCGGAGGCGGCGGCCCGGCGCAGCAAAGCGCGGATCCGGGCCTTCAGCTCCAGGATGTTGAAGGGCTTGGTGATGTAATCGTCCGCTCCGCACTCGAAGCCCATGATCTTGTCCGAGTCCTCCCCCTTGGCGGTGAGCATGATGACGGGCACGTTGGAAAACTCCCGGATCTTCATGCATGCCTGCAAACCGTCGATTTTGGGCATCATGAGATCCAGGATGATAAGGTCGAACTGGCCCGTGCGGGCCTTGTCCACCGCCTCCTCGCCATCGGAGCCGGTCTCCACCGCATAGCCCTCGTTTTCCAAGTTGAACTTGATGCCCTTTACCATCACCCGTTCGTCGTCAACCACTAAAATTTTCGGCATCGCCATATCCTCCTGTTGTAATCAGATCCAACAGCCCCGAGAGGGTTCCCTCCCCGATTCCCGCTACCCGGATCAAGTCCTCGGGGTAGCGGAAGGGGCCGTTGGCTTCCCTGTCGTCCAGAATGGCCTGGGCGCGGGTTTCCCCAATACCGGGCAGGGCCATCAATTCCTCCAGTCCGGCGGTGTTGATATCAATAGCAGCCTCCGCCGCCTGGATCGCGGCGGGCGGTTGGCAGGGGAGGCGCTCCAATGGGCGCATCGCTGTGCTTCTGTGTACGAAGCACAGCGCCATGGCGGCTCCTGCCGCCATGATAACCGCTGCCAGCCGGCGGTTTGCTTTGGCAGACCGCATTCTTTTCGCCTCCCACCGGCAAAAAGCCTGGTTTCCCCAGTTGCGCCGGGGCGGACTTTCTGCTATAATTATTTTATCTACCCTCGGAGCAAAAAGATCAGATCCTATTATACCATAGAAAACGGGAGATTCCTATGAAAAAATATCGATTTCTTTCGCTGCTTCTGGCGGGGCTGATGGCCCTGGCCCTCACCTGCCCCGCAATGGCCCTGGAGGACCCCAAGCCCCACGCCGGCGCCGCCATTGTGGTGTACGGAGACACCGGCGAGGTGCTCTACGACTTCAACGCCCACCAGCGGATGTACCCCGCCTCCGTCACCAAGATCATGACCTCCCTGGTGGTGCTGGACGCGGTAGCGGCGGGGGAGCTGAGCCTGGATACCCCGGTTACCGCCTCCGCCCAGGCGGTGGATCTGCCTCTGGGCAGCTCCACGGCGGAGATCCGGGCGGGGGAAGTGCTTACCATCGAGCAGCTGCTGTACTGCGATCTGCTGCCCTCTGGCAACGACGCCTGCAACATTCTGGCGGAGGCGGTGGAGGGAACCGCGGAGGGCTTTGCCGCCCGGATGAACGCCAAGGCCGAGCAGCTGGGGATGAACGACACCCACTTCACAAACCCCCACGGCCTCCACGATCCGGATCACTACACCAGCGCCTATGACATCTACCTCATGGCCAGCGCCGCCATGGAAAACGAAACCTTCCGCACCATTGTGGGAAGCCCGTCCTACAACATCGCGGCCACCAATTTACAGCCGGAGCGCACCATTTACACCACCAACGGCCTGATCGGCAGCTATATCGTGCCGGGGTGTTTGTATTCCAAGGCCATCGGCATCAAGACGGGCTACACCGGCGAGGCGGGCCGCTGTCTGGCCTCCGCCGCCGTGGACGAGGAGGGGCGCACCTTCTACTGCGTGGTGCTGAATTCGGAGATCACCAACGAGGAAGACGGGCGGCACTATTGGCAGTTTGAGGAAAGCAAGCGGCTGCTGGAGTGGGCCTTTGCGAATTTTCACCGCGTCACCCTGCTGGATCAGGACACGGAGGATGTGCTGCGGGAGGTGAAGGTCTCCCTGTCCGACGAGGCGGACTACGTGCTGGCCCAGCCGGTAGGGGAGATCGCGGCCACCATGCCGTCGGACTACGATCCCAAGCTGGCCAAGCTGGATTTCGATCTGCCCACGGAGCCGGTGGAGGCTCCCATCCAGGCCGGCCAGAAGCTGGGCACCGTGACGCTGAGTTATGACGGGACGGAATACGGCACCCTGGAGATGGTGGCGGCGGACAGCGTGGAGCGTTCCGATTTCCTCTACGCGCTCCAACAGATTGAGCGCTACTGGTCCAAGTGGTGGGTAAAGGCGGCTGTGATCGGCGGCGTGGTGGTTATCCTGCTGCTGATCCTGTACTTAACGGTGGTGCGGCCCAAGCAGCGCCGCGCCAAGCGGTACAGCTATTCCGGCGGCGGACGCCGGGGTGGATCCAACTACCGGGGGAGACGGTAATTCTTTTCCCCTTACCAAAAAAGAGCTTTACGCGCACAGATCGCGGCGTTTGCGGCGGCGGCCGGCAGGGTTCGACAGTGGGGGCAATGGGAAAGCGGACGCGGGTTTTACCATTCACAAAAACTTCACAGAAGGTTCTTAAATTGTCCAACATTGTTCCCCGGCGGTCTGGTATTATAATCTCGTCAGGAAGAAAGCCAGACAATCTCTATCCTCCCTCTCTCTTTTCTCAAAAACAATGAAAGCCCCCCCGGCTCCGGCCGGGGGGGCTTTCATTTTGTTAATTGGATTTCTGCGGCCGTATCAGCTTTTCATCCAGGTGGGCTGATTTCAGCGCCTTGTGCAGCGCCACACCCAGGATGGGGGCAAATATGACTGCCACGATACCGTTAAAGAGGGAGGAGGGCAGCTTGCCCAGGGTGGCGATCCAGGCGGCGTCCGGGGCAAGGCCTTTCACCAGCAGGCCGTTGTAGAGGAAGCACTTCACCATGTAGACCGCGATGTAGCTCACCGCCGCCGCGCCGCTGGCTACCGCCTCATGCACGTAATTGCTCTTGCCCTTGAATACCTTGAAGTAGACCGCCCCGGCCACTACGCCGTACAGCCCCTTTGTGACAAAGGTGATGGGGGCTTCCATAATGCGCAGGGGGTCGAACAGGTCGAAGATGGCAGAGCCAAGCCCCGCCGCCAGTCCGCCCCACCACGGTCCCAGCAGCAGCCCGGACAGGGCGCACATCACGTTCCCCAGGTGGAAGCGGTTGGTGCCCAGGGGGGAGGGGATTTGGATATCGGGTATCTTGGAGCCTACCGCCACCAGCGCCGCCATGGCCGCCGCCATGCACAGCATGGTCAAAGCCCGTCTGCTTTTCGATTCGTTCATGGTTGACAACTCCTTCCAGGACCTTGACGGCCCTTTGTTATAATGCTATTATAGCTTCATCTGGCATGGTTTCCATGCCCAGTTTCCATATTTTTTATAAGATCAGATAAACAGGCCTGTCCCCTGGAAGGCGGGCCGGCTGAGACAATGAGGTGATTTCCATGGACGGATCCTTCCCCCTCCCCCTGTTCGGTGGGGACGCACCCCTGTACCACCAGCTCTACCGCCACATCGCCGCCGCCATCCAGTCTGGGGCGCTGGCCCCGGGGAGCAAGCTGCCCTCCAAGCGGCGGCTGTGCGCCCTGGCGGGGGTGAGCATGAGCACGGTGGAAACCGCCTATTCCCTGCTGGCGGCGGAGGGCTACGTGCTGGCAAAGCCCCGCAGCGGCTATGTGTGCGCTGACTTGCTCCCCCCGGCCCCCGCCGCCCCCTCCCAGCGCCTCCCGGAAACGGTACCGGCCCCGCCGCCCCGGTGGGCCTATGACTGCTCCACCTCGGGGGTGGACACGTCGGCGTTCCCCTTTTCTTCCTGGGCGCGGATTACCAAAGAGGCGGTGTACGAAAACCCCGGCCTGCTCCAGCGGGGCCACCCCCAGGGCGACCTGTCCCTGCGCACGGCGCTGGCGGAGCTGCTGGCCCAGTACCGGGGGGTGCGGTGCGCCCCGGAGCAGGTGGTGGTGGGCGCGGGGGCGGACTACCTCATCACCCTGCTGCTCCAGCTCCTTCCGGAGCAGCGCTCCATCGCCCTGGAGGATCCTGGCTACCCCGCCGCTTACACCGCCGCCGCCCTCCACGGGCGGGAGGCGGTCCCTATTCCCGTGGATGGGGAGGGGATGGATCCGGAGGCGCTTGCGGCGTCCGGGGCGGGGCTGGCCTACCTCACCCCGTCCCACCAGTTTCCGCTGGGCGTCACCATGCCCGCCGGACGGCGCAGCAGGCTGCTCCACTGGGCGGCGTCCGCCCCGGGGCGGTGGCTCATTGAGGATGACTATGACAGTGAATTCCGCTATTCCTCCCGGCCCATCCCGGCCTTGCAAGGGTTGGACCGGGCGGGGCGGGTGGTGTATATGGGCACCTTTTCCCGCTCCATTGCCCCGGCCATCCGGGTGGCGTACATGATTCTGCCCCCCGAGCTGCTGGAGCGCTTCCGCCGCACCTTTTCCCACGGGGCGTGCACCGTCTCCCGGTTTGAGCAGGAGAGTCTGCGCCGCTTCCTGGTCCAGGGGCTGTACGGGCGGCACCTGCGGCGGACGGGGAACCTGTACCGCAAAAAGTGCGCGCTGTTTACCGGGGCGCTGTCCGCCATTCCCTGCGCGGCTATCTCCGGGGCAGACGCGGGACTGCATTTTATGGTGACGATCCCCCGGCTGTCTGAGGCAGAGCTGGTGGAGCGGGCGGCGGCAAAGTCGGTGGGCGTCCAGCCTCTGAGCCGGTATTGCCACAGGGTGAAGCCAAAGCCGTCCACCGTGGTGCTGGGCTTCGCCGGGCTGACAGAGGACGAGCTGGCCCAGGCCGCCGCCCTGTTAAAAGAAGCGTGGACGTAAAAAGCCCCCGGACGCTCCACCGTCCGGGGGCTTGGGCCATCAAACCGAGGGCGCCTGCGCTGTCTGGCGCAGGGCGGGCCTCAAAACACTGATTTTGGGCAGGAGTTTGAGTAGCGGCGTGCCCAGTACGTAGCAGACCAGGGCCTCGCCGATGATGAAGGTCACGGCGTTGAAGCCGCAGGCCATCCAAAAGGCGGTGTTGATGGCCCCCACGTCCGTCCAGGCCCACATAGGGGGCAGGAAAATAGCGTTGACGAGGATGGGGGGCAGGGCCGCTAAATACCATTTGGGCATCTTCATGGTGAGCCAGGCTGCAATGGCGGTGGCCAGGGTGCCCAGCAGCCAATCCATGGGGAAGGGGGAACCCAGCAGGTTGGTGAGGAAGCAGCCCACCACCAGCCCCGGCGCGGCGGCGGGGAACAGGAAGGGCAGGACGGTGAGGGCCTCCGCGAAGCGGCACTGCACCGGGCCGAAGCCCAGGCCGAAGATGCCGGCGAAATAGCCCATCACGGTGTACAGCGCCGCCACCATGGCGGCAAGGACAAGATTGAACACAGCGGATTTGCGCATCACAAAAAACCTCCAGTTTATATTTAGAGTACCAGCGCATTGGCACAGCGGCGGGCGTCCCTTCCGAACGGGTTCACGCGTTTCCCGTTCGCGGCTCTCTGCCCGCCGGTTGGACCGAAGTGGAGATCGGTCGCGGATATTTTACCACAGTGTTCCGCCCGTGTACAGAAAAATTTTGCGGGAGCGCTGGGGAATTTCCCCGCGCTCCCGCTTTTTTTGTCAGGCGTTTTCCCCGTTTTCCGCGTCCTCCTTCAGGCTTTCCAAAGCCACCCTGGTGGCCTCAATGACAAAGGCGGAAAAAGAGGCCCCGGTGCCTCGGATGGCCTGTTCCACTTCATCGATGATGTTGTTGGGGAAACGGATGGATTTTTGAGTTGTTGCCGGAATTATCGGAACTTTGAATTTCGCCACGTCATTCACCCCGCAATACATTTTATCCTTTACAATGTATTGCAATATGTGATATAAATATGTGGTGCAAACGTAACCCAAAAAGGGAGGCAAAAAGAATGACTATGCTGCAATCTGTGCTTTCTGCCCTCATCCGCAGCGGCAAGGTGACCGTGGAGATCACTGGCATGGACATGGACGAGCTGAAAAAAACGGTCTGGAACGAGGCGGTGGATATGCTGGAGGAAATTGAGGGCGTTGCATATGCCGATGAGATGACCGACCGGGAAAAGGTGGAATGGATTCAAAAACGCCTGGAAAACAAAGAACTGCGGTCCATATGAATGGACCGCAGTTCTTTTTATACGACGGTTCAGTTAGAAGCGGTGTCCAGATCGGAGTCCCCGCCCCAGATCATGTTCTTGCGCAGCTCGCCGCCCACGATCTCCATCTGGTGCTTCTTGAGCTGCTGGCGCTTGGAATTGAAGAAGGTGCGGCCGTTCTTGTTCTCCGCGATCCACTTGCCCGCGAAGGTGCCGTCCTGGATGTCGGACAGCACGGCGCGCATACGCTCCTTAGTCTCCTCGTGGGGGATGACCCGGGGGCCGCTGACGTACTCGCCGAACTCGGCGGTGTCGGAGATGGAGAAGTTCATGGCCGCTACGCCGCCCTTGTTGATCAGGTCGATGATCAGCTTCATCTCGTGGATGCACTCGAAGTAGGCGTTCTCCGGCTCGTACCCGGCCTCCACCAGCACCTCGAAGCCGCAGCGCATCAGATCCACCACGCCGCCGCACAGCACGGTCTGCTCACCGAACAGGTCGGTCTCAGTCTCGTCATGGAAGGTAGTCTCCATCACGCCCGCACGGGCGCCGCCGATGCCCGCGATGTAGGCCAGGGCAATCTGGTAGGCATGGCCGGTGGCGTCCTGCTCCACCGCCACCAGGCAGGGCACACCCTTGCCCGCCACATAGGTGGAGCGCACGGTGTGGCCGGGGCCTTTGGGGGCGGCCATGAACACATCCACCCCGGCGGGGGGGACGATCTGCTGGTAGCGGATGTTGAAGCCGTGGGCGAAGGCCAGGGCCTTGCCCTCGGTCATGTAGGGGGCAATGTCCCGGTGGTAGACCTCGGCCTGCACCTCGTCGTTGATGAGGAGCATGACGATATCCGCCCATTCGGCGGCGGCAGGGACGGTCTTGACCGCCAGGCCGGCCTTCTCGGCGTTGGTCCAGTTCTTGGAGCCTTCCCGCAGGCCAACGCACACATCACAGCCGGAGTCCTTCAGGTTCAAGGCGTGGGCGTGGCCCTGGGAGCCGTAGCCGATGATGGCGATCTTCTTGCCCTTCAGGTAGCTGAGGTCGCAGTCCTTCTCATAGTACATCTTTGCCATGGTAAACACTCCTTGTAAAAATTTGTGGGAAAACCGCCCGCGGGGGCGGGATAAAGCAGAGTATGCCGTGATTGTCCCATTTCTGAAAGACGGGACGCCGCTTTCCAAGCATCATATCACAGCGGAAAGGAAAAGAATGATAACCGTGATACAATCACAGGATATTCTTGCCCAGGTCGAACTCGTCCCGCACCTTATTGCCGGAGTTGTTGCGGATGGTCGCTTCGCCCCGCTCCAGGGCCACCATGCCGGTGCGCACCAGCTCCAGTATGCCGAACTCAGCCAGCAGCTTCTCCAGCGCGTCGTCCTTGGACTCCTGACCAATGATGGCCAGGGTGAGGCTCTGGGTGGACACGTCGATGATGGCGGCGCGGAAGATGTTGGCGATCTGGATCACCTCGTTGCGCACCTCCCGGCTCTCCGCCTTCACCTTGATGAGCACCAGCTCCCGGCGGATGGACTCCTCCGGCGGCAGCAGGCGGACGGAGTACACGGAAAACTGCTTGCGCAGCTGGTTGATAATCTGGCCCACCTGCTGCTCCCCGCACAGCACCTCGATGGTGATGCGGGACACCGCCGGATCATCGGTGGTGCCCACCGCCAGGGATTCGATGTTGTAGCCCTTCCGGGAGAACAGCCGGGACACCTGGCTGAGCACACCGGCGGAGTTTTCCACCAGCACGGACAGGGTGTGGCGTTTGATAATGGTATTCATGGCGCTCTCCCTCCTTTAATGCAGCAGGAACTCGGTGACGGGGGTGCCGCCGCTGACCATAGGGTGGACCATGGCGTCGATGTCGATGGCGCAGTCGATGACGCAGCCGCAGCCCGCCTCCAGCGCCTGACGGAACGCCTCCTCAAACTCCGACTGGTTCCTGGCCCGAAAGCCCTTCAGGCCGTAGGCCTCCGCCAGCCGCACAAAGTCGGGTCCCCGGTCCAGGGTGGTCTGGGAGAACCGCTTGTTGTAGATCAGGTTTTGCCACTGGCGGACCATGCCCAGGGTGCGGTTGTCGAAAATCACGGTGATGATGGGGATGTTGTAGTGCTCCACCGTGGCCAACTCGTGGCAGTTCATGCGGAAGCAGCCGTCCCCGGTGCAGTGGACCACCACCTTGTCCGGGTTGCCCACCTTGGCCCCCATGGCGGCGCCCAGGCCGAAGCCCATGGTGCCGAAGCCGCCGCTGGTGAGCAGCTGGCCAGGCCGGGAGAAGTGGTAGTACTGGCAGGACCACATCTGGTGCTGCCCCACGTCGGTGGCGATGATGGCATCGCCGTCCGTCAGATCGGAAATGGTCTCCAAAATCTCGTGTGCGTGGAGGATGTTGTCCTTTTTCAGGGGCAGCTCCTTCCGGGCGAACACCTGGGCCTTCCAGGCGGAGTAGTCGTGCGTTTTCAGCTTCGCGTTCAGCAGCTCCAGCACCCGGCGGGCGTCCCCGATGATGTGGTGGTAGGTGGCGACGTTCTTGTCGATCTCCGCCCGGTCGATGTCGATGTGTACGATTTTGGCGTTTTGGGCAAAGGAGGGGGGATCGGTGGCCACCCGGTCGGAGAAGCGGCAGCCGATGGCAATGAGCAGGTCGCACTCGGCAGTGGCCATGTTGGATGCGTGGGAGCCATGCATCCCCACCATACCGGTAAACAGCGGGTGGTTACCGGGGCAGGCCCCGCCGCCCATGATGGTGGAGCCAACCGGGGCGTCCAGCGTCTCGATAAACTTGCGGAACTCAGGCACCGCGCCCTTGGAGCGGATCACGCCGCCCCCCACCAGCACCATGGGCCGCTGGGACTGGGAGATCAGCTCCAGCAGCTTGTCAATGTCCTCGTGGTTTGGCTCGGGGATCCGGATCTCCCGGTTGGAGCGGCGCAGCAGGGTGGCCAGCCGCCCGTGGTTGGGGTGCTCGGACACGGGAAGGTATTCGTAGTCCGCCTCGGCGGCGGTGACGTTTTTGGTGATGTCAATGAGCACCGGGCCGGGCCGTCCGGAGCGGGCGATGGCAAAAGCCTCCCGGATCACGTCGGCCAGCTCATTCACGTCCTTCACCAGGAAATTGCACTTGGTGATGGGCATAGTAATGCCGGTGATGTCCACCTCCTGGAAAGTGTCCTTGCCCATGAGGTTGTCTGCCACATTCACGGTGATGCACACTACCGGGGAGGAATCATAATAGGCGGTGGCAATGCCGGTGACCAGGTTGGTGGCGCCGGGGCCGGAGGTGGCGAAGCACACCCCTACCTTCCCAGTGGAGCGGGCATAGCCGTCGGCGGCGTGGGACGCGCCCTGCTCGTGGGCGGTGAGGTAGTGGTGGATTTTCTGGTTGTAGCCGTGGAGCTCAAGCTCGTCGTAGATGTTCAAAATGGTGCCGCCGGGATAGCCGAACACGGTATCAACGCCCTGCTCCAGCAGACATTCCATCACGATCTGGGATCCTCGCATCAGCATAGTGGGAACCTCCTTATCAGTCAAAAAAAGCACAGCCGCGCCCACATAGGACGAGCCATGCTCCGCGGTGCTTTCTCAGAAAGCGCATACATAATTTAATACAGTAAAGCTATCATATCCTTTTGTACCGGGTTTGTCAATGTAAAAAGCTTGATGGGGGGCAAATTCCGCCGCTCAAACAAAAACCCGGCGGAAACCGCCGGGTTTTTGTTTGAAATGATTAACGTTTACGCCGTTGCCACGCGCTGCTCTCGACAGCTCCGCGCTTCGGCGTCACGCTGCGAAGCGGTCAGGCCGTTCGGTCGCTTCTCCGCGCTTCTTTTTAGTTGCAGCCGCAGGTGGTGCCGTGGTCGCCCAGCTTAAAGGACGCACACTCGGTCTCGCCGCACTTGCACACGCTGTTCTGGCAGTGGCCCACCTGGATCTCGTTCAGGGTGCAGCGCTGATCCTTGTGGTAGGTGCAGCTGTTCACAGTGCACTTGATGCTGGGATTGGTCTGGTTCATCATGTTTTTTTCCTCCTTGTTTCGCTTTGGATTCCCAAATACAACAAGGAGTATGCCCCGTGGGGCGGGGCTCTATTCATCCTGATTTTCCGCGGGCGGTTCTTCTATCGGCGGGCCGGCGTCGGGCGGCTCCGGCTGGGCGGGCCTGCGCTGGAACCGGGGGATGAACCGGGTGGCGAAGCGTCCCCCGCCCCGGCCCTTCACATAGAAAAATCCAATGACGGAGAACACTGCCGCGCCGATGAAGTTGACAAACAAATCCTTCATGGTGTCGATGATGCCCACGTCCAGATAGCCGCCCAGCCCCAGCGGCATCTGGGTGCCGTCCTCCAGCACCAGGATCACATCCTGGATGCCCTGGACGATGACGGCGGTGGTGCCGTGGCTGGGGTTCAGGTTGACGGTGGAGATGGTGTTGATGACGGTATCCTTCTGCATATCCACCAGGATCAGCTGGTCCATGGAAAACTCGAAGAACTCCCACAGTACGCCGATGGTCATGGAGAAGCAGAAGGCCGTTACCGCCATGAAGAATGGGGACAGCCGCAGGGCCACCTTTTCCTCCTCGTTGAGGATGTCCACCAGGGCGAAGCCGATGGCGGCGCACAAAAAGCCGTTCATGGTGTGCAGCATGGTGTCCCAGCCGGGGTAGCTGGTGTAATAGGCGCGGATCTCACCCAGAATCTCGGCAGCGTAGATGAACAGCAGGATGATGACTTCCAGGGTGTCCGGCAGATCGATGTGCAGCCGGCGCTCAAAAGCGGAGGGCAGCATAAACAGCACCAGGGTGAGCACGCACAGCAGCACATTTTCATAGTTCTGGTTGAAGAGCTGGGCGATCAGCATCCCCACCACCGACAGCCGCAGCACAAAGTAGACAGTGTACACCAGCTTTTTGTTCTCGACATGACGCCATTCGTGGCCCTTTGGCCGTTTTTTACACTGCTTTGACATTGCGTACCTCCTTCCTGATTACACTGCGCCGGATTTGTAAAGAAAATGCTGTCAGCCTCCTCGCCCCGGCGCATACTATGGTTATGGAGGTGATTTTGATGGACTTACGTAACAGCCAGATCACGTTGGGAGAGCTGTGGGACGATCCGAAAAGCCGGTCGGTGTTTCAGAAGCGCATCCCCATGCTGGCCAAGCACCCGGTGAAGGGCGCGGCCCGGACGGTGACGCTGGAGCAGCTTTGCGATTTCATGTCCAGCTGGGTGCCGGGGATGATGATCAACGGCGTGATGGCGGATCTGAAAAAATTGTGAGATTATAGCATATCATACCAAAAAATGGGCCCACTGTCAATTGACAGCGGGCCCGCTGTTTCATGCTTACCGCCGCTCGGCAATCCGCCGCCCGGTGGGGGTTGCGGCCAGCCCCCCCTCCCCTGTCTCCCGCAGGGAGGCGGGCAGAGCGCGGCCCACCGCCCCCATGGCGTCGATGATCTCATCGCATGGGATGCCCACATCCAGCCCCGCCAGGGCCATGTCAGCGCAGGTCAGGGCGTTCACCGCCCCCACCACGTTGCGCTTGACGCAGGGCACCTCCACCAGCCCGCCCACGGGATCGCACACCAGCCCCATCAGGTTTTGCAGCGCCATGCCGCAGGCCGCGGCCATCTGCCCCGGCGTGCCGCCCCGGGCGTGAACCAGCGCGGCGGCGGCCATGGCGGAGGCGGAGCCGATCTCTGCCTGACAGCCCCCTTCCGCGCCGGAGATGGAGGCGCGGGTGGCGATGACCTGCCCGAACCCGGCGGCGGCGTAGAGGCATTCCACCATTGTTTCATCGTCCAGCCCCTCCCGGCCCTGGAAGGGGATCAGCACCGCAGGCAGCACCCCGCAGGCCCCGGCGGTGGGCGCGGCCACAATGCAGCCCATGCAGGCGTTGTGCTCCCCCAGCTTCAGGGCGGTAGCCATAACCTCCCGGAGGAACGGCCCGCAGATGGTGCGGTCAAAGCCCTCCATCCGCGCACCCTGCCCCCCGGACAGGCCGCAGGCGGAGCGACGGGCGGGATCGTAGTCCGCCACGGACCGCTTCATCGCCTGCCACAGCTTACCCATGCGGGCCAGGCTGGCATCGGGGTTGGCGTCCCGGTCCTGGCAGTCGTCCTCCAAAACAGCCGTCCACAGCGGCTTATCCGCCGATGCGGACAGCAGCGCTTCCACTGATCCAAACATGGTCAACCCTCCGTTAAATTCAAATAGATGCAGCGCACCACGCCGCCCAGCAGCTGGATGTTGTCAATGATCTCCTGGGTAAGGGACTGGTCGCACTCCAGCACCATGACGGACAGACCCTCCCGGCGGTCCCGGTAGAGCTGCATATTGGCGATGTTCACCCCGTGGCGGGCCAGGCAGGAGCTGACCTCGGACACAATACCGGGCTTGTCCTGGTTGCGCACCACCAGGGTGGGCAGATCGCCGGAAAAGGCGGCGGCCATGCCGTCGATGGAGTTCACCCGGATGCGCCCGCCTCCCAGAGAGGAGGCGTTGACCACCACGGTGCGGCCCCACTCGCCGATAAGGGTCATGACGGCGGTATTGGGGTGGGCATCCCGGAGATCCACCGTCTGGATATGTACCTCCATCCGGTTCTCCTTGGCCAGCTGGAAGCTGCGGGGTATGTCCGGATCGTCGGGCTTCATGGCCAGCAGACCGGCCACGATGGCCTTGTCGGTGCCGTGGCCCGCGCCGGTGGCGGCGAAGGATCCATGCAGGGCGATGTTGGCCCGCGCCGGCTGGAAGCCCAGCAGCTTGCGGCCCACAAAGCCTATCCGGACGGCCCCGGCGGTGTGGGATGAGGACGGGCCTACCATGACGGGACCCATGATGTCGAAAATATTCAAAAGAAAGCACCACCTTAACGGTCAAATATAATTATGATTGTAGCACAATCTTTGACAGGCCGCAAGCTTAGAACCTGTATTCACAGCCGAAACCGCCGGATGGGCGAGGGATTTTCCCGTCAGGCAAGGCAAATTTTCGCAGGAATCATTGCGTTTATTTCAAGAAAATTTAACGCGGCATGGAGGGAAAAGACCCGGCCAGACGGTGAATCGAGGTTGTGAATACAGGTTCTTAGAAAAGCGCGGCCCGGAACAGTTTCCGTGCCGCGCTTTCTTTATTCCTCCCGGGCATCCTCCGGGGCAGGCTCCAGCCTGGACACCAGCGCCCACTCCACCCGCCGGTCGGTGAAGTTCAGCACCTTGATGTGCAGTCCCCAGGCGTCCACCTCGATCTGCGCCCCGTCCTCGGGGATGACGGAGATTTGGGCGAACACCAGCCCGCCCAGAGTGTCGGATTCCTCCTCCTCAGGGAACTCCATGTCCAGGGCCTCCGCCACCGTTTCCAGATCACAGGAGCCGGACACCTTCCATACCCCCGGCTCCGTCTGCTCGATCTCCTTTTCCTCCAGGGGGTCGAACTCGTCGTAGATGTTGCCCACGATCTCCTCCAGCAGATCCTCCATGGTGACAAGGCCGGAGGTGCCGCCGTATTCGTCCACCACGATGGCCATATGTACCTTTTTGCTCTGCATATCCCGGAACAGCACGTCGGTGCGCACCGATTCCGGCACGAAGTAGGCGGGGCGGATCAGCGCCCCCAGGGGCTTGGGGTCCTCCTCCTGAGCGTTGAGCAGGAAGTCCCGGGCATTGAGTATGCCCACGATGTCGTCCGCGTCCTCCTGGTACACGGGGAAGCGGGAGCGGCCAGAGGTGAGGATGGCGTGGAGCACATCGTCTTTGGCGTCCTCCGCCCACACCATCACCATATCGGTGCGGTGAATCATCACATCCTCGGCGGTGGTATTGTTAAACTCGAAAATGTTCTCGATAAGCTCCTTTTCCGAGGCTTCGATGGCGCCCCGCTCCTCCCCCAGGTCCACCATCATGCGGATCTCGTCCTCGCTGACGTCCTCCGGGTCGGCATTGGGGTCGATGTGCAGCAGGCGCAGCACGCCGTTGGTGGATTTGGACAGCAGCCAGATGACGGGCCGGAACACCGCCGCCACCACGCACACCGGGCCAAGGGCAAACCGGGCCACCCCTTCCGTTTTCTTCATCGCGATGCGCTTGGGCGCCAGCTCGCCCAGCACCAGGCTGAAGTAAGAAAGCACCACGGTGATGAGCACCACCATCAGGTTGTTCAGCGCGGCGGGGGACAGGGCGGTGACCCCCACATCGCCGACCAGCCAGTCCACCAGCGGATCGGAAAAGCTGTCGGCGGCGAAGGCGGAGGACAGGAACCCCGCCAGGGTAATGGCGATCTGGATAGCGGACAGGAAATGATCCGGGGTCTGGGTGAGGGAGAGCAGCTTGGCCGCCTTTTTGTCCCCCTCCTCGGCCTGGCGGCGCAGCTTCGTCTCGGACAGGGAGATGACGGCGATCTCCGCCGCGGCAAAAAAGGCGTTGACCAGGATCAGGACGATCAGGATGATCAGTTTCGGTAATAACGGGTCGTCGGGCAAGATGGATAACCTCCTATTTTTTGACGGTCTGATTGGATTCACCGCTCCATTCTATGCGGCACAGGCCTCAATGGAGTACAGTATACCAGTTTTTCCGCAAAAAGCAATAGGTTCCCGTTGGGACGTTTCTGTTCCGGCGGCCTTTTCCCCGGCCGGGGGATGGAAATCCGCTGATTTTCCATTGCGCTCCCGCTCCTTTTGTGGTACAATGCTTCAACATACCTTACATATTATATAGAATCCTACAAAGGAGACTTGCGCTATGCGTTCCGACAATGTGAAAAAAGGCGTCCCCACCGCCCCCAACCGCTCCCTGTTCTATGCCCTGGGCTACACCAAGGAGGAGCTGGAGCGGCCCCTCATCGGTGTGGTATGCTCCTATAACGAGATCGTCCCCGGCCACATGAACCTGGACAAGATTGCCGAGGCGGTGAAGGCCGGCGTCCGGGCCGCGGGAGGCACCCCCATCGAGTTCCCCGCCATTGCCGTGTGCGACGGCATCGCCATGGGCCACGTTGGTATGAAATACTCCCTGGTCACCCGGGATCTGATTGCCGATTCCACCGAGGCCATGGCCATGGCCCACCAGTTCGACGGCCTGGTGATGATCCCCAACTGCGACAAGAACGTCCCCGGCCTGCTCATGGCGGCGGCGCGGGTGAATATCCCTACCATTTTCTGCTCCGGCGGGCCCATGCTGGCGGGGCGGCTGAACGACGGGCGGCGCACCTGCCTGTCCCATATGTTTGAGGCCGTGGGCGGCTATTATGCCGGCAAGCTGGACGAAGCGGGCGTGGAGGAATACGAAAACTGCGCCTGCCCCACCTGCGGCTCCTGCTCCGGTATGTACACCGCAAACTCCATGAACTGCCTTACCGAGGCCATCGGCATGGGCCTTGCGGGCAACGGCACCATCCCCGCCGTGTGGTCGGCCCGCCTGCGGCTGGCCAAGCACGCCGGGATGCAGATCATGGAGCTGGTGAAAAAGGACATCAAGCCCCGGGACATCATGACCGAGGCCGCCTTCCACAACGCCGAGACGGTGGACATGGCCCTGGGCTGCTCCACCAACACCATGCTCCACCTGCCCGCTATCGCCCACGAGTGCGGCATTGAGCTGGATCTGGATCTGTCCAACGAGATCTCCTCCAAAACCCCCAACCTGTGCCACCTGGCCCCCGCCGGGGACACCTACATGGAGGATCTGGAGGGCGCGGGGGGCGTCCACGCCGTAATGATGGAGCTGACGAAAAAGGGCCTGCTGGACACCTCCGTCATGACCTGCACCGGCAAGACCTTAGGCGAAAACCTGGAGGGCGTGACCAACCGGGATCACAACCTGATCCGGCCCATCGACAGCCCCTATTCCGCCGACGGCGGCATCGCCGTCCTCAAGGGCAACCTGGCCCCCGAGGGCTGCGTGGTGAAGCGCTCCGCCGTGTCAGCCGAGATGATGCGCCACCAGGGTCCCGCCCGTGTGTTCAACTCTGAGGAGGAGGCCATCGAGGCCATCTACGCGGGCAAAATCGCGGCGGGCGACGTGGTGGTGATCCGCTACGAAGGCCCCAAGGGCGGGCCTGGGATGCGGGAGATGCTCAACCCCACCTCCGCCATCGCGGGCATGGGGCTGGACAAGGACGTGGCGCTGATCACCGATGGCCGGTTCTCCGGCGCGACCCGGGGCGCGTCCATCGGACACGTCTGTCCCGAGGCCGCCCAGGGCGGAGCGATCGCCTTCGTGGAGGAGGGCGACCAGATCGCCATCGACATCCCCGCCTGCAAAATCGAGCTGCTGGTGGACGATGAAACCCTGGCCGCACGGAAAGCCGCCTGGGTCTGCCCTGAGCCGAAAATTAAGACCGGCTATCTGGCCCGCTACGCCAAGCTGGTCACCTCCGCCGCCCGGGGCGCGGTGCTGGAGTAATTGATCTCTTCCTTTCCCGCAAAGCGGCCGGGTATGGCCGTTTTGCGGGATTGCGCACGTTTTTCCCAATCTTTTTGACGAATCGAGCTGATTGATTTGAAGATCATTATCGCCGGGGCCGGCAAGGTGGGGGGCACCGTGGCCGAGCATTTGGCGGACGAGGGCCACAGCGTCACCATTGTGGATATGTCCGACAGCACCCTGAACCGGCTGGGCAACCAGTTGGACGTGATGTGCCTAAAGGGCAACTGCGCGTCCCGGGATATCCTGGTGGAGGCCGGGGCGAAGGACTGCGACGTACTGGTGGCCGCCACCGCCTCCGACGAGATCAACCTGCTGTGCTGCCACTGTGCCCACAACATCGGCGTGCCCTACACCGTGGCCCGGGTCCGGGGCACCGAGTACGCCAAGGATCTGGACACCATGAAGCGGGATCTGGGCATCACCATGCTGATCAACCCGGAGTTTGCCTCCGCGGTGGAGATCTCCCGGCTGCTGCGTTTCCCCTCCGCCGCCAACATCGACACCTTTGCCCGGGGCCGGGTGGAGCTGATCTCCTTCCATATCCAGGAGGACGATTTTCTGGCCGGGCGGTCCCTGGCCTCCCTGTCCTCCAAGATCCAGGGCCTGCCGGTGCTGTTCTGCACCGTGGAGCGGGGGGACAGCGTGTTCATCCCCAATGGCTCCACCGTGCTGGCCAAGGACGACCGGGTTTACATGGCGGGCACCCCCAACGGCATCCACCAGTTTTTCAAGCTGCTGGGCCGTGAGGCCCACCGTATCCGCAGCGTGTTCATCATCGGCGGCGGGCGGATTGCTTATTATCTGCTGCGCCAGCTGGAGCGGCTGGGCATGAACTGCAAAGTGGTGGAGAAGAACGATACGCGCTGCCGGTCGCTGGCGGAAGAGTTCCCCCACAGCCTGATCCTCCAGGGGGACGGCACCGACCCGGAACTGCTGGACGAGGAGCGCATGACCTCCAGCGACGCTTTTATCGCCCTGACCGACCGGGACGAGGACAACCTCATCATCTCCCTCTACGCCCACCAGGCGGGAGTGTCCAAGGTGGTGGCCAAGTCCAACCGGCAGAACTACACCTCCATCGCCCGCTCCGCCGGGGTGGAGTCGGTGGTATCCCCCAAGCTCACCACCGTGGGGCAGATCCTGCGCATGGTGCGGGGGCTGCAAAACTCCAAAGGCAGCGCCATGACCGCTTTGTACCGCATCTCGGAGGGGCGGGCGGAGGCCATGGAGTTCGTGGTGGCCCCCACCACCCGGAACCTGGGCGTCCCGCTGAAGGATCTGAAGCTGAAAAAGGGCATTCTGATCGCCGTCATTGTCCGGGACTCCAAGGTGATCATACCAGAAGGCTCCACCTCCCTGGAGCGGGGGGACAACGTGATCGTGGTGGCCCGGGACAGCGGGATTTTGGATCTCAACGATATCTATGATGGCAGCGGCCTGAGGGCGGGAGGCTGATTGGATGAATTTCAAGCTGGTAGCGCGCATCACCGGTTTTACCCTGCTCATTGAGGCGGGGGCGATGCTCATACCCATGGCGGTGGCCATGTTCTACGGGGAGAGTCCCACGCCGTTTTTGTGCTCCATCCTGATCATCCTGGCCGCCGCTTTTGTGCCGGTGCTCCTGTTCAAGCCCAAAAAGGACTTTTTTGCCCGGGAAGGTTTTTTCACCGTGGGCCTGATCTGGGTGCTGTTCGGGGCCTTTGGGGCGCTGCCCTTTTGGTTCTCCCGCCAATTCGGCCCCTACGTGGACTGCTTTTTTGAGACGATCTCCGGCTTTACCACCACCGGGGCCACCATCCTCACCGCCATTGAGGGCCTGCCCATGGGGCTGCTGTTCTGGCGATCCTTTACCCACTGGCTGGGGGGGATGGGGGTGCTGATCCTCACCACGGCGCTGCTGCCCTTTTTGGGCATCAGCTCCAACTTCCTGATCCGGGCGGAGAGCCCCGGCCCGGTGAAAAGCAAACTGGTGCCCAGGGCCTCCCAGTCCTCCAAGATTCTGTACACCATTTACTTTGTCCTTACGGTGCTGGAGACGCTGTGCCTGCGCGTCGCGGGTTTTAACTGGTATGATTCCATTACCCATGCCATGTCCACCGCGGGCACCGGCGGCTTTTCCCGCATGAATTCCTCGGTGGGATCCTTTGGCAACCCGGCGGCGGAGATCATCATTACGGTGTTTATGCTGCTGTTCTCGGTGAATTTCGCCGTTTATTTCCTCATTATCACCGGCAAGGCGCGGCAGGCCCTGAAAAGCGACGAGCTGCGGTTTTTCCTCATTATGGTGGCTGTCTCCACCGCCGCCATCGCCTGGAACATCCGGGAGATTTACGATACGGTGGGCGACTGCGTACGCTATGCCGCCTTCCAGGTGGCGTCCATTGTGTCCACCACCGGGTTTTCCTCCGCCAACTATGACCTTTGGCCGGAGTTTTCCAAAATGCTGCTGGTGGTGCTCACCCTGATCGGGGCCTGCGCCGGCTCCACCGGCGGCGGCATCAAATGCAGCCGAATCCTTATCCTCATCCGCTCCGCCGGACGGGAGGTGCGCTCCATCGTCCATCCCAGGGCGGTGTCTGTGGTGCGCCTGGACGGCGCGCCTTTGTCCGAGGCCACCCTCCATACCACCCAGTGCTATTTCATCATCAACCTGTTCCTGGTGTTCGGATCGGCCATTGTGGTGGGGCTGGACAACTTCTCCTTCGGCACCACCCTTACCGCCGTGATCACCTGCATCAGCAACGTAGGCCCCGGCCTGGAGCTGGTGGGTCCGGCGGGGAATTTCGCCGCCTTCTCAGTGCTGAGCAAGCTGGCGCTGTCCTTCCTGATGGTGCTGGGCCGTCTGGAGATGTACCCCATTCTGGTATTGTTCAGCCGCTCGGCGTGGAAGCGATCCTGAATTCGGACGGAGTTTATGTTATGTAAAGAAGTATCGCTATGCGTTATGATCAGGGCGCTTTGCCATGAATTGTTTCAGGGGTGGGAAAATGATCCCGATATATATGTTGACATGGATTCATACGCGCCATATCAATATAGCGAAAACGCGGTAAATCAATATTTTGATTCCAAGCAAGATTCGTCCCGCGTTTTATTTGCCGTTAGGAGAGACGGCTTTCAGTATTACCGGTATGCGCGGTAAGCGCCACAAAAGAGCATAAAACCCGCTGGCGGACAGTTCCGGTCATGCCGCATTTGCGCCCGGCAGCGGAAAGAGAATGGGTTTTGAAAGGGTTTTACGTTATGAAATATGATTTTACTTCCATCATTGACCGCCGCGGGCGGGACGCCATCGCCGTGGACCACATCGGCCTGCCCGGCGGCTTTGCCCCCGGTGCGCCCCGGGAGGGCTTTGACGCCATCCCCATGTGGGTGGCGGACATGAATTTCCCCACCGTCCCCGCCATCCCCGACGCCATCATCGAGCGGGCCAAACACCCCGCTTACGGTTACTTCTCCCCCAGCGATGATTACTACAACGCCATTATCCGCTGGCAGGAGGGGCGCAATGGCGTCACCGGGCTGTCCAAGGAGCATATCGGCTATGAAAACGGCGTGCTGGGCGGGGTGGTATCCGCGCTGAACGTGCTGTGCTCCCGGGGGGACAAGGTGCTGCTCCATTCCCCCACCTATGTGGGCTTCACCAACAGCCTCACCAATAATGGCTATTCCATCGTACACAGTCCGCTGGCGCTGGACGAAAACGGCGTATGGCGGATGGATTTTGAGGACATGGAACGGAAAATCGTGGACAACCACATCCACGCCGCCGTGTTCTGCTCCCCCCATAACCCCTGCGGCCGGGTGTGGGAGCGCTGGGAGCTGGAGAAGGCCATGGATCTGTTCCGCAAGCATGATGTGTACGTGGTGTCCGACGAGATCTGGTCCGACCTCGTCCTGGACGGGTACAGGCACATCCCCACCCAGAGTGTCAGCGAGGACGCGCGGCAGCGCACTGTGGCGATGTACGCCCCCTCCAAAACCTTCAACCTGGCGGGGCTGATCGGCAGCTATCACATCATCTGCAACCAGCGGATCCGGGACAGGGTGATGAAGGAGTCCTCCCTGTGCCACTACAACGCCATGAACGTGCTGTCCATGCACGCGCTGATTGCGGCCTACGGCCCCCAGGGGCAGGAGTGGCTGGACGAGCTGCGGCAAGTGCTGACCGGCAACGTGGACTTTGCCTGCGATTATATCGCGGCCCGCTTTGACGGCGTGAAGGTATTCAGGCCCCAGGGCACCTATATGCTGTTCCTGGACTGTACCGAATGGTGCAAGGCCCACGGCAAGACCATCGACGAGCTGGAAAAGGCCGGCTGGGACGTGGGGGTGGCGTGGCAGGACGGGCGGATGTTTCACGGTCCCTGCCACATCCGCATGAATTTGGCCCTGCCCCTGTCCCGGGTGCAAGAGGCGTTTGACAGGCTGGACAGGTACGTGTTTCGCGGGTAAAGGCAAAAAAGGCCGTCTGCTTTGCGGCAGACGGCCTTTTTTACGCGTTCCCCTTGGCCCGCACCCGGCCCAGGAATTTTTCTGGTTTGATGATGAAGCGCTCATGGGTCCCCCCACCGATCTGCTCCGCCTCATCGTAGGCGGCTACGGCAAAGGTAATTTTCCGGCCCTCTACTGCGGTAACCTCCGCCTGCGCCCACACCTTCATGCCCACGGGGGTGGCGGCGTCGTGGGTGACGTCCAGCCGCGTCCCAACCGTGCCCTCATCGGGGGCAAGGCTGTCCTGGACGGCGGCCACGGCGGCCCCTTCCATCAGGGCGATCATGTACGGCGTGGCGAACACAGGCACCAGCCCCGATCCCACCGCCTGGGCGGTGTTTTCCGGCGTGACCACGGTTTCCGCGCGCCCCTTCATCCCGACTTCAATTGGCATAGCAATCCCTCCGTTGATTTTGTTGTTTATAAGAACCTGTATTCACAGCCGAAACCGCCGGATGGGCGAGGGGTTTTCCCGTCAGGCAAGGCAAATTTTCGCAGGAATCATTGTGTTTAGTTCAAGAAAACTTAACGCAGCATGGCGGGAAAAGACCCGGCCAGACGGTGAATTGAGGTTGTGAATACAGGTTCCAAGTGTACACCATTCCGGCAGGTTTGGCAATATACGTACCTTTGCTTTCCGCCGGAAGCGTGCTATAATATTTTCAGAATTGAGATTTTGACAATGAGGTGGCAATATGGAAGATACCCAAAAGGCAGAGCTGTTTGAGCGCACATCCATCCCCAAAGCTGTGCTGACCCTCTCCATCCCAACGGTGCTCAGCTCACTGGTGATGGTGCTCTACAACCTGGCCGATACCTACTTTGTGGGGATGCTTCAGGATCCCATCCAGAACTCCGCCGTTACCCTGGCCGCGCCGGTGCTGCTGGCCTTCAACGCGGTGAACAACCTGTTTGGCGTGGGCTCCAGCAGCATGATGAGCCGTTCCCTGGGGGCAAAGGACTATGATACGGTGCGGCGCAGCTCCGCATTTGGCTTTTACTGCGCGCTGCTCTGCGGGATTTTGTTCTCCGTCCTCGCCACGGTGTTCCGGCCCTCCCTGCTGGTGCTGCTGGGGGCGGACAAGTCTACCTCCCAGGCCACCCTGGAATATATGCGCTGGACGGTGACCTGCGGGGCTGTCCCCGCTATTCTCAACGTGGTCATGGCCTATTTGGTGCGCTCGGAGGGGGCTACCCTCCACGCCAGCATCGGCACCATGAGCGGCTGTCTGCTGAACATTGTGCTGGATCCCGTGTTCATCCTCCCCTGGGGGCTGGACATGGGGGCGGCGGGGGCGGGGCTGGCCACCTTTTTGTCCAACTGCTTCGCCTGCCTGTATTTCTTCGTGCTGCTCTTTGTCCGGCGGGGCAGGACCTATGTCTGCTTCCAGCCCGCCATGGCCCGGCCCCGGAAGGCGCTGGTCAAAGGGGTGTTCGGGGTGGGCGTCCCCGCCTCTATCCAAAACCTGCTCAACGTCACCGGCATGACGGTGCTCAACAACTTTACCGCCGTGTTCGGGCCCGACGTCATCGCCGCCATGGGCATTGCCTACAAAATCAACATGATCCCCATGTATATCGCCATGGGCGTGTCCCAGGGGCTGATGCCGCTGGTGAGCTACAACTACGGCGGCGGGAACGTTCCCCGGCTGAAAAAGGCGGTTGCCTTTGCGGCAAAGATATCCCTGGGCTTTATGGCGGTGGCGGCGGTGTTCTGCTTCTTCACCTCCGGCACGCTCATCGGCCTGTTTATGAAAACCAAGGCCGTGGTGGATTACGGCTCCCAGTTCCTGCGGTGTATGTGCGTCGCCCAGCCCTTCCTGGCCATGGACTTTCTGGCCGTGGGCGTGTTCCAGGCCTGCGGCCTGGGGCGGTACTCCCTGCTGTTCGCCATCCTGCGCAAGATCGTGCTGGAAATCCCCGCCCTTTATATCCTCAACTACTTCATCCCGCTGTACGGTCTGGCCTGCGCCCAAGCGGTGGCTGAAGTCGTGCTGGCCGCGGCGGCCGTGGCCATCCTCCTGCGCCTGTTCCGCCGGATGGAGGACGAGGGCACGCCCCTTGACCCCCGGCGGCACAGGGGCGTTTCGTGAAAATGCACAAAAATTTCCACAAGCCCTTTCCTTTCCTCCCGGGCAGGTCGATAGATAAGGTGTAACGACAACAGGAAAGGGGGGGAGGCTGCAGTGAATACCGCGTCCATGCCCGCCATCAGCCGCGAAGATCAGGTTCAGATCAGCCAGCCGGAGGGCATCTATTCCAGTGTGCTGGCCCAGTCCATGAAGCGACAGGAAAACAAGGATCAAGCTGCCTCCCTGAACGAGATGATCCGGGACGCCAAGGAGAAGGCCGACGCCCATCGGGAAAAGCTGGAGAAGATCAAGCCCACCCCCCGGTACGGCGACGCGTCGCTGGAGGCATATGCGCGGCTGAAGCGGGCCCAGAGCGTGGCGCAGGTCAACTCCGCCGCCGGCTATGCCCGCCGCCGGATTGTCCAGCTGAAGGCCGCGCAGCGCTCTGACCCCGACCACGCCGACCAGATCAAAGCCACCGTCAGCCAGCTGGAAAAGGCGGTGAGCCGGGCCGGCAGGAAGAAAATGGAGCTGAACCGGGAGCAGCTGGCCCGGGCCCGCCAGAAACGCATGGCCCGGGAGAACAGGCGCCGGGAAGAACAGCGCATCCGGCAGGAGCTGCGCAAAAACCAGTCTATGCGGGCCATCCGGGAATCCGGCTACTTCAAGGAGGCGGAGATCGCCAACCGTCAGGCCGACCAGCTCACCGCCACCAAAATGGAACTGAAGGCCCAGGCGGAGCAGCTCGGCGTAACCACCTATGCGTCCCTGGATACCGCCATGCAGGGGTATTCCAGCGCCGTGCAGACGGCTGAGGTGGTGGACGCCCCTATCTCCACGCCGCAGGTTGATCTCCAAGCGTAAAAGGATCGCCCACCGCTTTACAGCGGTGGGCGGTTTTGTGCTTTTGCACGTAATTTATGCCCCCAGAATCTTAGCGGCGTTTTCCTCGGCAAACTGCTTGCTATACAGGTCGTGGTAGTAGCCCTTGGCCCGCAGCAGGGTTTCATGGGTGCCCTGCTCCACAATTTTGCCGTCCCGCACCACCAGGATCATGTCCGCTTTGCGGATGGTGGAAAGCCGATGGGCAATCAGGAAGGAGGTACGGTCCGTCAGCAGGTGGTCGATGGCCTGCTGAATCAGCTGCTCGGTCTGGGTGTCGATGGAGGACGTGGCCTCGTCCAGCACGAAAATGCGGGGATCCGCCAGTACCGCCCGGGCAAAGGAGATGAGCTGCTTTTCGCCGGTGGACAGGCGGTCGCCCCCCTCGCCCACGCTGCTGTCCCAGCCTTTTTCCAGCTTGGACACCACCGTGTCGGCGGAGACGGCCTTTGCCGCCGCCTCCACCTCGGCGTCGGTGGCGTCCAGCCGCCCATAGCGGATATTGTCCCGCACGGTGCCGGAGAACAGGTGGGGGCTTTGCAGCACGTAGCCGATGCTGGAGTGGAGCCAGAGCTGGCTGCGCTCCCGGTAGTCCCGGCCGTCGATGAGGATTTGGCCCTCTGTCGGCTCAAAGAAGCGGCAGGCCAGGTTCACCAGGGTGGATTTGCCCGCCCCCGTCTCGCCCACGATGGCCACGGTGGTGCCCGCAGGGATGCGCAGGGAGAAGTGCTCCAGCACATTGTCCCCGCCGTCGGGATAGCGGAAGGTCACGTCCCGGAACTCGATGTCCCCCCGGATTGGCTCCCAGTTTTCCCGCTTGGGATGGAATGCGTCGCCGTATTTTTCGACGGCCTCGGGGGTGTCGGTGATTTGGGGGATCTCGTCCATCAGGCCGGTGACCCGCTCGATGGACGCCTGGACGGCGATAAACTCCGCCAGATTGGCCGTCAGGTTCTGGATTGGCTCGAAAATGTTCATGGCGTAGGAGATGAACGCGGACAGGGTGGCGATGTCCATCACCTGCCCCACCGTCAGATACCCGCCCCGCAGCAGCACAATCGCCACCGTCAGAGACGAGAAAAACAGCGTTACAGGGATATAGACCGCGTTGAGCCGGGCCGCCCGGACCGCCGAACGGTTCATGCCGCCCGTAAGCTCCTGGAAGCCCTGGATGCTCCGATCCTCAATCACCAGCGTTTTGGAGGTCTTGGCCCCGGTGATGCCTTCGTTGAAGGCCCCGGTGATTTTGGAGTTAATTTTCCGCACCTTGCGGTTCCAGTGGAGGATGCGTGGCTGGAACCAGCCCGTCAGTACCGCCATGAAGGGCACCACCAGAACGACCACCAGCGCCAGCTGCCAGTTAAGGGTAAACATGATGGCAAAGGAGCTGACCACGTATATCACCACGTCCACCACATCGTTCAGGTTCCAGGCCAGATTGCCCGCGATACGGTTGGTGTCGTTGGTAATCCGGGTGAGCAGGTAGCCTACCGGGGTGACGTTGTAGAAAGACAGGGACAGGGTTTGCAGGTGCTCAAACAGATCCCGGCGCAGGTCCCGGCCCAGGTACATCTCAATGTACATGGTCTGCCGGGTGCTGGCCACCACCATAAGGCTCAGCACGGCGATGCACAGCAGGTAGGCCGCGGCAAAGGGGATCAGGCCGTCCAGCGTACCCGCCTGGATAAAATGGCTGATGGCATACAGCTGGAACAGGGGCTGTATGGAATCCGTCAGGTCGGCGATGGCGGTGAACCCGATCAACTTGATATAACGCCCCTTGAACCGCCCCAGGATGGGCAGCAGCCGCTTCCAGATGGACCAGTCAAAGGCTTGGGTATATTCTTTTTCGTCAAAGGCGGCCATTACGCGTTCCCCCCTTTCTCTACCAGCGCGCGGTCATCGCTGCTCATCTGAATGTCATATATTTCCTTATAAATGCCCGGACGGGCAATCAGCTCAGCGTGGGTGCCCACGTCCGCCACCCGTCCGCCGTCCAGCACCAGGATTTTGTCCGCCTGCATCAGCGTAGTCACCCGGTGGGAGATGAGAATGACGGTGGCGTCCGCCATGCGCTCCTTCAGCGCGGCGCGGATCTTTGCGTCCGTCGACCCGTCCACGGCGGACAGGGAGTCGTCAAACACCATCACCGGCGCGTTTTGCAGCAGCATCCGGGCGATAGCCACCCGCTGCTTCTGCCCGCCGGACAGGGTGACGCCCCGCTCGCCCACCACCGTCTCGTAGCCGTTGGCCAGATCCGCGATGGCCTCGTCCACGCAGGCCACCCGGGCGCAGGCGCGAAGTTCCTCCTCGGAGGCGTCCGGCCGGGTGGCGGCGATGTTCTCCCGGATGGTCTGGGAAAACAGGAAGGGCTCCTGGAGCACCAGCCCCACCTGGCGGCGCAGCTCCTCCCGGGTGATATCCCGGATGTCCACCCCGCCGATGGTGATGCTCCCCTGGCCCTCCCCCAAATCATAGAGGCGGTCCAGCAGGTGGACCAGGGTGGATTTGCCGGATCCGGTGCCGCCCAGGATGGCAAAGGTGCTCCCCCAGGGGATGGTAAAGGACACGTCCCGGAGCACCTCCTGGCCCTGGTAGCCAAAGGTGACATGGTCAAACGCGATATCCCCCGACAGCTTCAACTTTTGGGCGGAGGGGCGGTCGCCCTCCTCGGCGGCTTTGATGATATAGCCCACCCGATCCATGGCCACCCCGGCCTTGCTCATCTCGGACAGCACCCGGCCCAGGGACCGCACCGGCCAGGCCATGGCGCTGTTATAGAGGACGAATACCTGGAACTCGCCCAGGCTGATGGAGCCGTTTACCGCCGCCACCGTCCCGGCCACGATGACCGCCATAATCTGGAGACACACCAGGAACACGCCGGAGGCCCAGTACACGCTGAGCACCTTGCCCAGCTCCACCCACAGGGCGGAAAAGCGGTTGTTTTTCTGGGCAAAGCGGTCAATCTCATACCGCTCCCGGCCGAAGGCGCGCACCACCCGCACGCCGGTGAGGTTTTCCTGGGCGCAGGTGGTCATCTCGCCCTCCGCCTCGTCGGCCACCTTAAAGCGGGTGGAGATCTTGCCGTAAAACACCCCGGACGCCAGCCCCGTGATGGGGATAAAGGCCAGGGGCACCAGGGCCAGCCGCCAGTTCATCGCCAGCATGATGCCGGTGTACAGCGCGATGAGGAACACCGTGCGCAGCACCTCCATGAGCTGGTTGCAAACGAAGGTGCGGATCACCTCCACATCGGAGGTGCACCGCTGGATGATGTCGCCGGTGGCGTGGGCGGTGTGCCAATCGAAGCTCAGGCGCAGGATGTGGCTGTAAAGATCATCCCGGATCTTTTTCACAAAGCCCTCCGAGCCTTTGGCCAGATTGATGCGCATCCCGTAGATGCACACGCCCCGCACCGCCGCCGCCAGCGCCACCCCCGCCGCCGCAATCCACAGTGCCCGGAGAGGGTCTGCCCGCAGCTCCTCCATGGGCAGCAGGCGCAGGACCACCGCGGGCAGCTCGGCCTCCTTGGCGTCCAGCACCGAGTCTACCGTCACCCGGATGATCTGGGGCATGACGGCGTTGCAGATAGTGTTCATGTATGCCAGGGCGATGGCCGCGATAAAAAAGCCCCAGTTCCCCCGCAGGTAACGCAGGATGATGCCGGTTTTTTCCCGCCCCGACAGCTTGATTTCCGTTTCCATTCAAATCCTCCTTCCACTTGTCCAGGGCGCAAAAAAGCGCCCCTCTGTCACAGAGGGACGCCGCAGCCCAAAATAGTCGGAATGGATGATCAATCCATCCCAAAGGCGCACAAAAGTCCCCCAGGGTTCTGGTTCTTTCCAGTTGCCAGTGCAAAACGGATAAACATAGTGTGCGCCTCCTTTCGTTGTATATTGCCAGCACAGTATATTCCCTTTGCGGCGGGTTGTCAACCCCCTTTTTCCAAAAAGCAGGCGGCGGAGACGCCCCACAGGCACCTCCGCCGCGTACTTTCCCGAAAACGGGGAAGGATGAGCTTGTTACTTCAGGCCGTTCTCGTAGGCCTCGATCATCTTCTTGACCATCTGGCCGCCCACGGAGCCGGCCTGACGGCTGGTCAGGTCGCCGTTGTAGCCCTGCTTCAGGTTGACGCCCACCTCATTGGCCGCCTCCATCTTGAACTTGTCCATAGCCTCACGGGCGCCGGGAACCACCAGACGGTTGGAATTATTCGTGTTAGACATATCCTTATTCTCCTTTTTTGAATCTCGGTTGTTGGTTTCTTTGTCGGATTGGGAATCCGAGCATAGTTTGAGCCGTCCGGATTTTTATATGCGGAGGTTTTGCTGGTAAGTTTAGGCTGGCCGCCAGATTGCTTGGCTCAAACGCAGGCAGAGTTTTTCGCAGCAAACCAGTTATTGTTTTCTCGCCCGCGCCCCGGCGTCATAAAGCCTGGATGGCCGCCCAGGTTGATTTACCAGCAAAAAATGTAAAAAACTGTTGAATAAAACGCGTGATTATGGTATCATATAAGCTATATGTGCACAAGAAAGGCGGGGCTTGGAAATGAGACGGCACAGACTGTTTCCGCGCATATTTGCGCAGCTTTTGATAATTATGGTGCTGCTGTCCTCGTTCGTCGCGCCGGCGGCGGCCTCTGCGGCAGTCTCCGGCAGCAATCGGTATAATGTGGTGGTGGTTTTGGACGCCAGCGGCTCCATGCTGTCCACCGACCCGAAGGGTTACCGCTTCCGGGCCATCGCCCAGTTTGTCAATCTGATGGCGGAGCAGGGTAATACCCTGGGCAGCGTGGTGTTCCACACCGATGTGGCGGCGGAGCAGCCCGTAACCCAGACCACCGGGCAGGCGGACAAGGACGCTGCCATCCAGGCGCTGGAGAGCGTGCCCGCAGGCGGCTGGACCAACATCGGCGCGGGGCTTTCCAAGGCCGTGTCCATGCTGGAGGAGGGCGGCGATCCCAAACTGCCCTCCGTCATCCTGCTGCTCAGCGACGGCAGCTCCGCCATGGGCAGCGACGAGGAAACCCAGGCCAGCCTGGACATGAAGGCGGAGGCTTTGCAGGCCGCCCGGGAGAAGGACATCGCCATTTACAGCGTCTGCCTCAACGCGGATCGGACCGCCGACATCGCCGAGATGGAGAAGATCTCCGACGCCACGGGCGGCGAGTTCATGGAGGTTTCCGAGGCGGAGGATCTCCAGACCGTGTTCAACACCTTTTATGAGATGATGTACGGCACCATCCCCCTGGTCATTGACGACGTTCTGCCCGCTTCCGGAGTGCTGGAAACCAACTTCGACATCCCCGGCCTGGGCGTGGAGGAGGTCAACATCATCGTCTATGGCAGCCCCAGCCGGCTCACCCTGGTCCGGCCCGACGGATCGGAGGGCAAGGCCGCGGTCAACACCTTTGACACCTTCACCATGATGAAACTCACCGACATCATCCCCGGCACATGGACCCTGGTCACCGAGGGCGTCCCGGGGGACAGCGTGAAAATCAACATGATGTACAACACCAACCTGGGGATCGAGCTGAGCGTGGCCGGCGGACAGACCTTTGCCCCAGGCGACAAGGTAACGATCACCGCCCGGCTCACCGGAAACGGCATCCCCGCCTCCAACAGCCAGCAGTATACCGGCTATTCCGCCCAGCTCCTGATAATGGACGCCTTTGGCGATTACGTGGAAACCGTCCCCATGCAGGTGGTCAACGACCATTTTGAGGCCAGCCGCACCTTTGCCGAGGGCATATACTATTGCAAGGTAGCGGTCACCGGCAACCAGATTGAGAAGGAATCCGAGAGCGTAGGCCCCCTGACCTGCGCTGAAAACGGGGTGGGCGAGGACATTGAGGAAAACACGCCCCCCGTCCCCGTGAAGGACGTGGTGGAGGCCACGGTGAACATTTGGCCGGTGAAGGGCGGCAGCTACACGCTGGATCTGAAAACCCTGGCCACCGACGCCGAGGACAGCGAGCTGCGCTACAAGATCACCTCCAGCTCCTTCATGGACGGCATCGACTACGACGTAGACCCCGATAGCATCCTCCGGATGGACCATTTCAGCCTCAGCAAGGGCGGCTTTACCGTCCAGGCCACCGACTCCGGCGGGCTCTCCTGCGAGATTGAGGTGGTGGTGCGCACCGTCAACATCACCGTGCTGGCGCTGATCAGCCTGGGCGCGGCGGTGCTGGTGGGTGTGACCGTGTTCCTGATCCTGCTGCGCATCGCCCTTAGCAAGCCCTTCCGGGGCACCATTTCCGCCCAATCCTACTGCAACGGGATGTTCCGGGGTACGCCCCGCCAGCCCAAGCGAGGCCGCTGCAAGCTGTCCGTGTTCGGCATGGACGATGTGGGGCTGAACTACCAGAAGTGCTATTTCCAGGCCAGCGGCCAGAATTACATTGAGCTTGTCACCAACGTGCCCATTATCTGGAATGGGCAGGAGACGAAAAAGGTGCGCATCACCAGCGGCGCCCAGGTCACCATCACCATCCGGCGGGACGATCCCCGCCTGCTCTACGTCCGCTTTGACAGCCGCATCCCGCCCAGGCGGGCGCCCCGCGGACCCAAGCCCGGCCCGAAGCGTCCTCCCAAGCCCGGCCCCGGATCCAAGCGCCCCCCCAGCCCCGGATCAATGCCCGGACCCGGTTCCGCGCCCGGGGGCAGCACGGGATGGCGTTGAACCCATCAGAATACACCCACTTCATTAAGTAGGAGGAGAAAAGATTATGGCTGTTTATTCCAAGCTGCTCCTGAGCGCCGGCGGCGGCATCGTTTCTTCCATGCAGCAGGCGGAGCAGGCGAGAAATACCGCAACACTCCTGATTGGCCTGGGCGGTACGGGCATCGACTGCCTGCGCACCATCAAAACCCAGGTCCGCTCCCGGCTGAGGCCGGACGATCCCGACGCCGTGGTGGCCAAATATGAGCATATCCGCTTTTTGGGCGTGGATACGGCGGAAAAGAGCAAGGGCAGCCAGGATGAAAATTTGGACGGCCTCAAGGCCGGTTCGGTGATGGCGCTGGACGATACGGAGTGCTTCTCCATCGCCAACGCCCAGGTAAAGAAGGCGTTCACCAACCCCAAGAGCCTGTCCATGCGGGACGATCTGTCCTGGCTGTGCTGGGAGGACATCAAGGCCCCCGACCTGAGCACCGCCGGCGCCGGCGGCATCCGGCAGGTGGGCCGCTATATGATGATGGACAAGTCCAAGTCCTTCATGAACCGGGTGGAGCAGGAGATCAATGCCGCCAAGGCGGGCCTCAACGCTCCCACGGTAAACGTCCACATCTTCTCCGGCCTGAGCGGCGGCACCGGCTCCGGCTGCTTCCTGGACGTGTGCTATATGGTGCGCCATATCGCCAATAAGGTGGGGGGCATCACCATCTTCGGCTATTTCTTCCTGCCCGACGTCAATCTGTCCCGCATCCCCTTCTCCGACAACAAGACCCGGGCGTTTATCCCGAAAAACGGCTACGCCGCCATGCAGGAGCTGGATTACTGTATGCAGCTTCAGTACAACGGCGGCAGCTTCACCCAGATGTACCAGGATCACACCGAGATCGTCTGGCACGATCCCCCGGTGGATATGTGCCACCTGGTGTGCGCCACCAACGCCAAGGGTGACATCATCGAAAACGCCTACGACTATTCCATGAACGTCACGGCGGAGTACATCATGGACTTCCTGACCCACTCCGACAACAACTTCGGCCTGGATCAGCAGCTGTCCAATTTTGTCCAGAAGATCCTCCAGGGCGATGGCGAAAAGATCATCGGGGCCAACCTGGCCTACTGCGTCATCGGCGCATCCTGCGCCTGCCTCCCCCTGCGGGAGATCAACACCTACCTGGCTTCGGAGCTGTTCGGGAAATTTGCCCAGATCGGCCACAACATCCCCACCAAGGCGGATGTGGAGTGGCTGGCTACCAGCGCCCTGGCCCGCAACGCCCAGGGGCTGACCGACGTCTACAACACGCTGTACCAGGAGCTGTGCGCCGGCTTTGACAGCAGCTATGTCCCCTACGCGGACGATTGGAAGTACGTGCGGGATTACGGCAACAGTGAACTGGTCACCTCCTACACCAACCAGACCGCCGCCAAGCTGAACACCGCCATCAAGAACAGCCGGAGCATGGTGTCTGCCGGCAACCAGCAGTCTCTCATCAACCGGGTACGGGCGCAGCTGGCCGAGGTCATCCGGGATATCGACCGGGGCCCCATCTTTGCCTATGGCCTGATCTCCGCGGCCCAGAGCCACAACCTGCTGAACATCATCGACGGGCTGATCCAGGAGAACAGCTCCCGCTGGGACCAGGAGTCCGCCCAGTCCGTCCTGCGCCAGTCAGATTACGAGAACGCCCGGGCCAATTTCGACAACCGCCGGAAGCGCAGCCTGTTTGACAGCGATCAGAACCGCTTCAACGACTATGAGTACTATTTGCAGCTGCTGGAGCAGCACAAGCTGGCCCTGAGCTGCTATAAGGAGCTGGACGATGTTCTCAAGGTATTCCGCAAGCAGCTGGAGGATGTCACCGGCGCCTACTATATCAAGCTCAGCCGGGTGATGGACACCCTGATCGAGTCCTTCAAGGAGAACCGGGACGCCCTGGCCAGCCAGAAGATCATGCAGGAGAAGGGCTTCGCCATCCCCATGATGACCATTGAGGAGCTGAAGGGCTCCCTGAATGTGGAAATCGAGAAGATCAACGTCAAAGGGATGCTCTACCAGTTCATGAACCTGTTCCTGGATCACGAGGAAGCCTGGGTTACCGAGGACGAGAGCAAAATCGTCAAGCTGGTCAACTCCTTCTTTGTGGAAACCGCGTTCAGCGGCTTCGCCAACCGGACCATCACCTCCTTCCTCAAGGACAAGTACGGCATCGACAACGACGAGCAGCTGGCGGACAAGATCTATACCGATTGGATGAAGCGCCTCACCGAGGGGGCCAGCCCGCTGTTCTACTTCAACAGCGAGGTGTGGCAGGAGTCCCAGACCGCCAAGCTGGCATTCCTGTCCTTCCCCGGCTCGTCCAATCCCATCAAGGCCGCCGCCGAGCAGATGTACACCGTGGATAATATGTGGCAGAAGAAGGAGAGCGCCCTCACCGACCGTATTTTTGTCATGTGCAGCGCCTGCGCCCTGCCCCTGAGCGCCTACAACAACTGCGCGGAGTACGAACGGGCCTATTTCAGCAGCAAGAATCCCGGCTGCCATTACTATGAGGGCAAATCCTCCGACGGCATGGATTTCAACGACTGGCGCAGGATGTCCTCCCTGACGCCCCAGAGCCTGCTGCACCTCCAGGCCGCCCCGGAGCCTATGCAGGCGCTGATCACCTCCGCCCAGACCCTCTACGACGAGGCCAGCCGGATGGGCGTCTTTGACGATGACAACCGCATCTGCGCCCCCGATCCCGGCAAAGCGGAGCAGCTGAAGGCCCTGGCCCGGGAGGCCGCGGGGGCCGCTGCCCAGGCCGCCAAGCCCGCGGATCTGCCCGCCCTCCAGGACGCCTTGGAAAAACTGAAGAACGCGAAAGAGATTCCCATGGTTCCCACCGAGCACCGGATGCAGAACGACGGCTATGCCGCCAAACGGGAGATCAAGCTGAGCGTGCAGAAGGATCACTTTGTCGCCGCTGCGCCTTACCACGAGGTGGTCCGGGGCATTCTCAAGCAGATGGACGAGTTGAAGGACGCCATCGACGGCGCCATCAGGACCGTCCAGGACCGGATTGACCGGATCGGCCAGGGGGGGCGGGCCATCCAGGACTACTGCGACGCGCTGTTTACCGGCGTGATCCATGTGGAGGGCCGGGTGCTGAGCTACCGCAAGGACAGCTTCAGCTCGGAAAAGGTACTCTCCAAGCGGGGCGCGGAGTTCCCGTTCAGCGTCATCCCCTTCTACCAGGGCTTCCTGAGCTACCAGACGCTTTTGACCGGCGAGGAAAAGGACGCCGCCCGAAAGAGCGTGGACGATCGCTACAACGCAGACTCCCCCGAGATCAAGGCCACCGGGACCGTGCTCAAGGACGAGTTCACAGACAACAAGGTCCAGGCGTGGATCATGAGCGCCGAGGCGTTCCCCGAGAAGGACGAGATCATGGAATTCCTCAAAACCCTCAAAAAGCAGTTCGACATCTTCAGGATGGAAAACGGGATTTGATACCCGCGTATCCGCGGCGGAATGATACCACAAGCAGCGGAGCCGTGAATCCCACCGGCTCCGCTGCCTACTTTAGACTGCGAGGTCCTTGCCATGTCAACAACGCTTACCATTCAAAGCCTCATTGAGCATTTTGAAAACCAGCTCTACCGGATCGACAGGCAGAACCTGGGGGACATCGCCGGCAGGGAACCCCAGTTCCCCCAGCTTGTGATCTATCTGGGCGGCAATGCCCGCAATGCCCACCAGGCCGTCTCCGCCAGTCTGCTGCAAACCTGGCCCCAGTACCAGGCCGAGCTGAAATTCCTGTGGGTGCAGGCCAACGGCGAAAAGCTCTCCTTTTCCCAGCTGCCCTGCGACGGGGATCAGCCAATCGCTGTCTCCGAGGAGGAGGTGCGGGAGATTGCCTCCGCCCTGTTTGGCACCAGGATGCACTTCAGCGACCGCAGCAAGCTGCTGATCTACTATGTCCTGGACACCACCAGCTTTGCCGGCGCGGAGGAATTTACCGCCTGGCTGCCCCGCATCCGCAGGGTAAAGGATATGCTGTGCACCAGTTCCACGGATATGCTGGACGTGCTGTACCTGCTGCTCAATGAGAATCTGAACCGGCAGAAAACGGCGTCGGCCATCCGCAACCACCTGAGCGGGTTTTACCAGAACAACGACGCCCGGCAGGCGGTGGACAATATCCTGCTGCTGAGCAACCGGCGGAGCGACAACGCCATTTTGGAGGACTGGGACATCTGTTACAAGATCCTGTCCGCCACCATCGTGCTGTCCAACAACGCGGATACGGAGATTGCCACCGACTTTTTCTGCGGCGCGGTGATGACAGCCAGCTATGCCCGGGAGGAAAAGCCCCTACCCCAAATCGGACAGGTGGTGGTCACGGGGCTTATCGAGGAGCTTTCCAGGGCGGCGCCCCAGGGCGAGGCGCGGCCGCTGGAGGATCCCCACCTGCCCGACAGGCTGGGTCTGACCAACCAGGGGACCTTTTCCATGCTGGATCAGTACGCCGAGAGCACCCTATATTCCATGCTGCCCACCGAGGCGCAGCTGGAGCTGTTCCCGCGCCGGGACGACGCGGCCCAGACCGCCATGTGCGCTCTGCCGGCGCGGGCCTTCAACGACTACACCATGGGGGCGTGGGGGCAGTATCTCTCCGGCGTGGCCCGGGGCATCCGGGAGAAGATCTCCATGGATTCCCCCGCCCGCACGGCCTGGCAGGAGCGGTATAAAGCCCTGCTGGTGGCCAATTTCAGCAGGGATGAGATCATCCACCTGGCCGGCCGCCTCCAGGACGTGGCGCAGATCATGTCCAGGCCCAAGGCCCCCTCTCAGGAGGCCCCGGTGCTGACGGCGGCGCGGGATCAGCTGAAATATATGCTGTCCAGCGATCAGGAGCTGGTCCAGATTTTCCTGTCCGCCCTCCGGGAGCAGGGCCGGATTTCTCAGGACTTCTCCGATATGTGGAGCAGCCTGATCAAATCCATGCGCAAGATCCATGCCGTCCGGGACAGTAATATCGCCACCTTCTACGATAGGAAGGTGCGGGATTTTTACGACCGGCACGGCTCCGAGCTGTACAGCGGGTTTGTGGGGATGCACGACACGGACGAGCTGGCCGCCTTCCTCACCAATACCCTGGACCACATCATTGACAGCAATGAGATTTTCTCCTCCGCTTTTGAGGACGAACTGGAAAGCCGCCTCAGCGAGGAGGCGCTGCCGGTGGATGCCAAGCAGTACATCCGCAAAAAACTGACGGGCAACGACGTGTACGTCTACCTTCAGACCAACTTCGCGCTGGGGGATCCGCTCATCTCCGCCATCCTGCTGAAGGTGGGCACGCCGCTGTACAATAACCTCTCCAACAACCTGCCCCCCACCACCTATTACTACAACACGGGCAGCAGCAATACCGCGGAATCCCTGGTCATTTACCAGGTTTCCGCCGAAAATCTGGTCAGCGGGGAGGAGGAGTAATCATGCGCTATCAATATTGCCCCAATAATCCCGACCGGTACGCCACCAACCTGCTCCGGGAGCAGGGAACCCGCAACCTGACCTGGGAAAGCGCCCGGGGCCAGGATGTGCTGCTGGTACAGACCCCCTTCGAGCAGCGGGCCGACGGGCTTATGGAGGAGCTGTGCCGCCTGATGGAGCAGTTCCCTCCCCTGCCCGGCAAGTACACGGAGATAAAGCCGGGGGTGTGGGTGCGCTTCGTCACCGCGGCGGACAAGGCCCGGATGAACGGCTGCCCCATTAACACCGAGGCCAGCACCTACTCCATTTTCAGCTGCTTTACCCAGGGGGACGTGTGCTCCATTTACGCCCAGCAGGAAAACCAGGCGATGATCTCCGCCTATTGCAGCATCCCCATGCAGATCCATGTGGATATGTGGGAGCAGGAGCGGACGGAAGGTGTCCTGTTCAAAAAGCGGGTGGTCAAGACCGGCTATTACATCATTTCCTTCCCCCAGGAGTTCGCCGCCGGATACCGGGACGGCGATCTGGCCTGCCGGGTGGGCGAGCTGGACATCCCGGTGACAAAGCAGATGCTGGAACAGGGCTATGTCTACCTCTGGACGGACCGCAAGCCGGAGATCTATTCCGTGAACCGGGGGCTGGAGCTGGTCTGAGCAGCCCCGGAAAGGGCCGGGGCCCGAAAAACAGAGAAAAAGAGTGAGGGGGAAATAACGATGAGCTGTGAAATCACTTGTCCCTACTGTTTCTACCGGATGTGGGATTCTGAGGTCTTGTTCCGCTCGGAAAAGGTCAACCACGGCGAGTGCGACCTTCTGCCCGACGAGTACGATGATATTGACGATTTTGCCGTCAAGTATACCGGCCCGGACAAGGAGGACATCTTGAACGCCTACCGGGACTGGGCCTTTTTTGCCGAGGGGGAGGACCCCGTCTACCAGGACTTCTGGGCCAAATTCAACGGCACCACGGAAAACAACCCCGCCGATGACATTCTCCATGTAAAAGCATACCGGCGGCGGGTCATCGACCCCAGCATCGCCGCCCACCGCAGGTATCTCAAGCCCCAGGGGCCGGACAACTACTTCATTTACGACGACCAGGGTATGGTCACCCAGATCGAGCTGCTCACCGGCGAGGTGTGCAACCGCCGGGTGTGCCCCCAGTGCCACAACCCCCTGCCGGACAGCTATGGCAAAAACACGGTGAAGTTCGCCTCCGTCATCGGCATCACCGGCGCGGGCAAGACGGTCTACCTCTCCCAGCTGCTCCAGCGGATGAAGGAATACGCGGTGAAGGTGGGCCTGTCCGCCATTGTGAGCAACACCGGGGTGCGGGCCTTCCTGGAGAACAACCGGATCGCGGCCCGGGCGCCGCTGCCCGGCTCCACGCCGTCCGCGCGGCTCCAGCAGCCCCTGTTTTATGAGATGGTCCGGGACGCGGGGCAGAACCAGAAGGTCACCGAGACCTTCGTCCTCTACGATGTGGCGGGCGAGGTGTTCCGGGAGGCATCCCTGATCAACCAGTTTGCTCCCTTCATCAGCCACGCGGACGGCGTCATCGTCCTCATCGACCCCATGCAGTTCGGCGCGGTGAGCGGCGCCACCAACGTGGGCATCGGCCTGGACCACCCCGTGACGGTGCTGGACGCGGTGCACGACATTATCACCTCCGGCCGGGCGGGGGAAAAGTCCATGGTGCCTCTGGCCGTATGCATTTCCAAGGCGGACACCCAGGCGGTGCAGCAGGTGTTCAGCCCCGAACTGCGGGATATGCTGCGCAACGATGTGCGGGGCATCCGGGACGCCAGAGGCTTCAATCTGCCCATGTTCAACGCCAGCGACTATAACCCCATTTTCGCGCAGCTGTACAGCTTCATTCAGAACAACGAGATGGTGCTGGCCCAGCAGCTGGAGACGAACTATGCCAACTACGCCTATTTTGCCTTCACCGCCCTGGGCTGCGATGTAAAGAATTTCAAAAAGATCCGGGACGACGAGTTTGAGAAGATCCGCCGCCAGCGGGAGCTGCAAAACGAGCCGCCCATCTCCCAGTATGTCCTGACCAACGACGGCAGCCTGCCGGATGAAGTTTTCGAGCGCACCGGACAGGGCGAGCTGTCCACCTACCAGTGCCCCACCGGCCCGGTGCTGCCCAAGCGGGTGGAGGAGCCGCTGCTGTGGCTGTTCCACAAGCTGGGCTACATCAGCCTGGACAGGTACATCGAGGACCCCACGCGCCCCAAGGTTGTCTGCCCCGTGTGCGGCAGCGACAACACGGAGGAGGGCCAATACCTGATGAGCAGCGGCTTCGGGCCCTTCAAGAAAAAGTGGTATGTGAACTGCTGCTGCCATAACTGCGGCAATCTCTGGGACAAGGTGTAAACGATCCTGCTGAACACGGAGGGACAGCCATGACGGAAAAAATTATGCAATGCTGTTACACCAACGCGGTAAAGGAGACGGGCGGCAAAATCAGCTCCGGCTGGCAGGCAGTGGTGGTATCAGAGCATATCCCCGCGGAGGCTTACGCCAACTGCGTCAGCCTGCAAAACGCCAACTCCACCATTCAGTCCCACATGGTGGACGAGCGGGGCAATGTGCTCAACCTCTTGGAGATCACCGGGGACGGAGCATACGTCTATGTCAGCCGCACCCAATACGGCCTGACGGATCGGCTGGGCCGTCCGAATATGTTCTCCCACGCATACATTTTCCCCTGGAAGCAGGAGGGTATCCTGAGCGATCCCAATGTTTTTCTCACCCTGACGGCGGACAACTTCGCCAAGGACGAGGAGGCCGCCGCCCGGCCCAAGGAGGCTCTGGCGCGCACGGCTCCTTTCACCCTGGAGCGGGCGCTGGAGCGCTCTGGGCTGACGGAGGAAACCTACCTGACGCTGATCCGGTGCGTTTACGCCCGGTTTATGGAGCGCAAGGCCGCAAAGCCGGTTTTCGTGCAGTACGATGGCAGCGAGGAACAGATGCAGGCGATTTTGTACTGCGTCTACCGGGGCCTGCCCTTCTGCGTGCGGCGCAGCCTGTCCATTGCCTCCTCCGCCTCCAACACCACTAAAAAGCACCATCTGGTGTTTTCCACCGCCGCTGCCGGACACGAGAGCTACCTGGCGCCCCAGACGGGGGAGAACAACGTGCTCACCCCCCGCACCCTGCGCAGGATCGCCCGGTACGGCTTTGTGGACTACGCCGTCCAGAACTGCCGGGAGGATATGGAGGGCTATTTCCGCCGTTTGGAAGAACTGGCTATGGAGCTGGGGGATTCCGCCGCGTCCGACGAGCTGGTTTTGAAAATTGCCCACCAGCTGCTCCAGAACCCATCGGTGGAGAGGATGTCCGATGAGGAACTGGGCGGCAGCTTGAGCGACGCGCTGCGTTCCCGGGGCTACGGCAGCCAGCGTATGGAGGAGTATATCGGCGCCATGCTGCGGGAGGTCTGCCGCCGGAGGATTTCCCTGACGGAGGAGAGCGTGGCTAACCTGGATCAGTGGCTGGCTTCGCCGGCGTCCGCCGGCCTGGCCGATGCCGGGGAGCAGTACAACATCTATATCATCAGCACGCTGACGGCCCAGGACGCGGCAAGGCGGCTGAACAGCCTGCCCAAGCCCGTGTTTGAGCGCTACCGCCAGGCCTTGGAACAGAGCGAAGGCGGGCTGAAGATCCTGGACTGCTACTATGCCGGGTATGGGCTGGCGGGGAAGGAGATCACCTGGCAGGCGCTGGGGGATCTTCTGGCGGAAGCCAACTATGTTCGCGGCGCGGTGATGGTCGAGGAGCGGGTGGACAAGGAGGCGTGGAGGCTCTATGAGGCGCAGCTTGACCAGCCCGGACAGGCGGTCAGCGGCTACAAATCCCTGATGGGGCTGATGCGCGGCCTGCTTCCCCAGGATAGGATAGCGGCCTGCGACGAGACGGCCAGGGAGAGGTACTGGGACAAGGTGACGCTGGAGACTTTCTCCGTTAACCTGTGCAATGAATACGCGGAGATGCGATCCACCGGCGCCCGCTGCCGGCTGTTTGCGGACTTTTACAAGGTTCTGCGGACCTATATGTCGCCGCAGCCCTCCCGGGATGACGCGTTTCTCCAGATGCTCAGCTGGTTTTCCAACCAATATGAGGAGATTTTCAACAATCCCAAGGAGGCCGACGCCTACGTAAAAAAGGTGGAGCAGGAGTTGTGCCTTTACGATCCCCAGGCGGAGAAGCTGTCCGGCTGGATTGACGCGGCGGCCATTCCGGACGCCAAAAACAGCTTGGATGACATCCTTGCCCTGCGTGCCCAGCTCCAGCAGCAGGACTATGCCGCCCTTGCGGACACGTTCCAGCATATGGCCGAAAGCGGCCTTGGCCCCAACGGGGATCGGCTGATGCGCATTGTGGGCGAAACCGTGGCAGAGGAGTGCCGCGCCAAGGATATCCCGGAGCGCTGCGTCCCCCTGGACGTCTGGCTGGTGCTGGGCAGGGCGCTCTGCCCGGAGAACGCCTTCCAGATTTTTGACGAGATGGATCCCTGCGTCCTCCGGGACGATGGGGAGCAGGTGGCGGGCCGGAGCAGGCTGCTGGAGACGGCCCCCTATGTTGACCAGGCGGAGGACTATGTCCAATCCAAGGGAAAGTGCGCCAAGGCGGTGCACAAGTGGCTGAACGAGCTGAAAGCGGCCGGCCGCCGCCGCCGGGCGGAGGAGCGCAAACAGCGCAAGGAGGCGGACGGATCGGTATTGGATCGGGGCCGGGCGCTGTTCTCCCAGTTTACCTCCGGCGGGGGGGAGGCCAAGCCCGGACGCCGCCTCCAGGAGCGGGAAGCGCCCCAGAAGGAAGCGCCTCCCAAGGGCAGGGGCGGATTTTTCGGCCAGCGCCGCGCCGCCGGACAGGAGCCTAAGCGGGATTCCGAGGAAAGGAAAGACGGCTGGAGATGGCCTGACGACGAGTGAACCGTCCGCCCACCAGTTTAAGATAGAAAAGGGGGCCTGGCGCCCGCATGAATGCAAACAAATATCGCGTCCAGAGCGATTTATTCTATAGCATGATGTATGGCCGGGGCATTTACCAGTGGACAGGACAGATGATCCAGGATCCGCTGGGCGGCGACCGGGGGGAGGGGCGTGTCAGCCCCCTGCTGGCCAACATCAACACCGGAGAGGAGTTTTTCCTCAAGCGCGTCCCCGAATACAGCGGGATGCGCTACCGGCAGCGCATCCTGACGCCGCCCCGGAATGAACGGATCCTGTGGCCCAGCGACATGGTGCGGCTGGCCGAGGAGCAATGCAGGCTGTGCAATCTGTTCGCGGCCCAGGAGTACACCTCCACCCCCACGCCGGAGATGGCCCGGGACGAGGCGTACGCCCTGCTTTTTCCCTACGGCGGGTATCCCATGATGATGGACGGGACGCGCAGGCTGGCCCAGATCGGCGCGCCCAACTGGAAAAACCCGGCGGTACGGGATATGGCGGTGGAGATCGTCCGCGCCCTGGAAGGGGTGAACCGCAGCGGGTATGTCTATTTGGACATCCATCTGTCCCGGATGTATTTTACCGAAGGCCATGAAGTGTTTCTGGACTTCTCCAACCTGATTTTCAGCTTCCAGGATATTGTGGGGGCGGGCGCGGCCAACGTGTGCCGCGTGGAGCCGGGCGGCTACCCCATTGAGTTTGCCGACCCCGCCGCCGTCCAGGAAAAGATCCCCTTCGCGGACCTCCACTCCCAGAACTACAGCCTGTGCGCCCTGCTGTTCTACCTGTTTCTGGGGCGGTACGCCTACGACGGCAGGCTGCTGGACGACTGCCCGGATGGGGATATCCAGCAGCACTATGTCAAGTTCCGGGAATACCACAAAATGCCGGTGTTCATCTTCGACCCGGAGGACACCAGCAACAGCCTGGGGGCCTTTTGGGAGGAGCAGCAGGTCATCGACCTGTGGCAGGAGCTGCCCGCCAGCCTGCGGGAGCTGTTTCTCCGCACCCTCCGGCAGGAAAACGTCAACCGGGTGAAACCGGTGAACAACCCGACCCCCAGCACGTGGCTGAAATGCTTCCAGGAGCTGGGCTGGTGCGGGGAGAACAAGAGAACTGGGGACATTGCGTATGAGCAAATTGGAAGCAGTCTTTGATAACATCAAATACAACGCGCGGGAACTGATCGGGCTGTATGAGGCCCCCGTCACCCCTTTGGGGACCGTCCTGTCCTCGGCGGCGGCGCAGTATGGGGAAACCCTGTTCACCGATGCCGCCCTGCTTCAGCGTGCCCTGGGGGAGGCCGGGGCCCCACCCGCGGAGATCTACCGGGTGTGCCTGATGACCCAGGTGTCCGGCTTTGGGGAGCTGCTGAAGCGGGACCCCAGAACCATGCAGGTGGATCTGGACCGCTACATCCAGAATGCCGCAGACGAAACCGGCCTGAGCCGGGACACCATCCTGCGCCTAACTGGGGACATCGTGTTTGCCCTGGGGGGATTTATGGACAACCGCGACCTGTCCGCCGCCCGCAGGGGGGATTTTGTGCCCCAGACCGTGGCGGTAATGGCCCAGGCCCTGTATGAGGAACAGCTCCACGCCTTTCAGACAAATTTCGACAAGGCCGCCGCCGGGGCGTCCGTCAAGCTGGACTTCGACCGCCTGGAGCCCCTGGTCAACGCGGGCATCCCCCAGGCAAAATATTTCCTGGGCGCCTGCCTGCTCAACGGCATCCAGCTGCCTGTCAACGAGGAACGGGGGCTGGAGCTGCTCCAGGAGGCCGCGCAGGTAGGCGACAGCCGGGCCGCCGCCGCCCTGGGGGACTACTACTACTGTCAGGGGAGGGCGGACAGCCTGACCTTGGCCTACCAATACTATACCGGCTATGGCGCGCCCGCCCTGGACCCGGCCCGGCAGGCGGCGGTGACCGGAATCCTGAACCAAAAGGTGTTCAATGGGAAGCTGCTGAAGCTGTGCGCGCTGCTGCTGGCGGTGTGCGCCGTCACCGTGCTCTGGGCCCCGGCCTCCGCGCTGTTCGCACCCTGCACCGGCGTTGGCTGCGCGGCCCTGATCCTGGAGGCGGCGCTGCTGGCCCTGGGCTTTCTGCGCTGCCGGGCCAGGCCCTACAGCTCCATCTACGCGCTGCCCGCGGCCATGTCCGGCGTGTGGTTTTTGTATATGCTGGCGCGGTTCTTCCTTTGAGAGTGGGTGATCAACGATGTCTGAAACAACGCAGGAAACCGCGAAGCGGGGCTTTGGCGGCAATGTCCTGCTGAAAAAGAACGAGCTGATCTTTTTCGCGCTGAATCTGCTGCTGGTGGGGCCCCATATCCTCGCCCGCTACACCCCCGCTGGGTGGGCCCTTACCGGGGCCCTCCTCCTGGTGATGTTCTATTTTATCGTCCTGAAGCCTGACGTCAACGAACCCGTGCTGCGGAACCTGCCGCTGATGGTGTGCTTCGACGCCTGCATCCCGCTGATCCTGGCCTATCAGGAGCTGATGCTGGGCTTCACCACGGACAGCCTTGAATACCTCCTGCCGGTGGTGCGGGGGAAGCTCCCCTGCATCGGCCTGCTGGCGGTGGGTGTGGCGCTGGGTGTTGTGAAGTTCAAGGATCCGTTGCTGGTCTGGATGAAGGGACTGGCCAAGGCCATCATCGGCGCCGCCGTCATCCTGCTGCTGTGGAGCGACGGCGCCCTGCCGGTGCCCGGCTTTGCGGGGGATTCGGGCCTGTTTTTCACGGCCTATCTGCTGTGCGCCGCCGCCTGGTGCGTCCTGTGCGCCATGTCGTATTTTTTGGACAGCAGGGTGTTCCAGCGCAACAACTGGCTGTCCTGGCTGCTGCTGGCGGTGCTGTTTGCCTCTTTCCTGACGGAAACCCGGCTGGTACAGGAGTTTTTTGGCATCCTGCGCGAGTGGAGGATGATGTGGAGCAGCGAATCCCTGGCGTGGTGGAAGATCGCGGTGCTGGTGGGCTGCGCCGTGGCGGCGTATGACTTCGATTACGGCCGCATGGGCGCGGACTCCCTGTTCCTGGGGGCGCTTGCCGGAGGGGCCTTGGTGCTGCGGGGGCTGATAGATTACAGCTTTCCGATGTGGCAGGCCCTGATGGCGGTCTATGTGGTGGGCTCCCTGTGCTGCCTCCAGAACGAGCTGCGGGGAATCAGAACCCTCCGCCTGACAAGCCCTTTGTACCTTGCCGCACAAACCGCGGCGGGGCTGCTGGCGGTGTTCCTCATGCACCAGGGTCTGTGGCTGATGCTGGTATTCCTTGTCCTATATGGGGCGGTGTTCTACGCCGCCGGCGGAAAAATGGGCGCCCCCGTGCGGCAGGTGATGTGGTGGCTTATTATGCTCTCCTTCCCGCCGGTGCTGGCATCGGCGTATCTCTGGCAGACCACGTCTCATCTTCAGACGGATCCCTATCTGATGCTGGCCGCCGCGTATGTGGTGCTGGGGCTTACCGTGGTCACGCTGAACTGGCCCCATCCCAACCGGCGGATCAGTCCCGGTCTTTATAAGTGGACGGTTTGCGGCCTGATGGCGGTGCTGTCCCTGCTGACTGCCATGAGCTGATTGCAATCGAAAAAGAGGTGCATCTAAACATGAGAAGAAGCAAACAATTCAACCCACTTATGCTTGTGCTCTCCATTGTGCTGGGCGCTGCGGCCTGGTTTGTCTGCGCGGCGCTGTACGGCGCGCTGGTGGACACGGTGTCCGGCCCGATCCTGATGGGTCTGGTGTTTGGCGTGCTGGCCCTGGTGATGGCGGTGGGCGTGTTCCTGATCAGCAGCCTGTCCGGCACCTTTGAGAAAAACGTGATTACCGGCGGTTCCACCGGATCCGCCCTTGGGTTTCTGATTGTTGCCGTGCTGCTGGTGGGGGTGCTGGGGGCGCTGTTCCAGTGGCTCTACAGCCTGCGCTTCCGCATTGCTTCGGCGCAGCCCACCTCCTATGTTTTTCTCATTGACAACTCCGGCTCCATGTCGGAAAACGACCCCCGTCAGCTCCGCTATGACGCCATCGAGGAGGTGCTGAGGGGACAGGACGCCGATTTCCCCTATATGGTCTACGGCTTCGCCGACAGCGTGGAGCTGATGCGGGAGATGCGGCCCGCCAACCGGGAGACCGGGAAGCTGGATGGGATCAGCTCCGGCGGCACGGCCATCCGCAATGTGCTGAGCCGGGTGATCGACGACTATGAGGCAGGCCGCTGGGATGGGGGCAGCGTGCCCAAGGTGGTCATGCTCACCGACGGCCTGCCCACGGATTTTGAGTTCTTCTCCCAGCTGGAGCCCATCCTGCGGCAGTACACGCGCCGGGGAATCACCATCAGCACGGTGGGCCTGGGTGATGCTGACGTGGCGCTGATGGAGGGCATTGCCGGCAGCACCGGCGGCGTTTTTGTGGACGTGTCCGACGCGTCTATGCTGGCCCAGGCCATGGCCTCCGCCGCCGCGCGGCATTCGTCCGACGATTTGGTGACCACCCGGCACAACAGCGGCAGCCTCGGTTTGCTGTTCGGCCTGCTGCGGGTGCTGTTTATCACGGTGCTGGGCGCGGCCATCGGGCTGATTGCGGGCGCGGCCTACGGGCAGACAGAATCCATGTCCATCGTCCTGGTCTCGTCCATCGTGAAGTCCCTGATCGGCGCGCTGCTGCTGGAGGTGTGCACCTCCCTGCTGGGACTGCCGGATCGCGTCCTCTGGTTTATCCTGTGGGTGCTGATCGCCGCGCTGCTGTGCACCAAGACGGCTGCCCTCAAGCGCGGGCCGGAGCGTCCCCGCGGGCCTACCAGGCCCAAGCGCCGCGGCGGCATTTCCAACCGGGATCTCACCCGTTTCTGATGGGCTGTCCCGCCAAACTGTGAACAGGAGAGAAGGCAGAGCACCATGGAACCGGTTTATCAATGCTGTTACACCAACGCAACGCGGAATGAGGGGAATAGGACGTTCTCCGGATGGCAGGTGGTGGCCGCGTCGCCGGGGATTCCCAGCGATGCCTATGATGCCTGCGTCAAGCTGCAAAACGCCAACGCAGCCCTCTGTGCGGACGCGGTGGACGAGCAGGGGAATGTGCTGGTTTTGGACGAGTATTCCGGGGACGGCAGCTACCTGTACGTCATCCGCACCCGGTTTGGGCTGAGCGATCGCTTGGGCCGTCCGAATATGTTCTCCCACGCCCTTATTTTTCCCCTGAAAAATAACGTGGGGGTGCTGCGCGACCCCAATTATTTCCTGGCCCTGGACGCTGCCGCCTTTCTCGGTGGGGAGGGGCAGCTCCCCTGGGAGGGGACGCCCCCCTGTACCCCTTTCCTCTCCCTGGAGCAGGCCATGACCCTGGCCGGGCTGGATCAGGAGCGGTGGGCTACCCTGCTGCGCTGCGTTTACGCCCAGACGGAGGCCAAGGGCGTATCCCCACTGTATATCCAATATGAAGGATCCGCGCTGCGGATACGGGGACTGCTCCACTGCATCTACGCGGGGCTGCCCCGGTATCTGGTCAAAAAACTCCGGATTGCCGCCTGCCCCACGGCAAATGACAGCGGCAAGCACCTGGTGTTCAGCCGGAACGCCCGGGGAAGGGAGCGCTATTTTATCCCCCAGAGCGGTGAAAACACGGTGCTCACCCCCCGTATGGAGAGCAAGCTCAGCCGTATGGGCTATGTGGATTATGCGGTGTGCCATGTGCCCTTTGAGAAAATTCCCGACTTTTTTGGCGATTTGGAGCTGCTTGCCGTCAGCTTAGGCGATTCTTCCGCCTCCAGCCCCCAGATTTTGAAGCTGGCATTCCAATTCAACACCCATGCTGGTGTGTCCGACTTCACCAACGCGGAACTGGAGGGCAATCTTGTGGACGCGTTGCGCCTGCCGGTTTCGGATAACCAGTGGGTGGGGATGCTGCTGACGCGGATGCTGGGGGAGATGAACCGGCGCGGACAGCGCCTGGCCCCCGAAAGCGAGACACTGCTGGACGGCTGGCTGGCCCATACGTCCTCTCAGGAGCTGCTGGAGGCGGGTCGGGACTATCAAAATCAAAAGCATCCTTGAGCTCATAAACGACAACCCCCGCCCTTCCAAATTTGGAGGACGGGGGTTTTTCTGGAATCAGGTTGTCTCGGGTACAGCTTTTTTCCTGGCAGGGCGTTACTCCATCAGGGCCTTGAACTGCTTGAACACAGGCTCGCCGGTGTACTGGCGTACCTGCTCCCTGCCCTCCAGGGCGCGAATCGCGCCCGCCGCCATGGCCTCCATCTCGAATTCGCCGGGATAGGCGGAGACAGGGGCAATGAAGGAGCAGGCCTCGGTGATCTTTTCCACCAGCTCCTTGTTGTGGACCATACCGCCGCCCAGCAGGATGCCGTCCACACGGCCGTGGAGGGCCGCCGCCATAGCGCCGATCTCTTTGATGATCTGATAGATCATGCCGTTCCAGGCCATCCAGGCCACCTTGTCTCCATTGGCGGCACGCTGGGACACCTCGATGGCGTCGGACGTGCCCAGCAGGCTGACAAAGCCGCCGGACTTGGTGCACAGGGCCTTGGCAGTCTTTTGATCCACGCCGGAGAAACAGTAGCTGATCAGCTCCGCGGCGGGTACTCCGCCGCAGCGGGTGGGGGCCATGGGGCCTTCGCCGCCCACGATGTCGCAGCCATCGATCATGCGTCCGTTTTGATGGGCAGAGACGGACACGCCGCCGCCGATGTGGCACACCACGAAATTGCAGTCCTCATACCTTTTGCCCATGCCGGCGGCATGACGGATAGCAGTCTCCTTCAGGTTCAGCGCATGGAGGTGGACGTTGCGGTATACGCCCTTGATGCCGGTGACCCGGGCCACATCCTGCAGCTCATCGGTGTCCGGGGGGTTGACCACGAAGGCGGGGCAGCCGTACTCGCTGGCGAACTTCTGGGCCAGCTGGGGCCCCAGCTGAGCGGGGTGCTGTACGCCGTTGGCGCCCCGGGTGGCGTGATCCAGCAGCAGATCGCCGATGGCGTACACGCCTCCCTCCATAGCGATTAAGCCGCCGCCCCGGCCCACCACGGCGGACAGGCCATCCAGGCTCACCCCGTCCTTGGCCAGCAGCTCCCGGATGGTCTGCTCCCGGTAGGGGAGCTGGTCACTGATGGAGGGGTATTTGGCCAGCTCGGCGGCCTCATGAGATACGTTGGCGGTGAACAGCGCCTGTTCGCCCTCAAACAGGGCGATTTTGGTGCTGGTGGAACCGGGATTGATGGTTAAAATCTTCATAGGCGTTCCTTTGGCCTCCTCATTGTCGTTTTACCGCTTGCAGGGGATGGGCTTGGCCGGACAGCGGGGTTTGACCGCCCCGGCCTTGACGATGGCGTCCTCGTCACAGGCGGACAGACATTTGCCGCACTGGGTGCACTCGTCCTGGTCGATGACGTGGATGAACTTTTTCTTGCCCAGGATGGCGTCGTCCTCGCACTCGTCCATGCAGTCGCCGCAGCCGATGCAGCGGTCCGCCAGGATGTGGTAGGTGACAAAGCTCTTGCACACCCCGGCCTTACAGCTCTTTTTGGCCACATGGGCGGCGAACTCATCGCCGTATTTCTCGAACACCGCCAGGGCGGTTTCCCCCAGATCCACGCCGTCCTCGCACAGGGACTGTTCCTTCATGTACCGGCACACCTTGGTGAGCTGGGCCATGTCGGTAGAGCGGGACTTCTTCATGGTGATGTCGGCCAGCGTCATCTCCAGCTGGGCCGCACCCTCATAGCCAAACACGCATTTGCCGCAGTCCAGGCATTTATGGCCCCGGACATAGCTGAGCAGCCCGTCCACCGGGCACTGCTTTTCCGAGAGATTCAACAGCTTCTCGTTCATCCGTTGCCACCTCCGTATTCGTTCCACAGCTTCACCCGCTGGAATTGCAGGCGCAAGTCGCACTGCAGGCAGCGCCCGGACTCGCACTGGGCCTGCTCACAGGAGTAGGTGTGGTATACGTCCTCGTTGTCCGCCGCGCGCTGTTCCGCGTCCCGCAGATCCTGCTCCACCCGGGGCAGGGCGGCGAAGCCCTCCACCTGGCCGATGTAGGGGCCGGCGGCGCGCTCCACCAGGGTCTCGTCGATCTCGCCATCGCCGCCCAGATAGCGGTCGATCTCCGCCGTGACCTCACGGCCCTGTTGGATAGCCTTGATGACAAAGCTGATGCCGGTGATGGCATCGCCGGCGGCAAAAATGCCATCCTCAGAGGTTTGGAAGCCGTCCACCACGGGGTAGCCCCGCCCGTTCAGCTCAATGCCGAAGTTCTCATAGTCCTGCAATCCGGTGTACTGCCCCGTGGCAAATACCACGCTGTCGCAGGGAATCACCATTTGGCTGCCTTCCTCCGCCACCTCGGTGACCTGGCCGGTGGCCCGATCATAGGTGGAGGACAGCACTGTATGCACCCGCAGGCCGGTGACCCGGCCGTCCGCGCCCTCGATCTCCTCGAAGGAGCGGCCCGGGAACAGGTTCACCCCCTCCTGGGCACCCTCCTCCTGGTCGTCCTTGTCCGCCAGGATCTTGTCCGCCTGCTCAATGCAGGCTAGATTTACCGTCATGCCCTTGCGCACCAGGGAGCGGGCCACGTCGTAGCCTACCGAGCCCGCGCCGATGACGCACACCGTGCCGCCCAGGTAGGACAGGTCCGCTTCGGCGCGGCTGTCCGCCAGCACGTCCATAGCGGTATAGACCTGGGGCAGATCCGCCCCGGGCAGAGGGAGCTTGCGCCCCTTGGACACGCCCACCGCCACCAGCACCGCGTCATAATCGCGCCGCAGGGCGGCGGCGTCCGCCACCTCGCGGTTGACCTCATACGTCACGCCGCTGTCGATGATGTACTGGATTTCCGCCATGACGCCCTCCAGGGGCAGGCGATAGCCGGGAATGCCGCTGGTCATGGGCCCGCCCAGCTGGGGGCGCTTCTCCAGCACGGTGACGTCATGGCCCAGCTTGTTGAGGTAGTAGGCGGCGGTGAGGCCGCAGGGGCCGGATCCGATGACGGCCACCCGCCTGCCGGTGCGCGCCTTTTGGAAGCCCTTGGACTTCCACGCCTGTTCCTCATCGTGCTCCACGGCGAAGCGCTTCAGGTTCCGGATGCCCAGGGGGTCGTTCAGCTCGGTGCGCTTGCAGCCCGTCTCGCACAGGTGGTTGCAGATGTGGCCCAGCACCAGGGGAAAGGGCACCTTCTCCCGGATGATGGCATGGGCGTCCCCGGGACGGCCCTCCCGGATGGCCCGGATGTAGGCGGGGATATCGATATGGGCGGGGCACTCGGCCCGGCAGGGCACCACGCCGTCGGCGTAGGACTGGTGCTTGTCCATGATGCCCACCGCGTCCATGATGGAGCCGGTGGGGCACACCTCAATGCACGCCCCACAGAAGCGGCAGCCCGCGTCCGCCAGACTCTTGCCATCGGGGATGCCGGCATGGACGCCGCTGCTGTCGCGGATGTATTCCAGCACCTTCACCCCGCGCTTGTCCTGGCAGGCGCGGATGCAGCGCCCGCACCGGATGCAGCGGGTGAACAGGTGGGAGATCAGGGGGTTCTTCTCGTCCGTGGGGACGGGCCGGGATTTCTGCCGCCAATCCTGCCCGTTAACGCCCATGTACTGATAGATGCTTTGCATCTCACACTTGCCGTACTTGGGACAGCCGGTGCAGTCGGCGGGGTGGGTGGCCAGCATCAGCTCCATGGAGGTGCGGCGCACCGCCTCGGCGGCTTCGCTCCGGCTCTCCACCACCATGCCATCCTCCACAATTGTAGTGCAGGCAGGGACCGGGGTTTCGCCGCCGTTCACCGTGACGCTGCACAGGCGGCAGCCGCCCTTGGCCTCCAGATCGGGGTGGTCGCAGAGATGGGGGATGTAAACTCCCCCATCCAGCGCCGCATGGAGCACCGACTGGCCCTCCCGGGCCTCGACTGCCTGACCGTCGATTGTCAGTTTCACCATGGTATGCCTCCCGCTCAGAACTCCGAAACCTTGGCGGCGGCGTTCTCACCGGCGATGCGGCCGGAGTTGACGCAGAAGCCCATGGTGTTGCCGGGCAGGGTGAACGGATAGGTGTCGCCATAGATGGAGCAGGCGTCGGTTCCCACGGCGTACAGGCCGGGGATTACATGGGCGTCCTCGTCCAGCACCTCCATTTTGTGGTTGATCTTGATGCCGCCCAGGGAGCCGTAAGCGCCCACGGTCTGACGGCAGCAGTAGAAGGGGGCCTTGGCGATAGGTTCCATATAGTGGCGCTCCTTTTCGAACACCTCGTCGTAACCCGCCTCGCACATCTCGTTGTACTCCTCCACCTGGGCCTTCAGGCCCTCCACATCGATGCCGGCCTTCTCCGCCAGCTCCTCGATGGTGTCCGCCTGGCAGATGGGCTCGTAGCCCGCGGCCAGATCCCGCTCCCACTGCTCCTCGAAGTGATCATACAGGTCGTGGGGATGGACGTGGGAGATGATGTCCGGTCCCTTTTTCTTATAGCGCTTGAGCAGCTTTGCGTCGAAGATGGAGAAGCCGATTTTGCCGGGCTGGGTGGCCAGGGCGTTGCCGGTAAAGGTGGTGTTGCCGATCTGGTCCTCGGGCATGAAGCGCTGGCCGTTGCGGTTGACCCACAGGCAGGGCTGGCGGAACGCGCCCTCAATATAGAAGTGGTTCATGTTGTCGGGGAGCTGGTACATGATCTCCATGATGATGGGGGTCTTGGCCGCACCCACTTCCCAAGCCATCTTCAGTCCGTCGCCCACCATGCCGGGGACGGCGAAATTGTTGATGGTCTTGCCGTACTCGAAATCGCAGTACTCCTTGATCATCTCGGGGTTGGCGCCGAAGCCGCCGGTAGCGATGATGACGCTGGGGGCACGGGCCTCGATTTCCTCGCCCTGGGCGTCCACGGCGATGACGCCCACCACGGCGCCGTCCTCTTTGATCAGCTTTTTGACCGGAGTCTCCAGGCAGAACTCCACGCCCTGCTCCTGAGCGTACTCGGTCATCTTTTTCATCATGGCGGTGGCGGCGCGGGGGCCGGGGATGCCGCCGCCCTCGGGCTTCACTACGTGCCAGGTAAACTCGCCGTCGGAGTAGGAGCGGGTGGCCTCGGGGGCGGAGAAGGCGCGCTGTACGCCGGCGAACTCCACGCCCATGCTCTCCAGCCAGTCAATGGTGTCGCCGGACTTGAAGTAGAAGTCACGCACCAGGCGGGCGTCAACCTTGTAGTGGGTAAAGAACATATGCTTGCGGAAGGCTTCGCCCGGGGTGATGGACACCATGGATGCCCGCTGGATGCGGGAACCCACGCCCAGGGGGCCCATAGCCATATTGGCCGCGCCGCCGGTGGTGTTGGCCTTCTCGAATACCAGGGTCTTGGCGCCCGCTTCGCCAGCGGCGCAGGCAGCGGCCATGCCGGACAGGCCGGCGGCTACGACGATGACTTCAGCTTCCATTTTTTTCATGTTAAAATCCCCTTTACATAGTCAATTGATTTAAAATTACACCGTTTTAAACTGCATTTCCTTGTAGCGGCCGATCTTTTCCTTCACGAGCTCCATGTTCTTCGGATCGCGGTAGAACGCGCCCTCGGTGGCGCCGATCTCCTCCAGGTGGTGGCCGCGGCCCTCCACCGTGGTGCGGTCACGGCAGTAGCCGATCTCCGGATCAATGACGAATTTCCACTTGCCATCCTCGCCCTTCTCCAGATCGCCGCCGCAGCCGCACACCTGGCACTCTACCTTGAAGTGGAGGCCGTCCCACTGGACCTCGCCCAGGGACAGGGAATTGGAATGGCAGTGGGGGCACCAGCCGAAGTCCGGGTCGCCCTCCCAGCCGCGATCCTTGGGATCCTTGGCCAGGGAGGCCATGATGTTCTGGCCCAGCTTGCGGGCGCGCTCCAGATGGTCGGGGCGGGTGAGCACATGGGACTTGGCGGAGATTCGGGTAGCCAGCTGCATATCCACCACGTTGAAATCGCAGGTAAACATGGCGGCCTGCATATTTTCCAGGGTCTGGGACATCCAGGCCCGGGTGGAGCCGCCGGTGGCGATCAGGCCGGCCACGCGGTGGCGGGCCTGGATGGCGCCGATCTTCTCCAGGAACGCGGTTTCGTAGGCCAGGGAGCGCTGCATGAACCGGGTGAAGTTGGCGGAAACCTGGAGATCGTAAGTAGGCGCGGAGAAAATGACGGCATCCTGCTCGAACAGGGCCTGCATCAGCTTGTCCTTGTCGTCCTTCTCCTTCAGGACGCAGCCAACGTTCTCCCCCTTCATGAACATCCCCTGCGTGCAGAAGGTGCAGCCGGTGCAGTCCTCAATGTGGTAGTCCCGGAGATTGGCGAAGGTGACCTCCGCCCCCATTTCCTGGCAGGCATACAGCGCCTCCTTCAGAAGAATCTCACTGTTGCTGTCCTTGCGTCCCGCGGTCATTCCCATTACCTTAACTGCCATATTTTTTCCTCCTCGTCTGTTTCGCGGCGCCCGCCGCATATATGTGGCTTTCGCAGCTTGTACAAAATACTCCCCCGAACGTCTGATGAAAAAACCGTCCGCTGTTCCATGTGGTTTTTCATAAAATGCGCGGGGAAAACGAACTTAATTTGTGCATCATCATTTATTATAAGAGCAGCCACCGGATTCGTCATCCGATGGCTGTCAAAATTTTATCAATCTAATTTGTGGTTTTTGCAACGTTTGTCGGATACCCGGCCGGACGCGGGTCCCGCTCACGTCAGCTTCTCCTTAGGGGTGTTCCAGCGCTTCAAATAATCCACCAGATAGAAGGAAAATTCATAGGCAAACAGACGCCTGCCATCGTAAATATCCGCCTCCAGCAGGTCGGCGATTTTGTTCATCCGATAGAAAAAGGTGCTCTTGTGGATGTGGAGCTGGGCGGAGGCGTTGGTGGCGCTGCGGGAGCATTGGATATAGGTATACAGCGTGTGCACGAATTCCGTGTGGTAGGTCTGGTCGTGCTGCTGGAGCAGCTGCAAATCCGGGGAAATCTGGGATTGAAGCCAGTCCCGGCTCATCCCCTGGGAGAACAGGTGGTACAGGAATTCCTGCTCGTAGCTGGAAATGTACTCGTCTCCCGAGAGGCGGCTGACGCAGGCGTCCGCCTGCTCCGCGGCGTAGTGGGACATAACCAGGGAGGTGTAATAGTAGCTGATGCCGCAGTGCATATGGTTCAGCGCCAGAAACTTCAGCAGGGCCTGCCGCTCCCGGCTGTTCAGGGGGTTGGGCGCACTGCGGGGCAGCAGCATATACATTTTTCCCTTTACCGCACCCACCAGCCCTTCCGGGAAAATGTTGCGGAGCAGCTCGTAATAGTGGCTCCTGGCGATATGGATGGAGGGAGCGTCAAAGGAAAAATGCAGCATATAGTAGTAGGGCTGGGGCTTGCGGCCCAGCTGCCGCAGCCGCTGCTGGGCAAATTCATCGGAGGAAAAATGACCGTCCACCAGCTCCTGGAGGAAGTACTCATATTTCAGGCCGCTCTCCACCGCGAAGCTGTCGTTTTTTTGCAGCTCGATGGCCAGCACCTGGCCCAGGTAGTCGATCAGCTCCAGATCGGCGGGGGTGAACCCCTCCGGACGGCCCGGGCTGAACAGATACGCCACCATCGTCCGGTTGATGCGGATGGGCTGAAACAAGATGTCATTGGGAAAGCATTCGTCCCGACACACATATGGCCCGGAGATCTCCAGCGCACGGGTGATGTGCTGGTGGGTTTCCAGGTTCTGGCTCATGCCGATTTTCAAGTATTGCTTTCCGTTGGAGGTATCCACATCCGGGTCCTCCCCGGCATTTCCCGGTACCTTGGCGAAAAAGCCGTAGCTGGTGTCGCACAGGTTCAGCTCCAGGCCGATGGCGTCGTACACCACCTCCAGGTAGTATTTCAGCGGATACTTCGATTGCAGGGCCTGGAACAGCTTGCGCTTGGTGAGTTCGATTTTTCCCAGTGAAATCTCATTTGACATGGCGCTTCCTCCCGTCGTTATCCCCGTCCGGCAATTAGCCGGGCGGCGGCGTGTCCGGCTTGGTGATCAGGCAGATGAGCTGGCCAATCTCCTGATTGCGCACTTCCCCCACGTAGAGGCGGCCCTTGATGTGGGGCAGGGGGCCAAAGGAATATTCCATCCCTCGCTTTTTCCCCACCAGCGGAACGCACCGGCTGAAGTTTTCGATGATATGCTTTGGGAAGGGGACGTCAAAATGGGCGGACAGGAATTGATGGAAGGGCAGTTGTCCGGCCTGATCCAGCAGGCGGGCGTAGTGATCCAGCGGCAGGCTCTCCGGGAACAGGATGCACGCCTGAGGGGAGAGGGCGTCTCCCGCCAGCAGCACCCCAAGCTCCCGGCACAGCAGGCCGATGCTTCCCGGCGTATGGCCGGAGAGATCCACCACCTCCGCCGTCATGCCCCCCAGATCCAGCGCCTGTCCGGGGTGGATTGGCCGGTAGCGCTCAGGCTGGAAGCTCTCCTCCATACCGGACAGGTCCCGGCCCAGGGTCCGCTCCAGCACCGGGATTTGTCCGCGCCCCACCTCCAGCAGGGGGAGATCCGCTGGGTTCATATACACGGTGGAAAACTGGCGCGCCCCGCCGACGTGGTCAAAGTGGCCGTGGCTGGCGATCACCGTGGGCTCCACGGGACACAAGTCCCGGATGAAGCCCTTCAAATCCCCCAGCCCCACCATGGTGTCAAATAAAACGGCGCCCCGGCTGCCGGTGAGCAGGGTACAGAAATTGTCCTGGCCGTCCCCGATCTGCCGGATGCCGGGGACAATCTCCTTGCAGGAAAACTCCATAAAATCCTCCCAAAAGCACCCCCCGACGGCAGAATTTGCCGCGGGAGGTGCTTTGATTCCGCGCCTGATTTATTTCTTCATGCCGGCCGCGCGCACAGCGGAAATAACGATGTTGCCCTTGATCTCGGACACCGGGGCGCCCCGGGAGCAGTCGCAGACCACCTTCTGGAAGCCCTGCAGCATGGGGCCGTAAGCGTCGGCGTGGCCGAACTGCTGGATCAGCTTCACGGCGATGTTGCCTACGTTCAGATCGGGCCAGATCACCACGTTGGCCTTGCCCGCCACGCGGCTCTCGTCCTTGACCTTCTTCGCCGCCACCGCCGGGACAATGGCAGAGTCCAGCTGGAGCTCGCCCTCAATGGCCAGATCGGGGCGCTGCTCGTTGGCGATCTTGGTGGCCTCGATCACCTTGTCGATAAGCTCACCCTGGCCGCTGCCCCGGGTAGAATAGCACACCAGAGCGCACCGGGGCTCCCAGTCCAGCAGGGATTTGACTGTGTCGCAGGCGGAGATGGCAATGGAGGCCAGCTGCTCGGCGTTGGGGTTGGTGCACACCGCGCTGTCGCCGATGGCCAGCAGGGATCCCTCGCTGCCCTCGTAGCCGGGGATGTCGCACAGGCCGATGCTGGAAATGGTGGCGATGCCGGGCTGGAGGCCCACCACCATCTGACCGGCCAGGATCACATCGCCGGTGGTGTTGTTGATGCCGGCGAAGGTCACGTCCGCCTCGTCCACCGCCTGCATCACCGTGGCAAAGTACAGCGGATCCGCCATCCGGCGGCCCAGGGCCTTCTCCTTCAGGATGCGGCCCGGCTGGGCCACGTAGGCGGCGATCAGCTTGTTTTTGTATTCCTCGTTGTTGACGTCCACGAAGGTGAACACGCCCTCGTCATAGCCCCGCTGGGCGCAGAGGGACTTGAGCTGGGCCTCGTCGCCCACCAGGATGGGGACGATGTAGCCATCCCGGCCGCACTCATAGGCGGCCTGCATCATTTTCTCGTTATCCGCCTCGGGGAAGGCTACGCGCTGAACGTCCAGCTTGGCCTTTTCATAGAGCTGGTCTAAAATATTAGCCATAACGGTTACTCCCTCCGCGTCGGATTACAGCAGCTCCTCGGTCTTGTCTACCAGCTCGCCAATGGTCTTGCAGGCCGCGGCCACGGGGAGCTGCACCAGCACGTCCAGCTCGTTCTCGATCTCGGACACCAGGCCCACCATCAGCACGGAGGCCCCGCCCAGATCCTCCTTGATCCGGGTGTCCATGGACAGGGTGGAAATATCCTTATTGTAAGAGGTGGAAACCAGCTCCAGAATCTTTGCTTCCAGTTCCTTGCGATCCATAATGGTCAAACTCCTTTTTTATAATTTTTTTGAAATGAGACGGGGGAGAATTACTCCTCGTCCAGTGCGAACACCACGGTCTTGTAGCCCCCGTCGCGCTGGAAGATCTCCGCGTGGACGGGAACGGGCAGCAGGCCCTTTTCCATGATTTCCTTGCGTTTTTTCTTGCTGATGCCCTTGACCACCGCGTTGACGCAGGCGCCTTCGGCGATTTCCACCTCGCCGTAAGCAAAATTGCGGGCACCCAGCGCGTCGTATTCCGGTTTGGAGGACAGGGCGGCGGGCATGACGATGGACTTCATCACGCCCTTGCCGCTGATCTCCACCCACTCCGTCTCCAGATTGCCGCAGGTGTTGCAGGCGTAGACCGGCGGGAACTCCACCGCGCCGCAGGCGGGGCATTTACGGCCCAGAATTTTCCCTTCTTCCAGGCTCTCATAGAACTTTTGAACGACTTTCTCCAATTTGATCGCCATGATCGAACCCTCCTATCAAAATCGTCAGTCCATTGTCCGGAGCATGACCGCCGCCACGTTCTGGGAGCCGCCGTACCCGCGCAGCAGGGTGGTTTTGGGCAGCTTCTTCACCTGGCGCTCCCCGCACTCGCCCCGCATCTGCATACAGGCCTCGTAGATGTCCGCCATACCGGAGGCGGCGTGGGCGTGGCCGAAGGAGGTCCGGCCGCCGTTGGTGTTGATGGGCTTGTCGCCATCGTAAGCGGTGCGGCCCTCACAGATGTATTTCCAGCCCTCGCCGTAGGGAAGGTAGCCGGCAATCTCGGCGGAAATCAGGTGGGAGGTGATGATGAAGTCATTGGCGAAGAACAGGTCGATTTCCTCCGGCTTCACGCCGGTGGCCTCGTATACCTGGCGGATGGCCTCCTCAGTGGCGCGGATCTCGAAGTGGGGATTGGTGGCCTCCATGCAGGAGCAGCCCACGCCCAGCACTTCCACGGGCTTATGCTTCAGCCCCTTGGCGATCTGGGGGATCATGTCGGTGGCGCACACGATGCAGGCGGCGGCGCCGTCGCACTTGCGCTCGATGCACTCCGCCCGGAGGAAGTCGCCCATCCGGGGGTTGTAGGGGGAGCGCATATAGGCCATCACGTCGTCAAACCCAGCCTCCTTGGCGATCTCGGCGAACTCCTTGCGCTCCAGGGCCAGGGGGTTCTTGGCGGCGTTGCGGCGGTTGTTGATGGCCATCCAGTTCAGGGTGTCATCCATGTCCTGGGCGCTGATGCCGCGGGTGCGGACGTAGTCCTCCGCCGCGTCGTCATAGATCAGCTCCATGGGGGCCATCAGGCTGCGGGCGTAGTTGCGGTCGTACAGCCATTGGGTGGTGGCCAGGAAGCGCTCCATGGTCATCTTATCCCGCTGGTAGGGGTGCTTTTTGGTTTCGATGTTATCCGCGGGGGCAGGGGTGCTGTCGCCAAACTCCACACAGCCGGACAGTACGCAGTTATACTTGCCGGAGGCCACGGCGTTCACCGCCTGCTCGATAGCAAGATAGCCGGTGCAGCAGGCCTCGGAGTGGTGGATGGACGCCTTGCCCTTCATGCCGAACCAGTTGGCGATCTGGGAATTGGGGGTCAGGTAATTGGAGCCGTTGAGGGGGCTGGCCTCGCCGTGGAAATAGAACTCCACGTCCTTGGCGGTGACGCCGGCGTCCTCCATGGCCTTCAGGGCCGCGTAGCCGAACAGCTCGCCCTCCGTCAAACCGTTTGTCTCGGGATTGTCCACCGTATACATAAACGGTGTGCAGCCAACGCCGATGATCGACACGCTTCTGCTGTACTTTCCTGGATGGGTCTGGTTCATACGAATGCATCCTTTCTATGATCAATTTGTTGAAACCACATGGTGAAACCGGCCGTTCCTCCGTCAAACGGCGGATCGGGCCGCGCTTACCCCAGCAGACTGCCGGCGGACAGCACCGTGGGCTGGAGCTTTACCGGCGACAGGGCGGCGCAGGTGAACAGGTGCCCGTCATGGGCCATGCTCTCCCAGTACCACGGCGCGCCGGGTTCCAGAAGGGAAAAGGCGCGGCGTTCTCCCGCCAGCCCGCAGCCTTCCGCCTTCAGGGCGCTCTCCAGCCGGGTCCAGAGCAGGCAGAAATCCTCCGCGCCGGGGTGGGCGGCAAGCCAGTCCAGCTCCGGCCGGGCGAACACCTTGCGGGGGAGGACATGGGGCGGCTGGATGGGTTCTGCGTCCACCCCAACCCTCTGGCCGCTGACCGCCAGCGCGGCATAGTTCCCGGCGTGGGACAGGCTGAACAATGCGCCGCCCCGGGCCAGCGCGGGCTTCCCCAGGGGCTCCAGCGCCAGATCCCCGTCCCGCGTCACCCCCAGCACCCTGCGCAGCAGCAGCCCGGCGGCGCAGCAGAGCAGACGCGCCCCCTCCCCCCGGAAGGAGAGGGCTTCCTCCCTGCGCCTTGCGGTGAGCAGGGGAAGGCATTCCGTCTCCCGGCCCGCCAGGGCGCGGACGTCCGTCAAATAGAGCTGAACCGCCCCCATCGTGAATCAACCCGCTTTGTTTTTGAAAAATTCACAAAAAATCAATTATTTACCTTATAATTATAAGAGAGATCAGCTATAGTTTCAAGGAGAAAAAAGCCGACAAGTATCGGAAATTCTGTCTGTGGGCGGAGCGATTCATCAGACAAATGTCGGACGGCGTTGGAGCTGGCGCCCGTCCCGCCCTCCAGGGCGGAATTTTGCCGCCAGGACGGGGGAAAATTTCAGAAAACCCTTGACATTCCACCGGGTAGAGGGTATAGCATATCAGACAGGAGGGAGGCGAGTCCATGAAAATCAATCAGGTAGAGCAGCTGGTGGGTATCACCAAGGGCAACATCCGCTTCTACGAAAAGGAGGGGCTGCTCACCCCCGGGCGCAATAACGACAACGGCTACCGGGACTACAGCGACGCCGATGTGGTGTGGCTGAAAAAAATCAAGCTGCTGCGGATGCTGGACGTACCCATCGAGGAGATTTTGCGGCTCAAGTCCGGCCAGCTCACCCTGGAGGACGCCATGGGGCGGCATATGATCCAGCTGGAGCGCAAGCAGTCCAACCTGGCGGCGGCCCAGGGCGTGTGCGCCCAGATCCGGGACAGCCGCAGCCAGCTGGACACGCTGGACGCCGATGGAGTGCTGGCATCCATGGAGCGGCAGGAACAGGAGGGAACAAAGTTCATGAACGTGGGAAAGCAGGACAAATTGACCCGGTACGTCAGCCCCATCGGGGCGGCAGTACTGATTCTGGCGCTGATGGCGGCGCTCATTGCCCTCATCGTATGGGGCTTTACCGTCGCGCCGGAGGAGGCGCCCCCTATCGGGGTCATCATCGCCCTGGCCGGTATCCTGGCAGTGATGATCATCGGCGTGCTGGCGGCGCTGTACCAGCGCATCAAGCAGATCAGAGGAGGGGAAGAGGATGCTGCTTCTCAATATTGACCATATCCCCGGCCGGGAAATTGAAGCCCTGGCCCTGGTGAAAGGTTCGGTGGTCCAGTGCAAAAGCCTTGGCAAGGACTTCATGGCGGGGATGAAAACGTTTGTGGGCGGCGAAATCGAGAGCTACACCGCTATGCTCAACGAGGCCCGCCAGCTTGCCACCAAGCGGATGGTGGACGAGGCCGAGGCTCTGGAGGCGGACGCGGTGGTCAACGTGCGCTACGCCTCCGCGTCCATCATGCAGGGGGCGGCGGAGATCACGGTGTACGGCACCGCAGTGCGGTATAAGTAACCTTAGACCTGGTGTAGCCTTTGAAAGGAGGGGGAATTATGTCCCTTTTGCGGAAGTTAGGCGTCGGCAGCGAGAAGATCATCGCACAGAACAACAGGGTGCGGGGCTTCGTAACATCGTCGGAAACCTGCCGGATGTTCAAGGTCAATAAAAGCGCGTTCCGGACGCACCCGCTGGATGGGGCCGTGTTTCCCCACTACATCCGGTTCACCTACAGCGTAGACGGAACAGAATTCACCGGGGAACGGTTTTTCGACGCGTTTTCCCGCAGTCCCCAGGCCGGCGAGGTGATAGACGTCTGCGTGGATGGGGGCAGCCCCTTAAAATACGCAATCCAAGTGCAGTAAAAGGAGAGAACACTATGCTACGCATTGAACACTATTCCAAAACCTATCCCGGAGGGAAAAAGGCCGTGGACGACCTGACCCTCCACGTACGCCCGGGCGAGATTTATGGCTTCATCGGCCACAACGGGGCGGGCAAGACCACCACCCTGCGGGCGGTGGCGGGAGTGATGGACTTCACCGAAGGCACCATCACCATCGACGGCCACGACGTGAAAAGGGATCCGGTGGGGGCCAAGCGGGTCACCGCCTTCCTGCCCGACAACCCGGATTTGTACGAGTTTATGAAGGGGATTGATTTCCTGAATTTCGTCGCGGATTTGTACGACATCCCCGCCGATCAGCGCACAAAGGACATCGGCAAATATGGCGACGCCTTTGAGCTGACGGGCAACCTGGGCTCCCCCATCGGCAGCTATTCCCACGGGATGCGGCAGAAGCTGGCCCTCATTTCCGCGTTCATCCGCAGGCCCCGGCTGCTGATTTTGGATGAGCCCTTCGTGGGCCTGGATCCCGCCGCGTCCCACCTCATGAAAGGTTACCTGGCGGAGCTGTGCCAAAGCGGATCGGCGGTGTTCTTCTCCACCCATGTGCTGGAGGTGGCGGAAAAGCTGTGCCATCAGATTGCCATCATCAAGGACGGACGGCTGATTAAAGCCGGACCCACCGGGGATCTGGTGGGCGACTCCTCCCTGGAGGACGTGTTCCTGGAGCTGGAGGGAGACAAATGAAAAAGTTCTTTGCCCTGCTCAAGGTGAGCGTCAAGTCCATGCTGCTGTCCTCCTCCAACATGGGCCGGAAAAACCGGAAAAAAGCGGCCACCGGCGTGGGCGTCATGGTGCTCATCGCGTTTTTTGGGCTTTATATGTCCGGGCTGTACAGTTCCCTGCTGATGTCGGTGCTGGCCCCCATCCATATGGAGGTGCTGGTGTTTATTTTCATGGGCATTGCCGCGCTGGTGAGCGGGCTGGTATTCACCGCCATGGCGGCCAAGGGCGTGGTGTTCGGCGGGAAGGACAACGACCTGCTGCTGTCTATGCCCGTGTCCACTACATCACTGATGGCCAGCCGGGTGTCCGCCATCTATCTGGAAAACCTGCTGTTCTCCTTCTTTGTGCTGGGCCCCGCCGGAGCGGTGTGCGCTTTTATGACCCAGAGCGGCGTGGGCCGCAATCCGTTGTTCTGGGTGCGGCTCGTTATCGCGGTGCTGGCCCTGCCCCTGCTGGACACGGCGCTGTCCGTGCTGCTGGGGGCGCTGGTGGCCTTTGTGTCCGCAAAGGTGTCTAAGGGAGGCGTGATCGGGCAGAACATTGTCATGGCGGTTTACCTGGTGGCGGTGTTCTGGTTCGCTTTCAACCTCAACGGCATGATTGACGGCCTCGCCGCCAACGCCGCCGGGGTGAAGGAATCCCTGAGCTGGGCCGCGCCAGTGCTGTGGATGGCGGACGGCATCATGGGGAACTGGGGGATGCTGCTGGCTTTTGCGGCGTGCTGCGCTGTTCCCTTCGCGCTGGTGGTATTTGGTTTGGGCAAGGTGTACCGCCAGGCGGTCACCGCCTTTGCCGCCCGGTCGGCCAGGAACGACTACAAGCTGTCCGCCCAGTCCGCGTCGGGGCAGAAGAAGGCCCTGCTGCGCATGGAGGCCCGGCGGTTCTTTGGTATTCCCATGTATTTCTGGAACTCCGGCCTTGGCCTGATTATGCTGGTGGCCATGGGTATTGCGGCGCTGGTGATGGGGGCCGACCTGCGCTCCATGGCCGCCATGCTGGGCGGCGCCCTGCCCGTCATGCCCCTGGCGGCGCTGCTGATGGGCTTCTGCCTGTCCATGAGCGTCATTGCCGCGCCATCTATCAGCCTGGAGGGAAAATACCTGTGGATTCTCCGGGAGGCCCCGGTGGACGAGAAATCCCTGCTGTGGTTCAAGACGGGATTTGAGCTGATGTTTACCATACCCTGCACCGTCATCGCGGGGGTGTGCATCGCCATCGCGCTGTCCATGCCCTTGTGGGAGGGCGGTGTGCTGATCCTGGCTACGCTGCTGTTCTGTGTGGGCCATGCCGCCTTTGGGATGCTCGTCGGCTTGACGTTTCCCAAGCTGGACGCGGTGAACGAGACGGTGGTAGTCAAGCAGTCCCTGGCGGTCATGCTGGGTATATTTGTGCCCATGGCTGTGCTGGGCGTGTGCGCGCTGCTGTACTGGCTGGGCGGTATGCTGGCGGACTGGGCGGCGCTGGCCCTGCCCGTGGCCTTGCTGGCGGCGCTCACCCTCGTGTGCACGCTGATTCTGGCCAAGCGCGGGCCGGCAATGCTCCGGGCGCTGTAAAACAGCGGAAGTTATCCGTACAGGGATGGCCGGTGTCCGTCCTTCTCCGCGTGAGCCAAGGGTGCGGGGCGCCGGAGGCTTGCGCGCTGTCCGGAGGACACCGGCCGTTCTTGTTCTTCCGTGTTGACATTGCCGGGACAGGGGGCTATCATAGGAAGAAGCAAACCAAAGGACGTGATGGCATGGAGAAAAACGGCAAGCGGGTATTGGTGGCCATGAGCGGCGGGGTAGATTCCAGCGTTGCGGCGTGGCTGCTAAAGGAACAGGGCTATGAGTGCATCGGCGTCACCATGAAGCTGTTTGGCAGCGAAGCGGTGGGGTTGGACAAGGGCCATCCCTGCTGCACCCTGGACGACGTGGTGGACGCGAAGGAAGTGGCCCGCCGGATGGGCATCCCCCACTATGTGTTCAACTTCTCCGAGGACTTCGAAGAGAAGGTTATCCGGCGCTTCATCGACGCCTACGAGCGGGGGGAGACCCCCAACCCCTGCATTGACTGCAACCGCTTTCTGAAATTTGACCGGCTCCACCGCCGCGCCCAGGAACTGGGGTGCGGTTACGTCGCCACCGGTCACTACGCCCGGATTTTGGCGGAGGGGGCGGACAGCTTCCGACTGGCCAAGGCCGCGGATTTGAGCAGGGATCAGAGCTACGTCCTCTACCCCATCCCCCGGGGGCAGCTTGCCCACACGCTGTTCCCGCTGGGCGGGATGTCCAAGGGGGCGGTGCGGGAGATTGCGGAGCGGGAGGGCTTCGTCAACGCCCGCAAGCACGACAGCCAGGACATCTGCTTTGTCCCTGACGGGGACTACCTGGCTTTTATGGAGCGGCATACCGGGAAAACCTACCCCGCCGGGGACATCGTGGACATGGACGGCAAGGTTGTAGGCCGCCACCGGGGCGCGGCGGGACTGACCATCGGCCAGCGCCGGGGGGTGGGGGTGTCCTCATCCGGGCGCATTTACGTGTGCGGCAAGTGCATGGCGGACAACACCGTCACCGTGGGGCCGGAGGAGGCGCTGTACTCCACCGGCTGCATCGCGGCGGACTGGAACTGGCTCATTCCCGTGCCGGACGCACCCTTCGCGGCCCTGGCAAAAACCCGCTACCGTCAGACGGAGCAGCCCGCCGCCATTATCCCGGAGGGGGACAGGGTGCGGCTCTCCTTCGCCCGGCCCCAGCGGGCGGTGACGCCCGGGCAGGCGGCGGTGGCATACGATGAAAACGGCGTTGTCCTGGGCGGCGGCGCCATCATAGAGGTTATAAAATAAAAAGCAGGGGCGCGCCAAACGGCGCGCCCAATTTGCTGTGCGGCTGGCTGTCATGGGAAGACGAAAAGGATTTGCATACAATATTTTTTACCCCCGATATTGATGAACATACGAGCGTCCTCCCGTTAACGTTCAAGAAAGGGGAACCAGTTCGTACGCCCGGCTTCCGACGCCCAGAGCGGCGGCGGCTTCCACGGTGTGGACGCCGTTGCGGGACTCGATGCGGCGGATCAGATCGCCCTTGCCGGGATCGTCGGACTGGTACACCAGGTCGAGGCAGGCCTGGTCCAGCGCCACCGGGTCCAGAGAGGCCAGGATGCCGATGTCCCCCATTTTGGGATCCTCGGCTACGGCGCAGCAGTCGCAGTCCACGGACAGGTTCTTCATCACGTTGATATAGGCCGCTTTGCCCTTGAAACGGTCATGGATAGAGGAGGCCGCATCCGCCATGGACTCCAGGAAGGCGTCGTGGTCGGCCTCCCAGAACTTGTCCATATCCCCCGCGCCGTGGATATACTGCTTGCCCCGGGAGGAGGCGATGCCGATGGAGATGTTCTTCAGTGCCCCGCCGAAGCCTCCCATGGGGTGGCCCTTGAAGTGGCTGAGTACCAGCAGGGAATCATAGCCGGCCAGATGCGCGCCCACGAAATTCTTCTTGATCACCCTGCCGTTGGGAATGGGCAGCTCCATATCGTCCGTCTCGTCCAGGATATCGACCGGGGCGGCGGAGGCCCAGCCGTGGCGCTCCATGGTGATCTTGTGGGCGCGGGTGGTGTTGCGTCCGCCGTCATAGGCGGTGTTGCACTCCACAATAGTGCCGCCCACCTTGTCAATCATGGGCTTCATGAAGTCGGGGCGCAGGAAATTCTGGTTGCCCGGCTCGCCGGAGTGGAGCTTGACCGCCACCTTGCCGGGAAGCTGGACGCCCAAAGCGTCGTACAGCCGGAGCATGGCTTCGGAGGTGAGGTCGGTGGTGAAGTATACCTTTGGTTTCATTGCGGGGCCTCCTGTTTTGGTAGTTTTGCTTCCGAACTATTTTATAAAATGCAAGACGGCCCGTCAAGTGTTTTTCTGAGATTTATGAGATGCCCAGCGCCCCCAGCGCCCCCAGCAGGGCGCGCCACTGCTTGAGCAGCCCCCCGTACCGGGCCAGCCCCTGCTCCGTCATGCGGTAGTACTTCCGGGCGGGGCCGCCGGAGGCCTCCCCCTGGTACTGCTCCGAGCAGCCCTCCCGGCACAGGCCCCGGAGGATGGCGTAAACCGCGCTCTCCTGGGTGTCGGGGAAGGCGTCGCGGAGGCGGCGGAGCAGCTCATAGCCGTACTGATCCCTCTGGGAGAGCAGGTGCAGCAGGCACAGCTCGATAAGCTCCTTTTTCAGCATAGGGATACCCCCGTGCCGATAAGGCCCAATGCGGTAATGGTCAGGCATATCTGCCGGGTGGCTATGTACCATGTGTCCGGTTCCGAGGTAACATCCATGCTGGTCAGCAGGGTCAGCACAGCAAAGGCCAGCATCATTGCCGACAGGCTGAGGAAATACACCGCCCGCCAGCGGCGGTCGCGGGTGCGGGCCTTTACCAGCCCCACCATGCCCACAGCGGCAAGGGGGATAGCGCTCCACTCCAACGAGAATGTGAGGAGGTTCCCGCCCACATAAACGCGGCCCAAGGGCCACCAGAACCCCATAGGCAGGTGGAAGATCGGGTTTGCCAGCGCACCTTCGAGATATAGGGTGATTTGCCAGAATGTCCACCACACCAGCCCCATAACGGCCAGCAGCACAGCCAGCACAATGAAAATAGAACGGGGCAGGGGTGTTTTTGCCTCCCCCCGCCGGGGCCGGAACCAGACCAAAGACAGTGCAAGCCCCGCAATCATAAACCAAAGAAACATCGGAACACCTGGAATGAGAAACCCGTCAGGGGAGAACAGCGCAAACCAGACGGGATAAAGCCCCAAAGGCAAAGGACTTGCCGCCGGGATCAGGATGCACGCCGCCAGAACAACAAACACCGCCAGCCAGGTGCGGTAGGCGTGCCGATCCGCCAGGGGCCGGATCACGTCCCGGGGCTTGCCCAGCTCCCGGGACAGCTCCTCATCCTCCAAAATGTCCCGGTAGTCGGCAATGACGTCCTCCGCCTCCTGGGGCGGGAGCATCCACCGGGCCCAGCGGGCCAAACGGGTCAGGTAGTCTTTTTTCATGGGAATCCGCTCCTTCCACTACTATGTTTTTCACTACTGCTAAAAATATAGTAGCATGAGGATCGCCGTTTGTCAACCGCAAAAAAGCCCGCTGACGGGAGGCGGCCGGGAGGTAACCTCCCAGTGGCCGCTTCTAACCGTCAGCGGGCTTAGAACCTGTATTCACAGCCGAAACCGCCGGATGGGCGAGGGATTTTCCCGACAGGCAAGGCAACTTTTCGCAGGAATCATTG
>CAJTVM010000002.1 GCA_910579595.1 uncultured Oscillospiraceae bacterium
CACCCCACTTGTTAGATAGTATACCACACTGTCTAACAAATGGGGTGCAGTTCAGATTCCCTCCGGGGCGTTCTCTTTAGCGGATCAGGGAGCGGAAGCAACGCTCCGGGACTGTGGGCCGAAGCAAGTCCCACAGGCGCACTTTTGGGTCGCCGCACATGGACGGGAAAGGGGATAAGGCCTCCCATGCCTGTGCCGTCCCATATTGGAAAGTGGACCAGGTTTCATTCAGAACGGCGCCGTTTGCCATTGCGGTGATGTAGAGGTTTTGGAGCAGGAAGTCAAAACCGTCCCGATATTCTTTGGGGGACAGGCCGCAGACCTGCTTTAGAAAGGCGGTTTCAGCAGTTGAGCCGTTGTCCAGCAGGGAAAGAATACGTTCCGCCGGTGAAGTAAGCGACTTTCGCGGCTTCGCCGCTTTCAGCAGATAGTAGGCTTCGGGGGACAGGTAGGTTGTCCGCTTACGGAACGCCTTGGAGTAGAACAGCTTATGCTGGTCAATCAGCTCGGTTACATCCTGCCAGGTGCAGCCCACGTCTTCTAAGGCGGGGAGGTCGGGATTTCGATTGCACAGTAAAATTCCATTGATCTCCAAGTAGCTTTGTAGCGGATTCATGCGCATTTACCGATCCCACTTCTCGATGAGGGCCAGGATCTGCTTCTCGAACTTGGCCAGATCCTTGTTGGCGCCGCCCTTGTTGTGGGCGATGGCGTCCATAAGCAGCTGGCCCGCGTCCTCCAGACGGCGGTAGGCCGGGGAGACGGGGGGCAGGACCGGCTTGGGCAGCAGCTCCACGCCGGGGGCGATCATGCGGTTTTCCAGCAGGTCGTAGACCTCCTCGTAGTTGGGGGCGTGGGCGGCAAAGCCCAGCTCCTTGAGGGTTTGGGTGTAGTTCTCCGCGGCCCGGGCCTCGCCATGGACCACAAAGACCTGCTTGGGCTTGGGGGTGAAGGCGTTGATCCAGCGGATCAGCCCGTCCCGGTCGGCGTGGGAGCTAAGGCCGTGGAAGCGGATGATCTGCGCCCGAACCGCCACGTCCTCGCCAAACAGCTTGACGTGCTGGGCGCCGTCCAGAATCCGGCGGCCCAGGGAGCCGTCCGCCTGGTAGCCCACAAACAGGACGGTACACTCGGGCCGCCACAGGTTGTGCTTCAGGTGGTGGCGGATGCGGCCCGCGTCGCACATACCGGAGGCGGAGATGATCACCTTCGGGGTGGGATCGATGTTCAGGGTACGGGACTCCTCGCTGCTCTCGGTGATGTTCAGTCCCGGGAAGCGGAACAGCGCGCCGCCCCGCAGGTGCTCGATGGCGTCCTCGTCCAGGTAGCCCGTGAGATCGCCGGAGAAGATCTCCGTAGCCGCCCCCGCCAGGGGGGAGTCCACATACACCTGGAAGTCGGGATTGCACTTCACCAGCCGCTCCTCCTTAATATGGCGGATGAAGTACAGCAGCTCCTGGGTGCGGCCCACGGCGAAGGAGGGGATCACCAGGTTGCCCCCCCGGGACAGGGTGTCCTCAATGACCTGGGCCAGCTCGCCGGAGTAGTTGGGTTTTTCCTTCACGTTGTGCAGCCGGTCGCCGTAGGTGCTCTCTGTGACCACATAGTCCGCCTCAGAGATGTACTGGGGGGCGCGGATGATGGGTGTCTTTTGGTTGCCCAGGTCGCCGGAAAAGACGATCTTCCGGGTTTCCCCCTCCTCGGTGAGCCACAGCTCCACGCAGGCGGAACCCAGCAGATGGCCCGCGTCGATGAACCGGGCCCGGATGCCGTCGGAAATCTCTATCTCCTGCCCGTACTCCACGGAGACGATGTGACGCAGGGCCTTTTCCACATCGACAATGGTATACAGCGGCTCCACCGGCTCCCGGCCGGCCCGCTGGCCCTTCTGGTTTTCCCAGGCGGCGTCGCTCTCCTGGATGTGGGCGGAATCCCGCAGCATGATGGACAGCAGATCCGCCGTCAGCCGGGTGCAGTAGATGTTGCCCCGGAAGCCCTGCTTCACCAGCAGGGGGATGCGCCCGGAGTGGTCGATGTGGGCATGGGTGACCACCATGTCGTCGATGTAGGACGGGGAAAAGTCCAGCTCGCTGTTATCCCGTTCGTCCCGGCCCTGCTGGAGGCCGCAGTCCACCAGCAGCTTGTGCCCGTTGGCCTCCACGCAGTGGCAGCTGCCGGTGACCGCCTTGGCCGCGCCGAAAAATGTCAGTTTCATCTAAAAGCACCTCCGCTTGTCTCTGTGGCATTGTACAGTTTACCTAACCGCATTGTATACCAAACGGCGGAAAAAGTAAAGATGTTCCGAAAACATTTTGCCGGTTGTTTTTCTTTGAAACCGGAGAGGCGGCGGAAGAAAATTTTCTTGTGTTTTCGTCTCCTGCTGTGGTATAATTTTATAAGGTGCACGACTATACCCTTTGTTCGATTAAGCCGTGCCGAGGATACTCTATTAAGGGGGATGGTTACCTTGGAGAGAATCATGGACAAACAGAAAATCCTCATTGTGGACGACTCGGAGATGAACCGCTCTATCCTGGCGGATATGCTGGGGGACGAGTACGAGATCTTGGAGGCGGAAAACGGCAATGAGGGCGTTGCCATGCTACAGAAGCACAGCGGGGAGATCTCGCTGGTACTGCTGGATATTGTTATGCCTGAGCTGGACGGCTTCGGCGTGCTGGACATGATGAACAAGAACCGGTGGATTGAGGACGTGCCGGTAATTATGATCTCGGCGGAGAGCGGTTCCGCCCATGTGGAGCGGGCCTTCGATCGGGGTGTCACCGACTTCATCAGCCGGCCCTTCGACGCCCTGATCGTCCACCGCCGGGTTGTGAACACCATCCTGCTGTACGCCAAGCAGAAAAAGCTGGTGTCCCTGGTGGCCGACCAGATTTACGAGAAGGAACACCGCAGCAGCCTGATGATCGACATACTCAGCCACATCGTGGAGTTCCGCAACGGCGAGAGCGGTATGCACGTGCGGCACGTCCATACATTGACGGAGACCATGCTGACGGCCCTGATTCAGAAAACGGACAAGTACCGCCTGAACCAGACGGATATCTCCATCATCAGCACCGCTTCCGCCCTCCACGACATCGGCAAGATTGCCATCCCGGAGGAGATCCTCAACAAACCGGGGCGCTTCACCGATGAGGAATTTGCCATTATGAAAACCCACTCCATGGAGGGGGCAAAGATGCTGGAGGCATTGCCCTTCTACCAAAACGAGCCGCTGGTGAAGGCCGCCTACCAGATCTGCCGCTGGCACCACGAGCGATGGGACGGGCGGGGCTACCCCGATGGGCTGAAGGGGGACGAGATCCCCATCTCCGCCCAGATGGTGGCGCTGGCTGATGTGTACGATGCCCTCACCTCCGAGCGGGTGTATAAGCCCGCATTCTCCCACGAGAAGGCCATTGAGATGATTCTGAACGGGGAGTGCGGCACCTTTAATCCCCTGGTGATGGACTGCCTGCGGGACTGCGCGGACGAGATCCTGGAGGAGCTGAGCGGGGACAACACCCTGCGGCAGAACCAGCGGGAGATGCAGAACGTGGCCCGGGAGCTGCACAAGTACGAGGAGCTTACCGCCTCCGAGCGAACTCTGGAGCTGCTGGAGCACGAGCGGATGAAATACAGTTTCTTCGCCGCCATGACGGAGGAGATCCAGTTTGAGTTCAATGTTCAGCCGCCCATGGCCACCCTATCCGCCTGGGGGGCGGAAAAGCTGGGGGTGCCGGAGATCATCATGGATCCCGCCCAGAACGAAAAGGTCCTGGAGCTGCTGGGGGAGGACAACTGGCAGGGGCTGGCCGACGCCCTCCACGCAACCAACCCCAGCCACCCGGTGATCACCTACGACTGCATGATCCGCTATAAGGACGGGCCCCGGTGGGCGCGGATTATGGCCCGGGCCACCTGGTCCTCCGATGAGCCGCCCCGGTACACCGGCGCCATCGGCAAGGCCATTGACATCCACGATTCCCGCATGAAGCTGGACAGCCTGGAGCGGATGGCCACCCACGACGCCATGACCGGCCTGCTCAACCACGCCACCGCAAAAAAGAGGGTGCAGGAGCGGCTGCGGGACAGGCCGGACGGCAAGTACGCCCTGATCATCTTCGATTTGGACCACTTCAAGCAGGCCAACGACACCTACGGGCATATGTTCGGCGACAGGGTGCTGATCCATGTGGCCGACAAGCTGCGCCAGAGCATCCGGGACGGCGACATCGCCGCCCGGGCGGGCGGGGACGAATTCCTGATTTTCCTGGAGTGCAAGATGGAGATCGAGCCGGCGGTGCAGCGTATCTACTCCGCCCTCACCGGGAAGTTTGAAAATTTCCCCATCTCGGTAAGCATGGGGGTGGCCACCATTGACAAGGTGGGCGCCGATTACGATGTCCTGTTCCAGGCCGCCGACAAGGCGCTGTACACCGTCAAACGGTCCGGACGGGGCTACTTCCGCTTCTACGACGACTCTATGGTGCGCACCCTGTCCGCCATTTCCCCCATTGATGGCGGAGATGGAACGGAAAATAAGACGCAAAGCAACAAAGGAGAGTGCTTGAAATGACGCTGAAAGAGTGCTATGCCGCCATGGGCGGGGATTATGACGAGGCCATGGGCCGCCTGCGCAGCGAGAAGCTGGTGCAGAAGTTTGTGCTGAAATTCCTCAGCGACCAGAGCTACGATCTGCTGTGCGCCTCGATGGAGGCAAAGAACTACGAGGACGCGTTTCGCGCGGCCCATACCATCAAGGGCGTATGCCAGAACCTGAGCTTCACCACTCTGGGCAAGTCCAGCAGCGCGCTGAGCGAGGCGCTGCGGGGCGGCTATACCCCTGAGGCGGACGGGCTTGCCGAGCAGGTAGGGCGGGAGTACCAGCAGACAGTTGCCGCCATACGGGCATTTCAGGAGGCGGCCGGGGAATGAAGGACAAGACAACCCGGTTCCTGACGGGAAGCCTGATCGGGGTGGTGGTGTTGTGCGTGTGTGTCTTTACCTTCTTCTCCGTACGCATGAGCTTTCAGAGCTCCTATACCATCAATGAAGTGGGCACGCTGTATATGTCCCGCATGAGTCAGCAGACGTCCAACCACTTTGAGAGCATCATCAGCCTCCAGCTGGATCAGCTGCGCTCCCTGGCCGACACCATTCCCTCCGCCGAGGTCCACCAGGATCAGGAGCTTCAGGAGGATCTGATTCTCCAGGCCAAGGCCCGGGATTTCACTTACCTGGGGTTTTGCCGGGCGGACGGTAGGGTGGATATGATCTTCGGCGGCCAGGTGACGGTTACTGATCCCCAGCCTTTTATGGAGTCCCTGATGTCGGATCGGCAGAAGGTGGCCATAGGTGTGAATGAACAGGGGGAAAAGGTAATGCTCCTGGGGATGCCCTCCCCTTTCCCGACCGGCGGGGAGCATGACTGTGTGGCGCTGGTGGCCGGACTGCCCGTATCCTATATCAGCGATAACCTCGCTTTGGAGGAAAACAGTGAACAGGCCTATTCCTACATCATCCGAAAGGACGGCACCTATGTGATCCGCAGCGCCGACGCCTACCGAGACAGCTACTTCGAGCGGGTGCGGGTGATGTATCAGGACGTAAACGGCTTGACGCCGGACGAGTACATCCAGGCGCTGTCCCAGGCTATGGATCAGGGGGCGAACTATTCCAACGAGTTCACTATGGAAGGGGAGCGCTACCATCTGTTCTGCACCTACCTGCCCTATTCGGAATGGTATCTGATCACCTTTATGCCCTACGGTGTCATGGACGGTACCATCAAGAGCTTTACCCAGGAGTGGACGAGCCTGACTATGATAAGCGCCGTGATAATCCTCGCGGCCCTGCTGCTGGTGTTTTTCAAATACTTCAAGCTCACGCGCGCCCAGCTTCGGGAGGTGGAGAAGGCCCGGCAGACGGCGGAGGCTTCCCGCCGGGAGGCCGTCCACGCCCAGAAGGAGGCGGAGCACGCCAACCAGGCCAAGAGCGAATTCCTCTCCAACATGAGCCATGACATCCGGACGCCCATGAACGCCATTGTGGGCATGACTGCCATTGCCACTGCCAACCTTGACGATGTCCAGCAGGTGCAGAACTGTTTGCGGAAGATCACCCTGTCCAGCAAGCATCTGCTGGGGCTGATCAACGACGTGCTGGATATGTCCAAGATCGAGAGCGGGAAAATGACGCTCAACATGGATCAGGTTTCCCTGCGGGAAGTGATGGACGGCATCGTGTCCATCTGCCAGCCCCAGATCAGGGCCAAGCGCCAGCAGTTTGACGTGTTTATCCACGACATTTCCACGGAGAACGTGCTGTGCGACAGCGTGCGGCTGAACCAGGTGCTGCTCAACCTGCTGTCCAACGCCATCAAGTTTACCCCCGAGGGCGGGGAGATCCACATAGCCCTGTACGAGGAGGATTCCCCCAAGGGCGATGACCATGTGCGCATCCATATCCAGGTGAAGGACACCGGCATCGGAATGTCCGAGGAATTCCAGGAGCATATCTTCGACTCCTTCTCCAGGGAGGACAGCCAGCGTGTCCACCGTACCGAGGGCACCGGCTTGGGCATGGCCATTACCAAGTTTATTGTGGTGGACGCCATGGGCGGCACCATTGATGTGGACAGCCATCAGGGCACAGGGACGGAATTCCTCGTCACGCTGGACCTTGAAAAGGCCGAGGTGACGGAGGAGGACATGATCCTTCCCAACTGGAATATGCTGGTGGTGGATGACGACAGGCAGCTGTGCGAGTCCACGGTGTCGGCGCTGAACTCCATCGGCATTAACGCCGATTGGGCGCTGGATGGCGAGAGCGCCCTGGGCATGGTGTCCCGCCGGCACGAGCAGGCGAACGCCTACCATATTATCCTGCTGGACTGGAAGCTCCCCGGCATGGACGGCATTGCCACCGCACGGCGCATCCGGGAGGAGCTGGAGGAGGACGTGCCGATCCTGCTGATTTCCGCCTACGACTGGGGGGAGATCGAGCACGAGGCCAAGGAGGCCGGGATCAACGGCTTTATCTCCAAGCCTCTGTTCAAGTCAACCCTGTTCAATTCCCTGCGGAAGTTTGCCGACATCCCCGAGGAGGAGAAGAAGCCCGTCGAGCTGCAAATCCGGGATCTCACCGGCCGGCGCATCCTGCTGGCGGAGGACAACGAGCTGAACTGGGAGGTCGCCTCCGAGCTGCTGGGTGAAGAGGGATTGAAGCTGGAATGGGCGGAAAACGGCCAGATCTGCGTGGAAATGTTCCAGAAATCCCCGGTGGGGTATTATGATGCCATCCTGATGGACGTGCGGATGCCTGTCATGGGAGGGTACGAGGCCACCCGTTTGATCCGCGCATTGGAGCGGGAGGACAGCGCCCTGCCTATCATTGCCATGACCGCCGATGCGTTTGCCGAGGACGTGAAGCGCAGCATGGACTGCGGCATGAACGCCCATGTGGCCAAGCCCATCGATGTGCGGGAGGTTACACGGATACTGGATAAATTTGTAAAATAAGTTGAAAGGGACGGGCCGCTGGCCCGTCCCTTTTTGCTGAAGAGATAAACCGCCATGAGACCCGCATCTAAAATTTGTGCACTCTGAACAAAAAAAGCCGGCAAAAAACTCTTGTGCAGAAAAGGACTCTGTGGTAAAATATGAATCTACAGAAGTTTACACGCCGGCAAGCAGCCCGAGGATGTGGATATTTCTGGAAAAGATTCCCTCCCAAAGCCAAGTGCCCCAGGCTTGTGGAGGGTTTATTCTGTTTTGCGGGCCCAGTTCCAGAAAATTTTTCGAACTATCCATTTTTTGGTGGTTGCTTTTTGGACGCATATGCTTTATTATATTAGAACATAGTGTGCAGGAGTTTGTTCTGTGGGACAGGAGGATAAAAATGGACTTTCTAACCAGTAATTCCCAGCTTCTGCTGGAAAAATCTATGGGGTTCCTGTGGACGAAGCAGGCGGCGCTGCTGGATAATATTGCCAATGCTGAGACCCCGAATTATAAGGCAAAGGTAGTTACCTTTGAGGACAGCCTGCGCGCCCAGCTGGAGCAGAAGCTCACGCAGGGCCGTTTTGTTGCGTCCGGGCAGGAGGGCGAGGAAGTCCCCACCGCCGCCCGCACCGCGGAGAAGTCCATCCGCGAGACCATTCAGGATGCGGAGCCGGTGGTATTCGAGGCTCAGGAACAGACCCGCATGGATGACAACGGCGTGAACACCACCGACCAGATGGTGGAGCTGGTACGCAACGCCTACCAGCAGCAGTATGTCTACCAGGCCATCAACAAGCACTACTCCCTGCTGAGAATGGCGGTGCGGGGCCAGTAATTAAGAAGCGCGGAACAGACGGCTGGGAGTGAGCCTGGACTGGGGCGAGGCCGAACGGGGAGGCGCACATAGCGCCCCGCAGACCAGGCCGGGTCGGAGAGAAAGCGGTCGGACGGCCGGGCGTCTGCGCAGCGTGATCACGGAAATCGGTGCATACCTGACAGGAGGTACATACTTATGTCTTTTATGAATACTATTAACATTGTTGGATCCGGCCTTACCGCGCAGCAGCTCCGGCTGGACGTGGTGGCGGAGAACGTGACCAATTCCCAGACCACCCGCACCGAGAACGGCGAGGGGGCGTACCGCCGCAAGATCGTGGTGTTTGAGGCCGTCAGCGGCCGGGACACTTTCCGGGACGTGATGGCCCGGGCTGCTACCCGTGCGGTGCCCAACGGTTCGTCCCTCCCCAACGCCGGCGGCGTGCGGGTGACTCAGATCCTGGAGGACGAGGAAACCCCCATGAAGATGGTTTACGATCCAACGCATCCCGACGCGGACGAGGAGGGGTATCTGGAGATGCCCAACGTGGACATGGTGAAGGAGATTGCCGACGCCATGGCCGCGTCCCGGGCCTACGCCTCCAACGTTACCGCGTTCAACACCCTCAAGTCCGTGATTTCCAGCGGGCTGGAGATTGGCAGATAACCGCTGCCCTACCCCATCATAAAGGAGAGACTTGACAATGAGCACACCAATTGACGGAGTTGCCGGACTGGGCAGCCTGACGGGCCTGAGCAGCGTCCAGCGTATGGGCGCCCTGGCCAAGGCCCAGGGCGCCCAGCAGGGGGAGGAAGCCGCCGCTTCCGGCAAGGCCGGGGAGAGCGTATTCGGCTCCATTTTCAATTCCCTGATCCAGGGCGTGAAGGATACCGATGCGGAGTTTACCCAGGCACAGTACCTGCTGGCCACCGGGCAGCTGGATAATCCCGCCCAAGTGGGCCTTGCCGCGTACAAGGCGGAGGTTTCCCTCAGCCTGCTGATCCAGATGCGCGACCGGGCACTGAGCGCGTATAACGATCTGAGGAACATGAACATCTAATACGCGCGTTGGAAGGAACATACGCGGAGAGCGGGGTCGATGGTACTTGAACAAGGAGAAGCTGAAGGGTTACTGGGAAAAAGTCAAAACAACCCTTGGAAAGGTTTCCAAAAAAATCTGGATACTGATCGCTGTGGTTTTGGTACTCATCATTGCCGCCTCGATCTATTTCTACACAAACAGGCCTTACGCGGTTCTGATTGACGGGGCCAGCGATGAGGAGACAGCCACGGTAACCAGCTGGCTCACCGAGCAGGGCGTGACGGACTGGAAGATGCAGGGCACCGGGACCATTCTGGTGCCGGAGGGTCAGGCCACTTCATTGAAGGCCCGGCTGCTCCAGCAGCAGTATTCCACCGCCAACGTGTCCCCCAGCGGGTACTTTGAGCGGGTGGGCGCCCTGTCCACCCAGGTGGATCGGGACCGGGCCTGGCTGCTGGATTTGCAGGATCGGATGGAGCAGACCATCCGCCAGTTCCCCGGCGTGCGGGATGTCACCGTGACGATCAGCGCCGGCGAGGATCAGCGCTATGTGCTGTACCCCGACCATGTAGTGAACGCCAGCGCCAGCGTGCTGCTCACCATGGATGATGACAAGCTGCTCACCAACGAGCAGGGCAACGCCATCCGCAACTACGTGTCCCACGGCGTGCCCAACCTGGACGTAGATGACGTGGACGTCCGGGACACCCTCGGCAATACATACGATTCGTTTTCCGGCGTTGGGGACGCCGAGTCCGACTCCGCGCTGAAGCTCCAGCTGGAGCAGGAGTGGTCCAACCGCATCCGTACCCAGGTGATGCGGGTGCTGGAGGACGCTTATGGCAAGGGCAATGTGCTGGTGTCGGTCAACCCCACGGTGGAACTGGGCAACAAGACCATCAACAGCCACGAGGTTACCCTGCCTGACTTTGCCCAGAATGGATCCACCAACGGCCGGGGCATCATCGGCAGTGAGTTCTGGGCGTTCTCCTTCCGCACCGGCGATGAGTACGCCACCGGCGGCGTGGTGGGCACCACCACCAACTCCGAGCTGCCCACCTATGTGGAGCCGGGGGAGGCCGAGGCCGAGCTCCAGGGCATTCTGGACGAGGAGGGCAACCGGATTTACGACAACCCCACCACCGATACGGAGATGGTAATCCACTGCGGCACCCTGACGGACGTGACCGTGGCGGTGACTATCAACACACGGGGGTTGGAGGAGCCGCTGAACATTGAACAGGTTCGCAGCCATGCGGCCTTGGCCGCCGGCATCATCCCGGTCGTCACCGAGGACATGACCGCCGATGAGTATTGGAGTATGCGGGTTTCTGTGCTGGGTACCCTGTTCCCCGAGGAGCCGATCGTGGAGCCCGAGCCGCCCGCACCCGCTACCCTGCTGGGCCTGCCCTACTGGGTGTTTATCGCCGCCGGCGTGGGCCTGCTGCTGTTCGCCATTCTGCTCACCACTATCCTGCTGCTGCTGCGCCGTAAAAAGCGCAGGAAGAAGGAGGCCGAGGAGAAGGCCATGGAGGAGCTGCTGGCTTCCTCCGTGCCGGTTCAGACTACTACCATCATGGGCGAGGACGGCCAGCCCATTACCGTGGCCATCGGCCCGGACGGCCAGCCCATCGTCGTGGACGGCGAACAGGGCCCGGAGCTGGACGAGGATGGGAACCCGGTGTCCGGCGCCAACGTGATGGATCTGCATACCGAGCGCAGCATGGAGCTGCGCCAGAGCATCCGGGACTTTGTGGACGAGAATATGGAAGTTGCGGCCCTGCTGCTCAAGAGCTGGATGAAGGAGGATGGAGACAATGGCTGACGCTGCCGTGGCGGAACAGAAGGCGCCCTCTGCCGATGCCAAGGGCTCTGCCAAGAAAATTATCAACGAAATTCCCCTCACCGGCGCCCAGCGGGCCGCTACCGTCATCATTGCCTTGGGCGTTGAGCGCGCGTCCGCGCTGTACAAGTACATGGAGCCGGAGGACGTGGAGCAGCTCAGCCTGGAAGTGGCCAAGATGGGCTTTCTGGGCTCCGAGCAGACCGAGCAGATTCTCAGCGATTTTTACCAGCTTTGCCGCACCAACCGGGCGGTGACCGAAGGCGGTCTGGAATACGCCCGGGCGGTGCTGGAAAAGGCATACGGCCCCGAGAAGGCGGACGAACTGCTGGGCAAGGTGACCAAGTCCCTGCAAAACCGCTCCTTCTCCTTTATGGAAAAGGCCGACGAGACGTCGCTGTTCTCCGCCTTGCAGAACGAGCGGCCCCAGACCATCTCTCTGGTGCTGTCCTACGTGGACGCGGACAAGGCCGCGGCGGTTATCTCCCGGCTGGACGAGAAGCGCCAGGTACAGGTGGTGGAGAGCATGGCCAAGATCGAGAGCGTGTCCCCCGTGGCGGTGAAGATCATCGAGGCGGAGATGCGCAAGAAGTTCTCCAGCATTGTCACCAATGCCAACGTCAAGGTGGGCGGCATCGACTACGTGGCCGACGTGATGAACAATTTGGACCGCGCCAGCGAGAAAAACATTTTCGACGGCCTGTCCGCATACGATCAAGAGCTGGCCGAGGAGATCCGCAAGCGGATGTTCGTATTCGAGGACATCATCACCATGGACGACCGCTCCGTACAGCGTTTTGTCCGGGACTGCGATCCCCGGGATCTGGTGCTGGCCCTCAAGACGGCCAACGAGGACGTGTCCAAGAAGCTGCTCACCAATATGTCCACCCGTATGGCGCAGAACATCAAGGACGACCTGGAGATTACCACCAACGTCAAGCTCAAGGACGTGGAGGACGCCCAGCAGCGCATTGTGGACATTATCCGCCAGCTAGAGGAAAAGAACGAGATCGTGATCGCGAAGGGCGGAAAGGACGATATCATTGCCTAACATTTTCAAAGCGTTCTCCCGGGCCAAGGCGGAGCCTTACCAGTTCCCCGACGCGGAGGAGCTTGTGGTGGCGGGGGCTGAGCCCGAGGAGGAGCAGCCCCCCGCCCCAGAGGACGCCCCGCCCCTTGAGGAGGCGGAGGAGGAGGCCGGCTTCGACGTGCTGGTGACCGATGGGGATCCGGAAGATGAGGCCGAGCCGGACGTGGAACCTGAGCCGGAAGTAAAAGAAACGCCTATCAGCTTTGCCCAAATCCAGGCGGAGCAGATTCTGGCGGACGCCCGTCGGGAGGCTGACCAGCTGCTGACGCAGACCAAGGCCGAGGCGGACAGGGAGGCCGAGGCGGTGTTCGCCAAGGCCCGCGAGGAGGGTTATCAGGAAGGCTACGTGGCCGGGATGGCCCAGGCCGGCGAGGAATCCAGGCAGCTCCGGGAAGAGCAGGCCAAAAAGCTGGAGGAGGAAGTCCACCGCTTCATGGAGCACGCCGGGGAGTCGCTGGACCGGCAAATGGACCAGTGCGTGCCCGATTTGCGGGATCTGGCCATGGCGGTGGCGGAGAAGGTGGTGTGCGTCAGCCTGAAAAGCAGCGCGGACGTGATCAGCCGCATGATCCAGACCGCCATCGACAAGCGCAAAAAAAAGGAATGGGTGCACATCTATATTGCCGAGTGCGACGCGAAACGGCTGAGCCAGATGCCCGCATCCCTGTCCAACGCGCTGACGGCGCTGTCGGATCGTGTGCGGATCATCCCCATGGCGGACGATGAGTCGGGCACCTGCATCATCGAGATGCCAGACGAGATCGTGGACGCCAGCGCCGCCACCCAGCTGAACAACCTGCGCACCATTTTGACGGATACCGCCAACAGCGCCACGGGGATGAACCTGTTCTAATCATAGAAAACCTTATCAGACAGGGCCGGAGCGGCCCATGGAGGAGACAATGCCTTCCGTATTTCAACAGATGGCCCGGCAGGTCTACGGCGCGGAGCCCTACAGCCTGACGGGGAAAATTGAAAATATTGTGGGTATGTCCATTGAGGCTTCCGGCGGACACGCCGCCGTGGGCGACATCTGCCGGATCTACAACGGGGATTCCGGCGGACAGGTGACCGCCGAGGTGGTGGGGTTCAAAAACGACCACATCCTGCTCATGCCCTACTCGGATATGAGCGGCATCTCGGCGGGCAATTTCGTGCGCAACACCGGGCGGCAGCTTACCCTGCAGGTTGGGGAGTTTCTCCGGGGGCGGATCATCAACGCCCTGGGCCAGCCCATCGATGGCAAGGGACCCTTTGAAGCGGGGACCTCCTACTGTGTGGGCGGCGGGTACATTAATCCCCTCCAGCGCCCCCCTATCCGGGAGCGCATCCAGTTCGGGGTGAAGGCCATCGACGGCCTCATCACCATCGGCAAGGGACAGCGTATTGGGATATTTGCAGGCTCCGGCGTGGGCAAATCCACGCTGATGGGCATGATTGCCAAAAACGTGACCGCGGACATTAACGTCATCGCCCTGGTGGGTGAGCGCGGTCGCGAGGTTCTGGAATTTGTAGAGAAGGACTTGGGGCCGGAGGGCATGAAGCGATCTATCCTGGTGGTAGCGACTTCCGACCAGCCCGCCATGCTGCGGATGCGGTGCCCCAGCGTAGCCACCGGCATCGCGGAGTATTTCCGGGATCAGGGATACGACGTGCTGCTGATGATGGACTCCCTGACCCGTTTCGCCATGGCCCAGCGGGAAATCGGGCTGGCCATCGGCGAACCGCCGGTGTCCAGAGGATATACCCCCTCCATGTATGCGGAAATGCCCAAGCTGCTGGAGCGGAGCGGCAATTTTAACCGGGGATCCATTACCGGGGTGTACACCGTACTGGTGGAGGGCGATGATACCAACGAGCCGATTGCCGACACTGTGCGCGGCATTTTGGACGGGCATATCGTGCTGAGCCGCCAGCTCGCCAACTCCAACCATTATCCGGCCATCGACGTGGGGGCCAGCATCTCCCGCCTGATGACAGAGATCGTCTCCCAGGAGCACAGGCAGCTGGCCTCCCGGGTGCGGGATATTATGAGCGTGTACGAGAAAAACGCGGACTTGATTGCCATCGGCGCCTACAAGCCGGGCAGCAACCGGAAGCTGGACTTTGCCATGTCCAAGATTGACGCGGTGAACGATTTCCTCACCCAGGACGTGAACGAGGCGTTTACATATGATCAATGCGTGGAGGAATTGGCCAAGATCCTCCAATAACCATTCAGAGGTGCAGACATAGATGAAGAAATTCAAATTCTCCTTGGATTCGGTGTTGTCCTACAAGCAGCAGGTGCTGGACGCACTCCAGGGCGAGCACGCCGCCCTCCTGGCCCAGGTGCGGGCACAGGAGGAGGTGCTGGACGCCGTGTGGAAGGAATACCGGGACTGCGACGATGAGTACCGCCAGCGCAAGGCCGAGGGCATCACCATTGGGGACGCCCTGTTTTACCAGAACGGCCTGCGGGTACTGGAGCAGGACATCCAGCGGGAGACCGACAAGCTGGAGGCCCTGCGCAGGAAAGAGGAGAAGAAGCGCCGGGAGGTGGTGGACGCCAAGATTGACACGTCCTCCATCGAGAAGCTGAAGGAGCACAAGCTGGAGGACTACCACAAGGCGGTCCAGAAGGCAGAGGAAGCGCTCATCGACGAGTTCGTCAGCTCTGCCCGGGCACGGGCAAGCATTGGCGCATAAACTGTAGGACCCATGTGGGGCCCCCGCAAAAGCCGCCCGTCAGGCTTTGTGGGGAGAGGAGGGGCAAGGGAGCGAATGGAGCTTTCGCCGCAGGCGGAAGCGGATTTGAGCGGACTTTGCCCCGATGAAGTCCAAACCGGCATTTGTTCTTGCCGTTTGGAAATAGATATCTCATTTAAGGAGGTGTAAGAAAAATGGAACAGGTAAACAGCAACCCGGTCTTAGCCATGCTTCAGGCCATTGCATCTCAGAACCAGATCCCCAAAACAGGCAAGAGCGGCCTGGACAGCGATTTTCAGAAGATGATGGATAAGGCCGCATCCAGCACCAGCAGGGATACCAAGGCGGATGGCGCAGAAAAGACCGACGCCGCCGGCAAAAACGAGGAAGCCCCCGTTGAGCAGGAGGACGCACTGACCCGGGTTAAGAAGATGCTGGAGCAGAACGGCAATGTGGTGGCGTTCAAGCCCGACTGGCCGTGGATCAAGATCGACCTGGGTACTGGTGAGACGATTGCCACCTATAATCCCGGCGAGTATATCGCGTTGTTCAACGGCGAGACCTTCGAGAACATCCCCATCACCGGCCTGGAACCCTGGCAGCACGCCCAGCTGAACCAGCTGCTGATCGATCCCCAGCCCATCGATGTCTCCGATCCCAGGGTGGACGCCATGCTGGAGGCCACCGCCCCCGGCGCGGACAACAGTCCCGCAGCCCTGCTGGAAAAGCTCACCGGCGAGCAGTTCGGCAAGGAGATCAAGCAGATTGTTGAGGAGGTCCAGCCCCAGGAGCAGGAGGGCGACACCGAGATGGAGATCGTCGAGGTGGACCAGGCCCCCCAGAAGTTGTTCCACGACGTGGAGGCCGCCCCGGTGAAGGTGGGCGATGTGTACAACGCCGAGCAGGTTGACGAGCCTAACGTGGTCCAGCAGATCGATGCCGGCCTGGCCCAGGCATTGCAAAAAGGCGAGTCCATGGTCCGTATCCAGCTCAACCCGGAGAACCTGGGCAGCGTCACCATTGAGATTTCCCAGAGCGCGGAAGGCATTATCCGTGTGGCCCTCAGCGCCCACAGCAGCGAGACCCGGGGCCTTCTGGAGCGCCACGCAGGGGAGCTGCAGGGGCTGCTCGCCGAGCGCTCCCAGCAGAGCGTCGAGGTGGATGTGCAGCGCCAGGCGGAGAGCCAGCAGAACCAGAACCAGCAGAACTACGACGGCCACAACGGCCACGCCCAGGACGGCCAGGAGCGCCGCAGGCATCAGCAGGAGCCTGCCAGCAGCCAGGACTTCATCCAGCAGCTGCGCTTGGGCCTGATCCCCTCAGACGGGGACGATGCATAATTTCGGAAAGGAGAACAAAGCCATATGAGCGATTTTTCAATGGCTGACATCAGCGGCCTGCTGGCGGCAAATAACACCACCGAAGCAAAATACAGCACCAGCCGCAAGGGCAGCAACGAGCTGAATATGGAGGACTTCCTCCAGCTGATGGTCGTACAGCTCCAGAACCAGACCATCGACGACGCCATGGACACCAGCGAGATGATGAACCAGATGGTGCAGATGCAGATGATCTCCGCCCTGACCAACATGACCGAGGCCAGCGTGATGAACTATGCCAGTTCCCTTGTGGGCAAGGTGGTCACCATCGGTATCGTTGACGGAAATACCCTGGAGGAGCGGGAAATCCTGGTGATGGGCACCGGAACCATGAACGGCCAGCAGGTGATCTTCGGCAGCGACGGCAAATCCTACAACTTGAACCAGATTATGGCCGTGGGACGCCTGCCCGATGAAAACGGCAAGTACCCCGGCATTAACGGCGGCGGCTCCGACAATGAGGATAATGAGGATAACGAGACCGGCGGCGTAGGCGATACCACAGACCCCGGCGCGGATGGCGGAGACGGTGAAACCGGCGGCGTCACTGGCGGCGAGGGTACGGGCGAAGGCGGCGAACAGGGTGCACCAACCGACTGAATGAAAATGAGGTGACATGAGATGATCCAGCGTGTATCAGGACTCCAGCGCAGGGAGGCGCAGCAGGCCCCGGTACAGCAGAGGGGGACGACGCTGGGCGGCGGCTTCGGGGTTATGCTCCAGCAGGAGCTGGCCAAAGCCGAGCAGCCATCCCAGGGCGTGGAATTCTCCAAGCACGCCATCTCCCGGGTGCAGGAGCGGGGAATCGAGGTCACGCCAGACCTGATGGACCAGCTGGCGGGCAGCGTAATCCGGGCCCAGGCGAAAGGGGCCACCAATATACTGGCCATGGGCGCCGAGAATGCTTTTATCATCAATGTGCCCAATGCGAAGGTCATCACCGCCATCACTCAGGAGGAAATGAGAGAAAATATCTTTACAAATATTGACGGCGCCGTGTTCCTGTAATAAAATAAATAGGTTAAGGCAGGACCGGATTTCGGATGCCTTCGCCTCCCGCCCGATTGGCGGGGGGGCGGACGGCGCCAAACCGAAAGGAGTAATTTTCAAACATGACTGGTGCAATGTATGCGGCGATTGCAGGTCTGAAAACCCATATGCAGAACCTGAACGTCATCGGCAACAACGTGGCAAACGTGAATACCGCGGGTTACAAGTCCGCCCGCGCGGTGTTTAAGACCTCTATCTATACCACCCTCAGCGGCGGATCCAATGGAACCCAGACCATCGGCGGCGTGAACCCCTCCCAGATTGGCTACGGCGCGAATATCGGTACCATTGATATCGACATGACTTCCGGCAACTACTCCGTCACCGGCAAGTCCACCGACATGATGATCGATGGCGACGGCTTCTTCCTGGTGGGCAGCAAGGATATCGCCATGAACTTCACCGGCGGGGCCGGCGATGTGGGCACGTCCGGCGTATTCACCTCCCTCACTCTCACCCGTGTGGGCGACTTCGACATCATGCCCGACGGCTACCTGGCCAAGGATATGGACGGCAACGTGGCGTACGGCTTCATGTGCACCGGCATTGCCACCGATGAGGACGTGGCCAACGGCAAGGCCAACAAGGTGGGCGACCCCATGTTCAGCGACCAGCTCGTCCCCCTGCGGGTGCCCCGGGTCTACCGGGACAAGGATGGCGCGGTGCACGTGGGCTATGCCCGGGCCGGCGGCGGCTATAATGAAGGCGACATAGATATGCCGAATGGTGGTACAGTGTCCGTCGATAAAGACGGTAAGTTTACCGGTACCCCTGCCACCAAGCACATCCTGGACTACGGCGCGACCTTTACGCCGGCTGCCAACGGCGCACCGGCGTCGGTATCGGAGTCCACCGCGTCCAAAGCCGAATTCACCAACATCACCGTGGATCAGAACACCGGCATTATCACCGGCGTGTGCAGCGACCTGGGCGACCAGGTGGTCACCATCGGCTGCATCGCCGTGGGCCATGTGACCAACCCCAACGGCGTGACCCAGATCGGCAACAGCTACTACAAGGCCCAGCAGGGCGCCGGCGAGCTGACCATTTCCGCCATGGGCGGCGCGGGCTCCCAGATGAAGATCAACTATGTCAACGGCTCGCTGCTCAGCGAAAACGGCATGACCAATATGGCCGCAAACGACAAGAATGCCATCGACGGCGCCCGCCTGCGCTCCTCCAAGGGCCAGATCCTCAACAACGGCCTGGAAATGTCCAAGACCGACCTGGCCCAGGAGATTGCCAACATGATCGTCACCCAGCGCGGCTACCAGGCCAACACCCGTATCATCACCGTGACCGACTCCATGCTGGAGGAACTGGTCAACATGAAGCGCTGATAAGTAAATGACAAGGCGCGGCCGGGGGCGGGTGAAGCCCCGCCTCCGGCCAGCCCCCTAAGCTCCTGCCCCAATCAACAGGAAAAGGAGGTTTGCACCATGATCGTTTTAACCAAAAGAAACCATGAAAAATTCCTTGTAAATCACCTGCAGATCGAGTATATTGAGACTATCCCCGAATCCAAGATCGTCATGATGAACCACGATTATTATCTGGTGCGGGAAAGCACCGAGGAGATTATAGAGAAAATCGCGCGCTACAATGCCAAAGTCATGGACATTCAGCGCGAGATTGCCATCGTAGACAAGCGGTAACGACATAGACCGGCCGGGCGTTTCGTCCGCCCGGAGCTGGAGGTAGAATGCTGCAATGAATATAACGTACATCATCGGCGTAGTCCTGGCCATCGTCGTCTTTTTCCTGGGCTGTATCATGGGCATCAACATTGGCCCCAACGCCCCGGAGGGCGCCGACATCATCACCGTTGAACTGGGCAACCTGTGGAACTTCTTCGACGCGGCCAGTATTTTCATCGTCATCGGCTGTACTTTCGCCATTGTGGTGGCAAGTTTTCCGGGCAAGACGCTGGGTTCCATCCCCAAGCACTTTGGCATCATGCTCAACGCCAACAAGTTCAAGCCCATGGACATCATCGATCAGCTGGTAGACCTGGCCCAGACCGCCCGTAAGAACGGCCTGCTGGCACTGGAGAGCAAGGCCAACGAGCAGGAGGATCCTTTCTTCAAGCAGGCCATCATGCTCATCGTGGATGCCAACGATCCGGACAAGGTACGGGCTATCCTGGAGAACGACATTGAGTGTATGTCCGCCCGGCATGAGGATTCGGCGGCCTTGTACGACAAGGCGTCCTCTGTGGCCCCGGCGTTCGGCATGGTGGGTACGCTGGTGGGCCTGATCAATATGCTGCGTACGATGGATCCCACCAGCGGCGGCGGCGACCTGGGCGGCAGTATGTCCACCGCCCTGGTGACCACGCTGTACGGCTGTATCCTGGCCCACATGATCTTTGGCCCCATCGGCAACAACCTGCGTATCCGTGACGGCGAGGAAGTGCTGTGCAAGGAGATCATCGTGGAGGGTATCATGTCCATCCAGTCCGGTGAGAACCCTAAGGCCCTTCGGGAGAAGCTGCTGACCTACATCTCCCAGAAAGACCGCGACGCGGGCGGATCCAGCGGCGAGGAGTAAGGCGTAAGCCCGCGGCATAAGGAGGGGAACCCATTATGGCGAAAAAGAAAAAAGGCGGGGGCGAAGGCGGCGCCAACTGGATGGATACATACGGCGACATGGTAACCCTGCTGCTGTGCTTCTTCGTCCTGCTCTATTCCATGTCCAGCATCAGCGAGGACAAGATGAAGGCCATCATTCAATCATTCAACCCCAACGCGATTATCACGCAGACCGATCCGGAGGGCAACAGCGGGCCTTTTGCCGACCCGGAGGTGGGGAACGAACAGCCCGGCCTGGACGAGATCGAGGACGCCCAGAACGAGGTCGAGAACATGATGGAGGAACTGTTCGCGGCATTCCAGCAGTATGCCAAGCAGGATGGGCTGGACAGCGCCGTGTCGGTTTCCATGGATGGCGGCCTTATCTACGTGACCCTCATGGATCGGGCCATGTTTATGCCGGATAGGGCAGATCTGCTCCCGGAGTCCTATGTGGTGCTGGACGGCATCTGCTCCATTCTGGAGCAGTCCAAGTACGCCATTGAGGAGATCAAGGTGGAAGGCCACACCGCCCAGGAGTACGACGACCGGCCCAACGATCCGGTGGGGGACTGGGAGCTTTCCGGCGCCCGTGCCGCAAGGGTGGCCGCTTATATTCATCAGCATACCACCATTCATCCCGCGCGGCTTTCCGGCGAGGGCAAGGGGCAATGGCACCCCGTGGGCAACAACCAGGGCGAGGCGGGTAAGGCGCCTAACCGCCGGGTAGAACTGGTGATCAGCGCCAAGGAGATCGGTTCGGAATTGTACAAGGAGCTGGCCGTTCTGACATCTGAGGGTGGAATAGGCGTCCAGCCAGCCGAGAGCCAGAACCCATAACAGCAGCCCAAGAAGACGTAAGATTCAGGTGAGGTGATTCGATGCCGGAGGTATTGTCGCAAAGTCAAATCGATGCGCTGCTCAACTCCATGCGCAGCGGTGGCGATGCAGACCAAGCGGAGGACAAAAAACCGGAGAAAAAGTACCGGAAATACGATTTCACCACCCCCCGCAAGTTTACGAAGGATCGTATCAAGATGCTCAACGGCATCTTCGAGAACTATACACGGGTTATCAGTTCCCGGCTGAACGGTCAGCTGCGCACAACCTGCGAGCTCGAGGTGGAGAGCATTGAGGAACAGAAGTTTTTCGAGTTTAACAACGCCCTCACCGAAGGGGACGTGCTGGCGATGGTGGACGTGACCATCCAGCCCAAGGAGGAGAACGGCACGTCCGTGCTGGCGGAGGATCCGGTGATGGTCTACCTGTCCACCTCCACCGCCCTTGGGATGATGGACAGGATGATGGGCAGCGAGAATGAGACGGCCCGGGACGTCCCAACCGGGTATGCCTATACCGACTTGGAGCTCCAGCTGTACGAGTACCTGATGAAGGACATTGTACGCATGATGGGCAACAGTTGGGAAAATTACGTGCCCATTACCTTCGACTACAACCGCACAGAGGTCAACCCAACCTTGGTCCAGCTGCTGAATCTGGACGAGACGGTGGTGCTGGTAGACATGAAGCTGGAGTTCAGCGGCAGCGAGGGCCGCTTGAGCATTGTCCTTCCGGGCAGCGTACTGACCAGCATCTTCGCCGAGGTCAACCGGGAGAGCCTGGGCCGCAAGATGGCCAGCGAGGACAACTCCGAGGAGATCTTCGACCAGCTGCGTGAGTCCACGCTGGAAATTGTGGCGGAACTGGGGGATACCCAGTTGTCCCTCAGCGATATCTACCACCTGAGCGTAGGCGATGTATTGGATTTAGGGCGGCCGAAGGACTCGCCGGTGTTCCTGGAAATCGGGGGCTACCAGTGGTTTACCGGACGCATGGGTACCCACAAGAAAAACATGGCCATCAAGATAGACGAAGTCTGCTATTCGGCCGAGCAAAGGAGCGAGTAACCGATGGAGAAGGAAATGTTCAGCCCAATGGCGATAGACGCCTTGGGCGAAATGATGAATATCAGCCTTGGCTCCTCTGCCACTGCGGTGTCGAATATGCTGGACCACCGGGTGGATATCACCACACCCACGGTTTCGGTGGTGAATGTCAAGGAGTTTTCCCTGGGCAACCTGGAGCCGGCGATCGGGGTTGAAATTAGGTATGTCGAGGGTCTGGAGGGCAGCAACATCATGCTGCTCAAGCGCAGCGACATCAAGGTTATCGTGGACATCCTCATGGGTATGGAGACGCCGGATGAGGAATTCGAACTCAACGAGCTGACTATCAGCTGTGTGTGCGAGGTCATGAACCAGATGATGGGCTCGGCGGCCACGGCCATGTCCGATTTTCTGGGTTTCCGGGTGGATATTTCCACGCCGGAATCCTTTGAGTTGGACGATCTGGAACAGTTTAAGCAAGATCATATGCCTGTCGGCGCCGAACAGGTGGTGGTAGTCAGATTCTTCCTGAAAATTGAAAACGCGCTGGAAAGCGAGTTTATGAACGTCATGTCCGTGGAACTGGCCCAGGAGTTGCTGAAGGGTCTGGGCCTGGAGGGTGAGGCTGTTGCCGCAGCTCCCGAACCCACCGTGGCCCCCGAGCCTGCCCCGGCGCCCCCCGCGCCGGAACCCTCCGGCGGCAGCGACAAGAAGATGAGCCAGGAGGAGATCGAGGCCATGCTGATGGGCAGCACGGCGGCTCCCGCGCCGGAGCCCTCCGGCGGCGATCGGAAGATGAGCCAGGAGGAGATCGAACGGATGCTGTCGGGCGGCGGCTCTGCGGAGCCTGCCCCGGCCCCCGCGCCGGAACCCTCCGGCGGCGGCGACAAGAAGATGAGCCAGGAGGAGATCGAACGGATGCTGTCGGGGATGGGCGGCGATCCGGCCCCCGCGCCCGATCCGGTGCCCGCACCCGCCCCCGCCCCCGCGCCTGCCGCGCAGACACCGCCCCAGGGCGCACCGGCGGCGCAGATGCCCCAGCCTGGGCAGATGCCCATGCCCTCCTACCCCATGCCCGGCCCCGACGGCCAGATGCAGGGCGGCTATATGGGGTATCCCCCGATGTACTATCCGCCGTATCCCTACCCCTATCCGCCCCAGCCCGAGCAGCCCCAGAAGGCGCCCCCGGAGCCCAAGGTTATCGCCACCAAGCCGATGCCCATGGAGCAGCTTGACGCCACAGAACGGCTGGGCAAGGAGCAGGCCCAGAACCTTGATCTCATCATGGAGGTGCCCCTCCAGGTGACAGTGGAAATCGGACGGGCCCGTAGGAAGGTGCAGGACATCCTGGAGTTTGCCAAGGGCTCCCTGGTGGTGCTGGATAAGCTGGCGGGCGACCAGGTGGATCTGTTTGTCAACGGCAAGTGCATCGCCCGGGGCGAGGTTGTGGTCATTGAGGACAACTTTGGTGTCCGAATTACGGAAATCGTACAGACTCCCAGCATTGAGTCCCTTTCTGGTAAATAAACATAGCCCCAGCGGCCTCCCTGCGAGGCATACAACATAAATTGAAAAAGGACGGATCAATACCATGGCTAAGAAAATTCTGTTAGTGGACGATGCTGCTTTCATGCGCAAGATGATCAAGGACACCCTGGTCAAGAACGGCTACACCGAGGTGTTCGAGGCCGTGGATGGCGCTGATGCGGTAGAGAAGTTTGGCGAGATCGCCCCCGATCTGGTGGTCATGGACATCACCATGCCCAACATGGACGGCTTGGAGGCCCTGAAGGCCATCCGCGCCAAGGACGGCAGCGCCAACGTGGTCATGTGCTCCGCCATGGGCCAGGAGTCCATGGTTATGGACGCAGTGCGCTCCGGCGCCAAGGACTTTATTGTCAAGCCCTTTAAGCCTGACCGTGTGCTCAAGACCGTTACCTCCATCTTGGGTGCGCCCTGACGAAAATGCCTCGCAGCGATAGCCTGATGATCGTATTATCCAGCGGAAGGCAGGGCGGCGGGCTGGAAAGCCTGCTCTCCCTGGTGTGGATGCTGGCGTGCGTGCTGGTCATCATTGTGCTGGCCTACCTGTTCACCAAATATGTGGCGGGCAGGGGAATCGGCAAACTGGGCCTGTCCGGCGGCTCGGACAGATTCAAGGTGCTCTCCCGCCTCTCTCTGGGGCGGGATCAGAGCGTGGCGCTGGTGAAGGCGGGGGAAAAGTACCTGCTGCTGGGGGTGGCCCCCTCGGGGGTCTCGCTGCTGAAGGAGATGACCCGGGAGGAGGCCGAGGCGCTGTACGCGCCGTCCTCTGATCAGCCTGCGCCCCCCAGCTTTGGCGAGGCGCTGCGCACTGTACTCAAGCAAAAGAAACCGAGGTGAGGTTGGGATGCCCACAGACAGCTTGATCAATATCAACGGCGACAGCGTACAGACGCTGGAAATCCTGTTCCTCACCACCATGATCGCCCTCTTGCCCTCCCTGCTGGTGATGATGACCTCGTTTACGCGGTATATCATCTCCCTCTCTTTCCTGCGCACCGCTATGGGCACCCAGCAGACCCCGCCCAACGTAGTGCTGGTGGGGATTGCGCTGTTTCTCACCCTGCTCACCATGAACCCGGTGCTGGTGCGCATTCAGACGGAAGCCTGGGAGCCATATACCAACGAGGAGATCGGCGGGGAGGAATTTTTGGACCGGGCGGTTGTCCCATTGAAGGAGTTCATGCTGAACAACACGGAGTTAACCACCGTGCGGATGTACTGCGATCTGGCCCAGATGGATGTGCCTGAGGACAATGAGGAGTTTAACGGCATTGCCACGGATCTGCCCCTGCGGGTGATTGTGCCTGCTTTCATGACCACGGAGCTCCAGCGGGCGTTCTTTAACGGCTTCCTGCTCTACATACCGTTCCTGCTCATTGACGTAATAGTCTCCTCAACTCTGATGTCCATGGGCATGATTATGTTGCCGCCGGCCATGATCTCAACCCCCTTCAAGCTGCTGTTGTTCATCTCGGTCAATGGCTGGGAGCTGATGTTCTCCAGCCTGATCCGAGGTGTGAACTGATGAACCCCGAAAGGAGAAGCCATGGATACCACACAGGTAATGGATCTGGTGCGGGACGCTGTGGGCGTGGCTATCAAGCTGTCCGCCCCCATGCTGTTGCTGAGTATGCTGGTGGGCGTGGTGGTGGCGATTTTCCAGGCGGTGACCCAAATCCATGAGCAGTCCATCGGTTTTGCGCTGAAGCTCATCGTGGTGATTGCGGTGCTTCTGCTGGCAGGTGGTTGGATGCTGGATACCCTGAAGGATTATACCATCCAGATTTTTGATCTGGTGGCCAGTTGAACGGGGGGCGGGTAATCCATGTTTGACTGGTCGGGGCTGACCCTGTTCCTCTATATCAGCGCCCGAGTAAGTGGATTTGTCCTCTTTAACCCGATTTTGGGGCGCAACAATATCCCCGCAGTTTTCCGAACCGGTATGGCGCTGGTGCTTTCCTGGTTTGTCCTGGGAGTGACCACCCAGGAGGTTCCGGTCCCATCGGGGCTGGTGATGTTCATGATGCATATGCTGCTGGAGTTGGCGCTGGGCTTCCTGCTGGGGATGGCGGTAAATTTCTTTTTCTACATCCCCCAGCTGGCGGGTTCCATGATCGACACCCAGATGGGCATGACCATGAACCAGATGTACGATGCCGGGGCGTCGGCCAACCTCTCGGTGAGCGGCATGATCCTCAATGTGCTCATGACGCTGCTGTTTTTCGCCGGGGGCGGACACCTTACCCTGCTGCGGATTTTCCTTACGTCGGAGGCAATCGTTCCACTGGGAGCGGTGTCCATCGGCACATCCGTGTATCAGTACCTGCTGGAACTGTTTATCCAGTGTACGATATTGGCGGTAAAGCTGTGTATGCCGGTGCTGGTGGCGGAACTGATTGCCCAGGTGGGCATGGGGGTGCTGATGAAGGTGATCCCCCAGATCAACGTGTTTGCCATCAACATCGAGCTGAAAGTGATCGTGGGCTTGGCCCTGCTGTTTATGCTGCTGATTCCATTCAGCGAGTTTTTGATTGACGCGGAGCGCGTCATGCTGGATACGCTCCACGAGATCCTGCTCCTGAGCGCCGGATAGCGCGGCAGGATGCGTGATTTGACCCTCCCCTCCCGGCGTCGCCCCACAGGGATGGGGGGCGGCTGCGGCGGCAAGGGGGGGATGGACGTTGCCCGAGGGAAATAAAACAGAAAAAGCAACGCCAAAAAAGCGACGGGACGAACGAAAAAAAGGCAACGTTTTCATGAGCCGGGATGCGGTGGCGGTGGCCAGCCTGCTGGGCACCTTTGGCGCGCTGTGGCTGCTGACCAGCTCCTTTGCCAACGAGATGGCCAAGTTCATGATGCTGTGCCTGACCACCATGGGGGAGGAATCCCGGGAGGTGGGCAGCGTGTCCGGTGAGCTGGCAGTCCAGGGGATAGTGACCATGGGCAAGACCGTGGGGCCGCTGGTGGCGGTGGCGATTTTATGCGCTGTGGCGGCCACCTTTGCCCAGACCCGTTTTCTGGTGAGCACCGAGTCCCTTCGTCCTAAGTTCAGCCGTCTCAGTCCCCTGCAAGGTATCAAGCGGCTGTTTTCCCTGAAAAGCGTCATTGAGACGCTGAAGAATCTGATCAAAATCGTCATCCTGCTGGCAATCATTTTTTTGAGCATCCGGGATATGTTCCTGGAAAGCTCCAACTACCTGTACACGGATCTGTCCGCCGCAGTGGTCCACCTGGTGGAGGTGGCGTGGGCCATGGTGATTCGAATCTGCATCGCCTTTGTGGCGGTGGCCGCCATGGACTTTTTCTACCAGTGGTGGGATTACGAGCGGCAGATGAAAATGACCAAGCAGGAAGTAAAGGAAGAATATAAACAGATGGAAGGCGACCCCCAGGTGAAGGGGAAGATCAAGGAGATCCAGCGCCGCCGGGCCCAGCAGCGCATGATGCAGCAGGTGCCCGGGGCGGATGTGGTCATCCGTAACCCGACCCACTTCGCCGTGGCCCTCCGGTACAAGCCGGAAGAGGATGACGCCCCCATCGTGCTGGCCAAGGGCCAGGATAACGTGGCCATGAAGATCGTAGAGATCGCTGAACAGCACAAGGTGGCAGTGATTGAGAACGTCCCGCTGGCCCGGGCGCTGTACGCCGAGGCGGAGCTAAACCAGTTCATCCCACCCAGCCTGTATGAAGCGGTGGCGGAGGTGTTGGTGTACATTTTCAAGCTGAACGACAGGAAGCAGATCGTGAAGTAGCAAAGCCCCGCACAGCCGTCTTTCAGGCTTTGCTCCGACGAGGAGGTGACCACCCATGCTGAAGCGCATTACCAACAATGCAATATCCCTGTTTGTGGTGGTCGTGGTCATGTTCCTGTTCATCCCGTTGAACCCCGCCATCCTGGACATCCTGCTGGTGATCAACATCGGGCTGTCCGTCATGATCCTGATGATCACCATGAACATCTCGGAGGCACTGGATTTCTCCATTTTTCCATCCCTGCTGCTCATTACCACCCTGTTCCGGCTGGGCATGAACGTGTCCAGTACCCGGATGATCCTCACCACCGGCGACCCCGGCGTGGTCATCCGCAACTTCGGACAGCTTATCACCCAGGGTGATATTGTAGTCGGTTTCGTCATCTTCTTCATCATCGTGCTGGTGCAGCTCATTGTCATCACCAAGGGTGCGGAGCGCGTGTCCGAGGTTGCCGCCCGGTTCACCCTGGACGCCATGCCCGGCAAGCAGATGGCCATTGACGCCGATTTGTCCTCCGGCCTGATCGACGAACAGGCCGCCCGGATCCGCCGGGAGAAGATCCAAAAGGAAGCCGACTTCTACGGCGCCATGGACGGCGCCACCAAGATCGTCAAGGGCGACTCCACCATGTCCATCATCATCACGGTGATCAACCTGGTGGGTGGCCTGCTCATCGGTATGATGAGCAGGGGGATGAGTGCGGGCGAGGCGATGAGTGAGATCTGCATCCTCACCATCGGCGACGGCCTGGTGTCCCAGATCCCGTCCCTGATGATCTCCACCGCAACCGGCATGATCGTTACCCGTTCCGTGTCCGACGGCAGCCTGAACACGGATGTTACCGCCCAGTTCCTGGCCCAGCCCCGGGCCATCCTGACCACCGGCGTCATCCTGGCCATTCTGGCCGTGATCCCCGGCACGCCTACCGTCCCGCTGATGATCGGCGGTGTGGCCCTGATTGCCGGCGGCTACTTCCTGATGCGTCAGATGGCTGCGGCTGCCCAGGCGGAGACTGCGGCGGCCCAGGCCCCCGAGGAAGCCCCGGAGCTGGCCGCGCCCAGCGAAAACGACTACTACCGGGATATCAATAATGTTTACACCCTGCTGTCGGTGGAGCCGGTGGAGATGGAATTTGGCTACAGCCTGATCCCCATGGTGGACGAACGCCACGGCGGCAAGCTCACCAGCCGAATCGTCATCTTCCGGCGGCAGTACGCCCAGGATATGGGCTTCGTCATCCCCGCCATCCGCCTCCACGACTCGTCATCCCTGGGCACCAACCAGTACGCTATCCGTGTCAAGGGCGAGGTGGTGGCCGAGGGCGAGATCCTGGTGGACTACTATTTAGCGCTTGAGCCGCCCAATCCGCTGGGGGAGATCGACGGCATCGAAACCATCGAGCCGGCCTACGGCATCCCATCCCGGTGGATTCTGCCGGAGAACAAGGAGATGGCGGAGATCTACGGCTACAACGTCATCGACCCCCTGTCCGTCATGCTGACCCATTTGGCGGAGACGGTGAAAAAGCACGCTTACGAGTTGCTGGATCGGGCGGAAACCATCCGCCTGGTGGAAAATCTGAAGCAGTCCGCCCCGGAGCTTGTGGAGGAGGCGGTGCCGGGGATCGTCCCCTACGCAAAACTGGAAAAGCTGCTGCGCAGCCTGCTCCAGGAGGGGGTGCCAATCAAGGATCTGGCTACCATTGTGGAGACCGCCGCAGATTCCTTCTCCCAGGGCAGGGATTTGGACATGACCATTGAGCAGGTACGCGGCGCGTTGGCTCGTACCATCACGAGGCGCTTCTGCGAGGATGGGCAGCTCCGGGTCATCACCTTGGACGCCGAGGTGGAGAAGCGGATTATCTCCTCCCTCACCCGCAACGAGCAGGGCGTGTACTTGGCCATGGGCCCCGAGCTGATGCAAACCATTATCTCCCAGCTCGCCGAGCACCTGAAGAAGTTCGGCGACCTGTCCCAGACGCCGGTAATCTTGGTCAGCCAGGTGATTCGAGGCTATTTCAGCAAGATGATCAGCCAGTTCTATCCCAATGTTTACGTGCTGTCCTTTAATGAGATCACCAACAGCGTACAGATCCAGGCCCTCGGCAACATCACCACCGAGTCGCCCCTGATGGCCCAGAGAAGGGCGGTGGGCTCATGAGCATGGAAATGCTGGAACGGCAATACACCGAGGCCGAGATTGAGGCCATGGAAACGCCCGACCTGCTGGCCCTCTACAAGCGCACAGGGGACGAGGCGCTGAAATGGCCCCTGGTGCTGCGGTATGAGGGGCTGATCAAAAGCGCCGCCCTGCAAATCCGGGGTGTATACAGCAGCTTTGCCCAGGTGGACGACATCGTCAGCGAGGGCATCCTCACCCTGCTCAGTTCCATCGACAAGTTCGACCCGGAGAAGGGCATCAAGTTCGAGACCTATGTGGCCAAACGTATCCGGGGCATGGTCATCGACCTGGCCCGGAAGCAGGATTGGCTGCCGCGGAACATCCGGCAGCGGGCCAAGGAGATCGATGCTGCGGTGTCCACCCTGGCCAACGAGCTGGGCCGGTTCCCTACGGATCAGGAGGTGGCCCAGCAGCTGGGCATTCCCACTGACAAGTACCAGAAGGAAGCGGCCCGGGTGGCGCTGTCCAATACCCTGTCCCTGGACGCGCTGATGGATGCCCGGGATATGGAGGGCTACCACTTTGAGGTATCCGATCAGGATCCCAAGCTCCAGCCGGAGCTGGTGCTGGAGGATCGGGAGCTGCAGGAGATGTTGGCGGGCGGAATCGCCTCCCTCCAGGAAAATGAGCAGATTGTGCTGTCCCTTTATTATGAGAAAAACCTCCATATGAAAGAGATTGCTCAGGTGATGGGAGTGAGCGAACCGCGCATCTCCCAGATCCACTCCCGCGCCATCCAGAAGCTGCGGGAGCATATGGGCTCCTATATGAACAGCGAAGCCCCAGCAAAAACCTCTAAAAAGCGGAAGAAGGCGTGATAGTATGTTCAAAGGCTTTTACAACCTCACCTCTGGAATGCTTACCCAGCAGCGGCACCTGAACGTGGTGGGCAACAACATGGTGAATGTTTCCACCGCGGGTTTCAAGGAGAGCCGGTACACCGCCACTACTTTTGACGATGTGATGTACGCACGGGTGGGCAACAAGGAGAAAATTTATACTGATATCGGCCGGCAGAGCTACATCCGGGCCAATAGTGAGATCTACGTCAATCATGAGCAGGGGATACCCGAGCCTACCAACATCCCCTTGGATTTCGCCATCATGGGGGAGGGCTTCTTTGCCATCCAGGACGAGGAGGGCAACACCACCTATACCCGGGCGGGCAGCTTCTCCCTGGACGAGGAGGGCTATTTGTGCTTCCCCGGCCGGGGCTACGTGATGGATCCTCAGGGTCAGCGCATCCTGCTCCAGACCGACAAGATCACCGCCGATGCCCAGGGGAACATCCTCAACGAGGACGGCGGCTTCCTGGGGCAGGTGGGGGTGTACACCTTTGACGACACCGCCGAGCTGGAGCATGACGGCAACGGCTTTTTTACCGGCGATGGGGCGGAGGCGGCGGAAAACCCCAGCCTGCTGTGGAAGTATGTGGAGCGCTCCAACGTGGAGCTGATCCGGCAGATGACCGACATGATCACCTGCCAGCGGGCGCTGCAGAGCTGCGCGTCGGTGACCAAAATGTACGACGAGGTTATGGGACACGCCGCCAGCGACGTGGGCCGGCTGTGATGAGGTGAGGTAGTATGAATCAATCCTTCTATATCGGCGCGGTGGGCGCACAGCAGCAGCTTTACCACCTGAATGTCCACGGCGACAACATCGCCAATGTGAACACCTACGGCTTTAAAGCCGACAAGAGCTATTTCTCCGCCCTGATGTACCAGAACCACCGTGGCGCGCTGAATGGCGAGGCCAATACCCAGCTGCCCATGGGTGTGGGCACCAAAATGCTCATGACTTCCACCGACTATTCCCAAGGCGGTCCGGCGGACACCGGGCGGCTGCTGGACTACTACATCGAGGGGGAAGGCTTCTTTGGGCTGGTGGATCTCGCCACTGGGGACGTGTCCTTCACCCGCAATGGCGCGTTTATGATGTCCTCCCTGGAGCGGGCCAACGGTATGGTGGACGAGAATGGCCAGCCGGTGATGGAGCAGGTATTTTACCTGGGGGACGGCGCTGGGCGCTTTGTGCTCAGCAAGGACGGCGGGATGATCGAGATTGAAAATCCCGAGGACGATCTGCCCGTGGGTATTTTCGACTTTGCCAACTACGACGGTATGACCCAGCTGGACGAGACCCGCTACGCCCCCATTGACAAGAACGGCAACCTCTGGTACGGCACTGGGAAGTTGGTCAGAGGATATCTGGAGCGCTCCAACGCCGACTTGGGCGAGGAGCTGACCAAGGTCATCGAGGCCCAGCGAGCCTATGGCGCGGCGCTGAAAATGGTGATCACCTCCGATGAGATTGAGAGCACCATTAACAATCTGCGCACTTAACAGGAGGGAATGGAATGGCAATTAAAAACTATAACGAGCTGAGTTCTCTGGAGCTGGACACGCTGCGGGAGATCGGCAGTATGGGCACCGGAAACGCGGCTACCGCCCTGTCCCAGATGTTACAGCGAGAGGTGCGCATCACCCTGCCCGAGGTGCGCATCATGGGCTACAACGAGGCTATTGAGTGGATCGGCGGGCCGGAGGAGATCACCGCTGGTGTGCTGGTAAAGATGGGCGGGCAGATCAACGGCATCATGCTTTCCTGCCAGCAGCTGGATTTCGTCAACCTTGTACTGGAAAGCGTGCTGGGCGCGGGAATTTCCGACTACGCACAGCTGGCGGATCTGGAAAACTCCTGCCTGATCGAAGTAGGCAACATTATGATATCCACCTTTATCAACGCGCTGAGCGGCTTAGCCGGACTGGATGTCACACTGACGGTGCCCGCGTTTACCGTGGATATGCAAGGGGCCATCCTGGCCGTGCCCATGGCGGAGTACGGCGGGCAGTCCGACTATATTATGACCATCGGAGGCAACTTTGTGTGCGAGAATAAGCAGGTTCCCTGCCGCCTGCTGATGTCGCCGGATCTCCGGTCTTTGAATGCTCTTTTGAGGAAGCTGGGCGTAAGTGATGAGTAATGGCAAAATCACCATCGGAATCGCTGATATGAAGCTTGCCAAAGGGGAGGGAATGTTGATCACGTACGCGTTGGGTTCGTGCATTGGAATCTGCCTGCATGACCCGATGCTCAAGCTAGGTGCGCTGGTGCACATTATGCTGCCGATCAACATGGAAGCAGGCCGAACCAACGTTATGAAGTACGCAGATACAGGAATCAAGGAAACGCTGAAGCAGATGGAGGCCATGGGGGCCCGCCGGACACGGATTACCGCCAAGATTGCCGGCGGCGCTAAGATGTTCGAGACGGGCAGCGCGTCCCTGGGCAACATCGGCCAGCGCAATATCGAGAGTGTCCACATGAACCTGAAGAAGGAAGGCATCCGGCTGCTGAAGGAGGACGTGGGAGGCACCGTGGCCCGCACCCTGCTTTTTGATGTAAACAGCGGCTTGGGCTGTGTGCGCAGCTACGGGCGTCCGGAGCTTATCATTTGACAGAGCAAGAATGAAGGGAGAGTCGGAAAAGATGGAAGACAACAAGCATGGCATTCTGCTGGAGTCTGGGACAAATGAGATCGAAGTGATGAAATTCACCATCGGGGGCAATCTGTTCGGCATCAATGTGGCCAAGGTCAAGGAGATCATGATCTCCGCGCCGGTGAAGCCCATGCCCCACGCGCACCCGTCGGTGGAGGGCATCTTCAAGCCCCGCGACATGGTGATCACCGTGGTGGATCTGCCCCAGTACTTGGGTGCGGAAAGCCCCAAGGGCGAGAAAGATATCTTTATCATTACCAATTTCAACAAAATGTACATTGCCTTCCGGGTGCACGCCGTGGACCGCATCAGCCGGATCTCCTGGACGGACATCTCCAAGCCGGATAAGACGGTGTCCGGCGGCGCGGAGAGTGTGGCCACCGGCATCGCCCAGTGCGAGGGCGAGCTGGTTACCATCCTGGACTTTGAGCGCATTGTGGCCGAGATCGCCCCGGAGACCAGCATCCAAATCTCCGAGGTGGAGCAGATGGGGCCCCGTGACCGCAACGATAGGCCCATTTGGGTGGCGGAGGACTCCGCCCTGTTGAGCAAGATGATTGAAAATTCCCTGCGCAAGGCCAATTATGTCAATCTGCGGATGTTCCCTAACGGTCAGGAGTTGTGGGACGCGCTCAGCGTCCTGCCCGCCGATCATGAGTTGGAACAGGATGTGGCGCTGATTATCACCGATATCGAGATGCCCCAGATGGACGGCCACCGGTTGACCAAGCTGGTGAAGGAGAGCGGCAGCCGGTTTAAAGAGGTTCCCCTGGTGATCTTCTCCTCCCTGATCAGTGAGGAGATGCGCCTGAAGGGTAAGGATCTGGGTGCGGATGAGCAGCTGACCAAGCCAGAGATCGGGCACCTGGTGGACGTGATGGATCATCTGCTGGAGCAATTCGACAGAAGGCACGGCAGAGGTTAAGTTCGGATAGGAGGCACTGCTATGAGCGGCAAATACATCGTGAGGCAGCCCATCAAGGATGCGGCTGGAAACATCATCGGAAATGAGATCCTGTACCACGGCGCAAACCAGGCGTTTAGCAGCGACAGCTCTACGTCCAGCGCAGAATTTGCCGCGGCCAACACTATCTACAGCTTTCTGACCGATAACAGTCCCAAGGTGCTGAGGGGTACGTTGAACTTCATGACCTTCACCACCATGCTGCTGATGAAAAAGACCCCCCGGCTGTTCGACAAGAGCGATTTGGTGATCCAGATCGACGACGCGGTGATCATCCACCCCCTTTCCATGCACCTGGTGCAGCAGTTCGCCAAGGAGGGCTACCGCATCGCGGTGAACGAGTTCCAGTTCACGCCCCGCTACTTGGCCCTGCTGGACGGGATCCATTTCATCAAGATCAACGCCAAGACCTCCAGCGACATCACCATCCGCAACACTGTTGAGATTGCCCACAGCATGAACATCAAGTGCATTGTCACCAACATTGAGACGGAGAGTGTGTACAACCGGGCGATCAGCTTGGGAGCGGATGGGCTGGAGGGGCCGTATGTGGCCGATAAGCTCACCACCAAAGCCCACAGCAGCGCCTATATTCAGAGCAACTTCTTCCAGCTCATGGTGGCGGTTACCAAGGACGAGCCCAACGTGGAGGAAATTGAGCAGATGATTGCCGCGGATGCCAGCCTGTCCTATGGTCTGCTGAAAATGGTCAACTCCGCCTACTTTGCCCTGCGCTACCGGGCTACCACCATTACCCAGGCCATTATGACGCTGGGCCTGGGCCAGCTGAAGCAGTGGATTTACCTGCTCAGCGCCAGCAACGCGGAAAACGAGCAGGATCCCGGTTCGGAGGAGTTCCTCAAGCGCTCCTTCATGCGGGCTAACTTCTGCAGTGAGTTGATGAACCACGCCAAGGATATGCCTATCTCCAAGGCGGAGGCATACCTGATGGGTATGTTCTCCACCCTGAATTACCTGATTGCCGCCCCCCTGGAGGAGATTTTGGCTGAGGTGCCGGTGGCCGATGAGATCAAGGAGGCCCTGCTCCACCATACCGGCCGCTGCGGAAAGCTGTACGATCTGGTGCTCAGCTACGAGGCGGCAAACTGGGAGAAGATCACCACCCTGGCAGAGGAGCTGGGGATCCCGGACAACATGATCACCAGTATCTACTTCATCTGCATGGAGAATGTGAACACCCTTTGGGAGCAGCTCACAAATCCCTATCCCCGTCAGGGGGAACCGGAGCCGGAAGCGTCTTCCGCTGAATCTGAGCTTTAAGCAGCAAACCCCCGGCAGGCGATGCCTGCCGGGGGTTTTTGGATTGGTGGGGTTCAGCGGGTGTGGTGGGGCCGCTCCATGACCACCTTGCAGGCCTGAAGCAGCTGGGCCGTGATGTCACTGGTAAGCTTGCCCTCATACACCGTAAGGCGGGGAATCCGGTCACCCGGCTCCAAAACCACATATTTGGGGGGCAGGTGGTTCAATGTATACGCTTTCACGTCCTCCATGCACCGCTCGCAGGAGCAGAGGCCGAACATCTGGACATACTTGGGGGCCTTTTCCTCCACCAGCACCTGCATGACGTTAATATAGCCGGGATTGACTGGCATGAGGGGTTCCTTCCACTGGACGGGGGAGCCGTCCAAACCGGCAGAGATCTCCAGCTCCACATAGTCGTCCGGGTTCTCATCCCCGCCCCCGTCCGATGCCACGGGTATGTCCAGCGCGACAAAATCCTCAATGCTCAAGGGAGATTCCTGCTCGGGCAGGGGCTCAGGCTCGGGCTCGGGCTCGGGCTCGGGCAGGGGTTCAAACATAGGCTCAAGCTCAGGCTGGGGCGCGGGAACCTCCGGGGCGGCGGAGCCCAGCTCGTTTTCCAACGCGTCCTCCAGGGCGTTTTTGATTTTCACGGAGACAGCGGCGTCGGGGGCCATGGAGGTGACGATGGGAGGGACAGGAGCTGCGGGCGCGGCAGGGGCGGCTGCCTCCGGCGCATCGTTGGCGGCAGCGGCGGGGTCGTTTTTTTTGCTCAGCAGGTTCATCACCCGCGCGGTTTTGCTGGTTTTGTTGTCCTTAGCCATGGTTGCAGATTCTCCTTACTCAAATTTACTTGGTTTCAGTTAAAAAACTGAGATATATATTTCAGCCTGGATTTCGGCTTGGGGCGGGGGAAGCGCTCCCCGGCCACCGCGTCGATGATGGACAGGAAGTCCTGGGCGGGGCGGGAGTCGGGCTGGTAGGTGAGCACCGTCTGCCCGTGGGCAGGGGCCATCGCCACGCCGACGCCCCGGTGGATCTTGGCCTCAAACACCCGGCTGTCCAGCTGCTCCGCCACCACCTGGGCCATCTCCAGGATGTCCTTGGACAGGGTGAGGCGGCCGTTGAACTTGTTGATCAGAATGCCCAGCACCTTCAGATGGGGGTTGAAGGTGGCGCGTACCGTCTCAATAGTTTCCTGGAGCTGGGTGACGCCCACCAGGCTGAGCACTTCCGCCTCCATGGGAACGATAAGCCCGTCGGAGGCCACATAGGCGTTGACGGTGAGTATATTCAGCGCCGGCGGCGTGTCGATGATGATAAAGTCGTACTTGGAGCGCACACTGGTGAGCAAGTCGCTGAGCATGAACTCCCGGCGGGGGGCGGTGAACTCCATCTCGGCGGCGGACAGCATGATGTCCGAGGGCAGCACGTCGCCATACTCGGTGGACTGGATGGCCGCCTCAATGGGGCAGTCGCCCCTGATCACGTCGTAGACGGTTTTCTCCGTGCCCACGTCCAGGCCCAGGTTGAAGCCCAGATTGCCCTGGGGATCAAGATCGATGCCCAGTACGCTGGCCCCCCGCTGGCGCAGGCCGCAAACCAGCGAAGCGGCGGTGGTGGTTTTGCCAACGCCGCCTTTTTGGTTGGTGACGGTAATGATTTGTGTCAAGGAATATTCCCTCCCTCTCTACTTCCTTGATTGCAAAAACTTGGGGAAAACTCTTAAGTTAACTATACTACAGGTCGATAAAAAAAAACAGAGGTAGAACAAAAAAACTCTGAAAATTTTTTGTAAAATCCCCGGCGGATATGTTTCGGCATTACTATGCCCTTGGAGTTTCGGAAAGGAGCGATCCAATTATGGCATCAATTACCAGCATGGTCAACGGCACCAGTTCCCTCAGCAGTATTTACGGCAACCGCAATGTACTCAGCGGCCTGGCCAGCGGTATGGACACCGAGTCCATGATCGAAAACGCTGTGTCCGGCATCAAGCTGAAGATCCAGAACCTGACCAAGAAGCGCACCAAGATTGAGTGGCAGCAGGAGGCCTACCGCAGCATCATCGACAAGGCGGTGAACTTCAATACCAAGTACACCTCCTATTCCTCCAAGACCAACCTGCTCAGCTCCAGCTTCTTCAACAACGCGGTGAACACCGTTGTCAAGGGCACCTACGCCGACAAGATCTCCGCCAGCGGCAGGACCACCAGCGATGTGAAGATCAACGCCGTGAAGCAGCTGGCGAAGGCCGCGTCCTATACCGTGTCCGGGGCGGGGACTGCTTTCGGCGACGTCAACGGCGGCATCACCGGTGAGGCGTTTGACATCACCGGCGAGATTCCGGTGAGCACGGTGTCCGGCTCCCTGACCTTCCAGTACGGCGGCACCAACGGCGCCACCTTTGACATCAAGTTTGACGAGCTGGAAAATTTGAACGACGTCGTGGTTTACAATGATGACGGCACAGTGAAGGAGGACGCCGGCGAGAGCGAGAAGTTCCTTCAGGCCGTCAAGAACAAGCTGAGCGAAGTGACGTACAACTACACCAAGAATGGTTTCCAGGAAACCACCACCGCCGACAAGGCCATCAAGCTGGAGTTGGACGCGACCGGCCGCATCACCTTTTCCGACGGGCTGGGCAGCGGCAATACGGTGAAGATCAGCTCATCCACCGGCAAGATCGGGGATCTGGCGGGTAAGAACGTTCTGACAAGCCCCGGCAAGCTGACCGAGGATACCTCCGTCAAGGAGTATCTGGCTGACAAGGAGCTGGGCATTACCTTCAACGGCACCACTAAAAGGATCAAGATGAACGATGTGCTGGAGGGCCTGGGCAACGGAGGGAACGAGGAATTCGTGGACGCGCTGAACCGGGAACTGGGCGAGGCCTTCGGCAAGGGTGAGATTGAGGCCCTTTTTGAGGACGGCAAGCTGTCCCTGACCTCCTCCGGCGAGGGTGACACCATGAGCCTGGGCGGCTCCGCGGTGGAGGCGCTGGGCTTTAAGAGCGGCGACTCCAACTATGTCAATACCGGCAAGAAGCTGTCCGAGCTGATGAACGAGGATAACTTTGCGCGGGTGTTCTCCCAGGAGAACAAGCTGCGCGGCACCTTCAAGAATATTGACGGCAAGCCTATCGAAAAAACCAGCGGCAGCGGCGAGACATACTATGTGGACGATGCGGGCAACCGGGTGGACAAGGATGGCTTCCGCATTACCGTCACGGGCAAGAACATTTATGACTTCCAGATCAATGACGCCCACATCAACGTCACCGAGGACACCACTTTGGAGAGCTTGGTGAATTCCATCAATTCCAACACCAGCGCAGGGGTGAAGGTAAGCTATTCCAAGCTGACCAACGAGTTTAAGTTCACCGCCACCGAGAGCGGGTCTACCAGCAAGATCGAGTTCGGCGGCGCAGCCAAAAGTATGTTCAGCGCGCCCCAGAATCAAGCAATCAGTGGGGAAAGTAAATTCGCTGATGTCTTTGGCGTGGATTTCGGGACGGATGGCAGAAAGGAAATTACGATTGATGTCCCGGGGAACGTGACGACAAGTTTCTGGGTCAATGCTGATGACACGGTTCAGGATGTCCTGGATCAATTGAATGATCCCAGTAGTTTCTTCGGCAGTTCGATCTCGATCAATGAACTCACCGGTGAACTTGAAGTCACCAAGGATGGAAAGAGCTGGGATTTTACGCTTCGGGAGGGCAAGGCAAGCGACAAGGACGCTCCCGAGATTAAGGTTCCGTCCAATTCCTATGCCAGCTATTCCACTGGCCAGGACGCCGTCATGGATGTAGAGATCAACGGCAAGCGGTTTGAAAACCTGACCCGCTCCAGCAACAGCTTCGACATCGACGGGCTGACCGTCAATGTGAAGAACACCTTTGAGGCCGTGGGCAAGGACGGCGAGGATTACGAGCCTATCACCTTTGAGACCTCCACCGACAGCGACAAGATCGTAGACGCCATCCGGGAGTTTGTCAACGACTACAACGAGATGGCTACCGAGTTGAAGAATGCCTATTCTACGCAGCCGGCCTATAAGAACGGTACGACCCGTTATGAGCCCCTCACCGCCGAGCAGGAGGAGCAGTATACCGAAAGCGAGCTGAAGGCATACAACGAGAAGGCCAAGCAGGGCATCCTGTTCGGGGACTCCACCCTGTCCAGTATGTACAGCAAGCTGCTCAGCGCCATTACCCCGGGCGGAACTGATGGCCAGACCCTGCGGGAGATCGGCATCGGCACCTCCTACAACAATGGCATGACCACCCTGTCCCTGGATGAGGATAAGCTCCGTAACGCTTTGGAGAGTGATCCGGACAAGGTGAAGAACGCGTTTTCCAAGACGAAGGAGGGCGGATCTGCCACCGATGGCCTGATGCAGACCATGCAGAATACCCTGAACACCTACGTCAAGACCACCGGCGAACCCAAGGGCGTGCTGATCCAGCGGGCCGGCTCCACTAAGGCGTACACCTCGCTGAACAACAACAGCCTCAAAAGCCAGATGGACAGCATCGACAACCAGATCGACCGGTGGACCGACAAGATGGCCAGCCAGATCGACCGCTACACCACCCAGTTCAGCCGTCTGGAGCAGCTGATTGCCCAGATGAACTCCCAGGCCTCCGCCATGTCCGGCCTGATGGGCGGGAGTACTGGCTACTAATAATAACCACCCACAAAAAAGGAGTCAGAAATGGATATCAAAGGCTACCAGGGTTACCAGGGCTACAAGGAGCAGGGCATCAACGATATGTCCCCCGGTGAGCTGCTGCTGCTGCTGTATGACGAGCTGGTGAAACGTCTGCTGCGGGCGGAGCTGGCCCTGGGCAAGGAGGATTACATCCTGTTTGAGGCCAGCGTGGACAGGAGCCTGGACATTGTCCGCTACCTGGACGACACCCTGGATATGCAGTATCCCATCAGCCGGAACCTGAACCGCCTGTACGACTATTTCAGCTATGAGCTGAACCGGGTCAAAGCCGGACGGAACAAGACCGAGCTGGAACGGGTAAAGACCATGGCCTGCGAGCTGCGGGACACCTTCCGCGAGGCGGAGAAAAACAGCGGGTGCGCTGCGGCGGAAAGCGCCGGAGGACAGGCATGATTGAGAAAACAGTGATGGACGCTCTGGTGCAGATGAAGCGGACGGGAAACCTGCTCAACGAGCTGGAGGATTTGACCCAGCAGATTGGGCAGGCCATCGACAGGAATGACCAGGTGAGCCTGCAAATGCTCATTGCCATGCGGGAGGAACCGCTGGGCAAGCTCCAGGCCGCCGACCAGGCCCTGCGGGAGCAGCTGGAAGTGCTGCCGGACAAGGAGGAAGCCGCCGATCTGGCTGCTATGCTCAACGGCGGGCCTGCGGCGGATTCCGCAATGCGGGCGCAGCAGATGCTGTGCGATCAGGTTGCGGCCAACAACCGCCGCTTGAAACAGATTATTGAGCTGGACCAGCGGCTGAACAGCCGGTTGGACGCGGGCAATTCCGTGTAGCTGAGTGAGTTAGGATGAAAAATATCGGCCCGGTGACCACCGGGCCGATATTCCGTGCGAAGCGGAGGAAAGCCGCCGTTATGTATAGGGTGACCACAGCGCCCACAGCGGCGCGCCGTGATCCCGGGCGGAGGACAGCTCGTCCAGAATGATCTGAGGATCCCACAGCGTGAGGCTGTTTTCCAGGCTGTTGGCGTCGGCCACGAGGACGTTACCCTCCGGGGTGCGTCCCCGGATGAGGATGAAGTGCCCGCCTTCGGTGAAGTGGCCGGGACCCACCAGGGCCACCAGCATTTTCCCCTGGCCCAGAGCGTCCAGCATGGCGGATGCCTCCCGGGAGGTAAATGGCTCGGCCACCAGGCCGAAGCTCCTGGCGGTGTCCAGTACAATGGAGTGGTAGGAGCCGGAACGGCTGGCCCAATAGCCGTGCTCCACCGCCCAGGCCGCCATGGTGACAGGGTCGGTGGCCGTATCGGTGAGGCTGGCCACGGCCATAGCCATTGTCGTGGGGCCGCAGCCATAGGGGCCGATGGTATCGGTGCCGTAGGGCTGATCCGCCCACTCTGGGCTGGACTGGCAGAAGTAGGTGACGTCTGTGATGCCGCCGGTGAGAATCTGCCTGCCGTCCCGCTCCAGCAGCTCAGTGACGGGCGGAGGGGTGGCGGGGACGGATGGGGCGGCGCTGTCCGCGGCGTTGGGATCGGTTGTTTCTGCGGGCGGCTTGTTGGATGTGGTGAGATCCTCCCAGAGCGCCACGGCCTGCACCCCAACCCGTGAGAAAAAGTGGGCGGCGGCGTTCCCCGCATTGTAGGCCAACTGGATGGCGGCGTTTCCGGTGTCCTGACAGAACTGGACAACGGTGCGGACGCTGGCCTGGCCCGTATCCACCACCACACCGGCGGCGTAGCGGACAGGGGAGACGATGGTTTCATAGACCTCCGGCTCGAAGTAGCGGCAGGCAGCCAGCTCCACCCCAGTGATGCACAGCAGGGCGAGGAGGATAGCCAGCACGATAACGCGCCGCGTATGGCTGGATTTTTTTTCTTTTTTTCCCTGATGGCGGTTCACCTGCCCACCTCCTCCAGTGAAATTTGATATTTTGGCCCGCGAATTGGAAAAAGGGCATTAAATCCAGTTGCCCTGGCCAGGTACAAGTGTTATAATAAAGGATAGTCTGGGGTATGTGTCCGGACTGCTGCCTACTATTATATCAGAAGTTTCGTCTTTTTCAATGGAAAGTATATGGACCGGCGGATTTTGCCCGACGGCAGGAGATTTGGATGCCAACGATTGAATTGTACAACGTATCAAAATTTTATAAGCCGAAGCGCCGCAAAAAGCGGTCCAAGCATATCAACATGGGCGTGGAGGAAGTGGATCTGACCATCCGGCAGGGTGAGTTCGTTTTTCTGGTGGGCAGCAGCGGTGCGGGAAAGAGCACTCTGCTCCGCCTGATCACCGGGGAAGAACGTCCCAGCCAGGGGCGGGTGTGTGTCGACCAAAAGGAAATGGGCTGGATGCTCAAGTTCAGCCGCAACCGGGCGGCCACCCTGTTCGGGAAGATTTGGCAGGATCCCACTCTGATCCGAAAAAAGACCATTGGGGAAAACTTGGCCTTGGCGTCGAAAATTGCCCTGGGACGGGAAACGCCCCAGGTGGTGGATCTCCGCATTAAAAAGGTGCTGGGCCTGGTGGGCATGAAGGGTGTGGAGAAAAAATACCCAGTGGAGCTGTCTATCGGCGAGTGCCGCCGGGTGGAGCTGGCCCGGGCGCTGATTGGGAGTCCCCCCATCCTGATTCTGGATGAGATCACCGCCAACCTGGACGATGACTGCATTTGGGATACGTTACATCTGCTCAACGACATCAACCGGAAGGGCACCACGGTGATTATGGCCACCCACGACAGCCAGTATGTCAATATCCTGCGGCGGCGGGTGATTAGTATGTCCGGCGGCCGGGTGATCGGAGACGTTCGAAAGGGAAAATACGGTGATGTGCTGGAGAGGGAGCAAAAGCTGTCCGACCTCTCCAAGTTCAGAACCGATTTGATATAAAGAACACCAGTTAAGAAATTTAGGAGGAAAGAGTCCATGATCAAGAACATGAAGATCAAGAAAAGCCTGATCCTGGGGTTTGGGGTCACCATTGTCGTCTCTGTGCTCATCATCATCGCATCCATCATCCTGATGACCATGCAGAAGAGCCAGTATACCAGCATCCTTGACAGCTATGTCGGCGCCAACGGTATTGTGTCGGATTGCCGTATCAACTACAACATCGCCGGACGCAGCCTGCGGGACGCGGTGCTGGGCGGCAATATGACCTACCTGGACGACGCCCTTTCCAAGATCAGCGATCTGAAGGAGGATCTGTCCAAGCTGGAGAGCGTGTACCCGCTGAAGGATAGGACCGAGCTGAACGCCTTTGTGGATACGGTGGAGGCGTGGGAGGTCGAGGCCGAGAAGATCGTCAACGTGGCCCGGGGCAATACCGAGGAGAGCCGCACTGAGGCCGCCGACCTCATTGCCAGCGACTGCTCCCCCAGGCTTCAGGAAGCGGCCACCAAGGGCGACGCCCTGGCCGATAAGCTCCAGAATGAGCAGGACAAGATCATTGACGAGCAGTCCCTGACCTCCAACATCGCCATCGGCGTGATTGTGGCCGCACTGGTGATCGCCACCATTGTGGTGCTGCGGATAGCCCTGATTATCATCAAGAGCATCGTGCAGCCTGTGGAGCAGGTTCATGTGGCCCTCAGCGGCTTCAGCGAGGGCAAGCTGGACATCCCCGTAGACTACCACAGCACCAGTGAGCTGGGCGAGATGTGCGACGCCCTGCGCACCAGCCAGAACGTCCTCAGCGAGGTTATCAGCGACACCTGCCACCTGCTGGAGGAGATGGGGAACGGTAATTTCGATGTGCGTTCCAAGGATACCAATATGTATGTGGGCTCTTTGAGCAGCATTTTGACCTCTGTTCAGACGATCAACCGCAGTTTGAGCGATGCGTTGACCCAGATCAACCAGAGTGCCGAGCAGGTTTCCGCCGGCGCCGAGCAGGTTTCCACCGGCGCCCAGTCCCTGGCCCAGGGCGCTACCGAGCAGGCCAGCGCCGTGGAGGAGCTGTCCGCCACCATCGCGGAGATCTCCAACAATTCCCGCAAGAATGCCGAAAACAGCGAGCAGGCCACTGCCCACGCCACTGACGCCAGCCAGTGCCTCCAGGAGAGTTCCGACTATATGCAGCAGATGGTGTCCGCGATGGAGCGGATTTCCGAGTCCTCCGAGGAGATTGGCAAGATCATCGACACCATCGAGAACATCGCTTTCCAGACCAACATCCTGGCCCTGAATGCCGCCGTGGAAGCCGCCCGGGCTGGTTCCGCCGGCAAGGGCTTCGCCGTGGTTGCCGACGAGGTGCGCAACCTGGCCTCCAAGTCCGATCAGGCCGCCAAGGCCACTAAGGATCTCATTGACCGCTCCATCAACTCCGTAAAGGACGGCAGCGAGATTGTTAAGAAGGTGTCCGAGGCCCTGGATGCTACCAGCCAGCGCGCCGGCCTGGTAATGGACTCTGTCCAGGAGATCACCAAGGCCGCCGAGGAGGAGTCCGAGGCCATTGCCCAGGTGACCGAGGGCATCGACCAGATCAGCTCTGTGGTGCAGACCAACTCCGCCACCAGCGAGGAGTCCGCCGCCGCCAGCGAGCAGCTGTCCAGCCAGGCCGCGCTGATGAAGGAGCTGCTCAGCCGCTTCAAGTTGCGCCAGGACGGTTTTTCGCCCAAGCCCCAGCACGCTTACAGCGCTGTTTCCTCCGCCCCCTCCTATGATGACGGCGGATATGATGCCGGGAGCGATGCTTCCAGCGTGTTCAGCAAGTATTAAAAACAAATAGCGAAGGTTGCCAGGAGGCGGCAACGTGCTGCCTCCTGGCTTCTTTGATGTGAGGCAAGACCGCCATTTTGCGGTGTTGCCTGATGCTTTTTCCAGAGAGGAGCGAACCTATGGCAGAGTTAAAGGCACAGGAGAAGGATCTGATCTATGCCTTGGATATCGGTACGCGCAGCATCGTGGGCGTTGTGGGCCGTCCGGTGGGTGACCGGCTGAAGGTGCTCGACGTGGAGCTGGCTGAGCACGGCAAGCGGGCCATGATGGACGGTCAGATCGACGACATCCGCCAGGTGGGCGCGTTGGCCAGATCGGTGACGGAGCGGCTGGAGAGCCGCCTTGGCGTGCGCTTCAGCCGGGTGTGCGTGGCCGCCGCCGGGCGTGCCCTGCGCACCCAGATGGGCTCGTTTACCCTGGAGCTGCCCGAAGAACAGTCTATTGACGCCGAGCAGATCGGCGCCCTGGAGGCCGGGGCGGTGTCCGCTGCCGAGGCGGAGCTTCGCAGCGATGGCGAAACCCGGCGGCAGATGTTCCTGGTGGGCTACACTGTGGCTCAGTACCGCCTGGATAACTATCCCCTCTCCAATCTGCAATACCATACCGGGCGCAAGGTGGAGGCCGATGTGGTGGCCACCTTCCTCCCCGGCGAGGTGGTGGAGAGCCTGTATGCCGCCATGCGCGAAGCTGGATTGCAGGTGGCCAGCATGACGCTGGAGCCCATCGCCGCGATGAACGCCGCCATCCCTTCCGAGCTGCGCCTGCTGAATCTTGCGCTGGTGGACATCGGCGCGGGTACCACCGATATCGCGCTGTGCCGGGAGGGCAGCGTGGTAGGCTACACCATGGCCACCGTGGCCGGGGATGAAATCACCGAGGCAATCATGCGCTCCTATCTGGTGGACTTCAAAACCGCCGAGGAGATCAAGCGCCGCCTGGGTGAGGACGAGGAGGCCATCAAGTGCCGCAACATCCTGGGCCAGGATCAGCGCGTGGCCGCTGATGAGGTATCCAAGGTCATCCAGGAACCCATGGACCGGCTGGCGGAGGCCATCAACAAGCAGATTTTGAGCGTCAACGGCGCCGCGCCCTCCGCCGTTTTCCTGGCGGGCGGCGGCAGCAAGCTGCGGGGCCTGCGGGAACGGGTGGCGGAAAAGCTGGAGATGGACGAGAACCGGGTGGCTATCGCCGGGAATAACTTTGGGTTGTCTGTGTTCTCCGACACCGTGGAGCTGGAGCGTCCGGAGTACGCCACTCCCCTGGGCATCGCCATTTCGGCGGGCCTGGGGCTGCTCAACGACAGCTATGTGGTGATGCTCAACGGGCAAAGCGCCAAGCTGTTCCGCAACGGTGTGCTCACCCTCCGGGACATTCTGCTGATGAACGGCTATACCTATGGGGATATGGTGGGCAAAACCGGCAAAAACCTGAACCTCACTGTGGATGGCAAACGGGTGGTGCTCCGGGGCGAGCCCGCCGTGCCCGCCGTGCTGCGGGTGAACGATGAGGAAGCCGCTCTGTCTGCTGTAATCCATGCCGGGGATCGCATCCGGTTTGTCCCGGCCCGCCACGGCGAGGCGGCTCACCGCACCCTGGGTGAGCTGCTGGGACCCGATTTTTCCGGCCAGGTGCTGGTCAACAACATCCAGGTGCCCATGGATACCCCGCTGGAGCAAGGGGACGTGGTGTTTACCATGCGCCAGACGGTCCCCGCAGGAAGCGCTCCGGTACAGGCGGCGGTTCCCGCGGCCACAGCGCCGGTAAAGCCGGTGGCTCCTGCGGCCGCCCCGGCCGCTGCTCCAGTGCAGCCGGCGGCCTCCGCCCCTGCTGCGCCGGTTTCCGCAGTGCCCCAGCCCACGCCCATCCCGGCGGCGGTGCGGTCCGTGGTGCGCAGCAGCGAGGTGCACCTGATCTTGAACGGGAAGCCCCTTGACCTGCCCCCCAAAGAGGATGGCAGCCCCTACTATCTGATGGATTTGCTGGAGTATTCCGGCATTGATTTCGAACATTTGGACCGCACGGTGCGGCTGGAGGTCAACGGTGTGGAGCGCGGCTTCCAGCACCAGCTGAAGGACCGGGATTCCGTCAGCATCACACTGGCCTGATTGAAAAGATGCAAGAGGTGTTAGCCTATGCCTTTCGGAAAACCAAAGGAGCCAAAGGCTCCAAAGGAGAAAAAAGAAAAAAAACCTAAGCCCCCCAAGAAGGAAAAGCCCCCGAAGAAGGCCAAACCGCCGAAGAAGCAAAAGCCGCCGAAAAAGCCCAAGAAGGGGCAGCAGCCGCCTGCCGAGGGGGAAGAACTGGGCCTGGAACAGGAGCAGAAGAAAAAGCCCATTATCCTGCTGCTGATCCCAATTGCACTGATCGCTGTGGCGGCGGTGGTGGTGTTCTTTTTTGTGCTGCCCCATCTGCGCGGGGATGGCGGGGATGACCCGGCAACGGTGGAGACGGAGGAGCCTGTGCCGCCAGAGCTTCCCGAGGAGCTGATGGTGGGTGATGTATCCGTCCCCGGCATGACGCTGGAGGCGGACGAGAGCGGCGCCCAGGCCGTGCTGGCCAAGACCGTGACCTATACTTACACCAACCTGAACGATGCGGGCAAGGTGGCGGAGACCTATGTGGGCCAGCTGCGTGGCGCTGATCCCGGATTTTCCATCGTGGATGAGGAGCTTGTGCGCCAGACGGAGAAACCCGATTTTACCACACCTGAGGGCATGGTGCTGATGGCCAGGAACCTGCCAAAGCCCGAGTCCGAGGCGAAGGAAACCCCCGCCCCCACCGAAGCGCCGGAGGACGAAAGCCCGCTGCCGGAGGGGGAGAGCGCCCCGCCGGAGGAGTCTGAGGATGTTGCCAGCCCGAACCCCGAGGAATCGGCGGAGCCGGTGGAGGAAGCGCCTGATATGGTGATTACGGTGCGCATCACCTGGTCTGAGGGCCAGTGTGTGGTCACCGCCGACGAGGTGGAGGGCAAGGTCACTTCGCCGCCGTCGAATGGAGCCCCGGGCGTCACGCCCTCTGTGGGCGTCCGGGAGGCGGAGGATCAGCTGATGGCCATGACCCCGGCGGAGCTGGGACTGCCAGGCGAATCCATGGCGGACTACGAGGTGATGGCGCAGAACGGCATCGAGATGGTAAATGATGACGAACGGTGCATCCGCATCGATGTGTACAACGGCAGCACCGGCCCGAATCCCTATGAGTTTGTGGGTACTTACCTGATAAGCACCAATGGTGCGCATTTGTATCGGCTGAATCCCACGACAAACCAGCTTGAGGAGCTGGACTTTACCCTGAAGCCTTAACCGATGAAGCCCCGCCGGGAGGAGGAACCTTCCGGCGGGCTTTTTATGCGGAGACAAGGATCGGGTGCTCCAGGGTGCCCGTGAGGCGCAGGGCGATCCCTTTTTCAGGACGGGCGGAGTGGGACAGGAGCAGGGGGGTGAGCAGCCCCTCCAGCATGGGAACGGAGGAACGCAGAGAGAGGGCATCCCGTGGAGTGAGGGCGGAGGCAATCACAGGATCCACCCAAGCGATGTTCAGTCCGTATTCCCGGCCCAAGGCGGCGATCTGCTTGGCGGTGACGGCTTCCCGGGCACATTGAGCCAGCGGCTGGAAGCCGATGAGGCCGCTGAACCGTCCGGCAATTTCCCTCAGGACGCCGGAGCGGGTGAGGGCCAGCCGTGCAGTCTCATCCGACTGGAACAGCCGCTGGGCCAGACTGGCGGGGCCGGGGGGCGGCGAGGGGGGAGGCGGGGATCCCCCGCCCCGGGGAGGGGCGAAGCCCAGGCCGGGCCGGGTATTGCCGGACAGATCCGTGTTGGTGGTGAACAGAAAGATACAGCGGCGGAAGTCCAGCTCCCGGTTTCCCTGCCCGTCCTCCCGGTGGGCGGTGGAGCGGCCCTCGTCCAGGATGGACATGAATATTTTCAGCACTTCCGGATGGGCCTTGTCCAGCTCATCGAACATGAATACAGTGTGTGGCCAGCGGCGTACCGCCTCCAGCACCGGGGGATCATCGTACCCCACGTACCCCGGCGGGGCCCCGGTGAGACGGTAGGCCGAGTGGGGTTGGGTAAAGGTGTTCAGCTCCGTCCAGACCAGGCGGAAGCGGTCTGCCCCGAGGCAGTGGTTCAAGGCAGGGGCGATGGCCTTGCCCAGCTCCGACTTGCCCACGCCGGTGGGGCCGTAGAAGATCAGGGAGAGGGGGCGGAGGGGTTCCCGCTTGCAGACATGGCCCCACAGCTTGAAGGCGGCAGCCTCCACCGCGCTCTCCTGGCCCAGTACCCGCCCGCCAAGCTCCCGACGCAGGCGGGAATGGAGATCGGCGGCGTCCGGGCGGAGGGCGGCGGCGTCCGCGTCCAGCCCCCGCAGACAGTCCGCCATGGCGTCGAAATCGGGATAACGCTGAACCGTCCCCCGGGCGAAAAAATTCCGCAGGCGGGGATCGGTGCCGTCATAGGTCACGGCGGGCCGGAAATAGAGCAGATAGTCCCCCTCGTGCCGCCAGAAGCCCAGCTGGGCCTCTTGGGGACGGCAGCGGGCGGGCAGGCGGCAGGCGGCAAACTCATAGCTGCGGCCCAGGCGGGCGCAGGCGTCCACCCGCTGCTTGAGCTGGGCGTAGCCGGAGGGGCCGCAGGCGCAGAATTGGGCGAATTCCAGGGAGAACCGCCTCCTTTCGGCGTGGTTTCTCCCAATTATAGCCGGAATGCGCGGTGCTTAAACAATTTGGGCAGGTAAAACGGGAAGGGCCCGCAGGCAGCAGGTCCTTCCCGTTTTATTCGGTGGATGTTCCGGCGGCGTTTGTTCCAGCGGTTACTGCTGGGGTTCCACGGAATCCGTGCGCCAGATGAATTTCACCTGGCCGTCCATCTCAGGGCTGATGCCAGAGAAGGAATTGTATTGCTCCGATACCTCCCGCAGGGTTTCCACCCGGTCCAGCAAGCCGCTCAGGTCGCCGTTGAAGGCGTCCACCAGCTTCTGGATGCCCTCCTCGTTGAACTCCTTCAGGCCGTCGCTCAGCTCCATGGCCCCGTCCCGCAGCTGGGTCACGCCGTCGATGAGGGCGGGGGCGCTGCCCTTCATGGTCAGAATGCCGTCATAAAGCTGATTTGCTCCGGCGCTTAAACTGTCGGCCCCGCTTTTCAGCGTCCCAATGCCGTTGTTCAATTCCCCGGCTCCGGCGGCGGATTGGGCCACCCCGGCGGTGTAGCTTTGCAGGCCCTGGTAGAAGGCGCTGTAGCTGTCCAGGGAGGTTTTCAGCGCCGCCACCTGCTGTCCGGCAGGGGATTCCCCGGCGGATGCGATGACGCCGTCCAGCACCTGGGCATAGTTCTCGATGGTGAGCTCGGGGGCCTGCACCCCGGCAGCGGCCAGCTGGCTGTTTGCGGTGGCCAGCAGGGTCTGGAACACCTGGGCCGCGCCCGCATTTAACGTGTCGTTGTTCCCGGCCAGGGCGTTCAGTCCTTGGTTCAAAGCGGCGGCCCCTTCCTGGAGCTGGGCTGCGCCAGCGCTCAAATCGCCTGCGCCCTGCTTGAGCTGGGCCGCGCCAGCAGCCAGCTGGTCGATGCCGGATACCAGATCGTTGGAGCGGTCCAACAGGGTGCACAGTCCGTCATACAGCCGGGAAGAGCCGTCCATGAGCTGACCCATGGCGTCGGTGAGTTTGTTCAGATCCTCCTCCAGGCCGTCCAGGCCATCGAAGGAGCCGTTCGCTTCGCTGCCCAGCTCGTCAAAGATGCCGTTGGCGGCGATGGTGACGGTGGTTTCCAGCTCAAAGTCCGTCACATCGGCGGTAATCTCCACATAATCGGGCAGTTCCAGTGTGTCTTTGTCCAGGGACAAGCTGTCCTGCAAGCCAGGGAAAGCCAGCCCCGCCACGATGGTGCGGTCGCCATCGTTTACAATCCTGCCGTTGGTGACGGAGACGTTGGAAAACACGTCGTTATCCAGCAGAAGCCCGGTGAGCATGGCAAAGGGGACGTAGATCTTTTCCTGCTGTCCGTCAATGTCCACCAGCTCGTACTGGTTGTTGGTGTAGTCAAAGCGGATGGTCACTTTACCGCTTTTCCCCGCCAGGTCATTGGGAGTGATGGGCTGCCCATCCAATGTATAACTCACCGCCACAGATACGGGCAGTTCCCGGTCAATTTCACCCTGATAGTAGATATCGTTCCCCGTGGCGTCCCACACGCAGGTGTTGTCCCCGCCCAGGGTGAAGGTTTCGTCCCCCTTCACATTCCTGATATCGGACAGGGTGCTCACATCATCGATGGTATTGCTGCCCAGGGCATTTTTCACCCAGTCACTGACGATGATCTTGTGGACGCTGCCGTCGGCAGAGGCCAGGACGTATACCGTCTCGTCCTTCACGCTGCGGTCCGCATTGGGGTCATAGGAGGAGGTGGCCTTAGGGGCGGTGTAATCCACCCCGCTGTCCGTGGGGGCGGCGTCCGCCGGGGAATTGGCCTCAGCGGAAACGCCCATGGCATATACCGTGCCGCCCACACCGCCAACGGCAAGCAGGGCAATCAGTGTAATGGAAAAGAACTTTGCAACCGGCTTTTTCATTTTGCATATACCTCCACATTGGAAATTTTGGGATGTTTTGGCTGCTTCATGCCTGCGGTGGTAGCGCAGATGAGCTTGTCGCACAGCAGCAGCAGGGCGGGAAGGACGAAGATGACAGATACCATGCTGATGACCGCGCCACGGGCCATGAGCATACACATGGAGCTGATGATGTCGATTTCGGAATAGACGGCTACGCCAAAGGTGGCGGCAAACAGCCCCGTACCGGATACGAGGATGGACGGGATCGAGGTTGCCAACGCGGTGTGCACCGCTGTTTTCTTATCCGCGCCGTTGATGCGCTCCGTTTTATAACGAGTTGTCATCAGGATGGCGTAATCCACTGTGGCGCCGAGCTGGATGGTGCTGATACAGATGGGGGCGATGAAGGGCAGGCTCTGGCCCAGATAGTGGGGCAGGCCAAGATTGACGAAGATGGCCGCTTCGATGACCGCGATAAGGATGAAGGGCAGGGAGAAGCTCTTTTCTACCAGGGCGATGATGAGGAAGATGGCGATGATGGACACGGCGTTGACCATTTTGAAGTCATGGTCGGTGGTTTGGATCATGTCCTTCATGCAGGGGGCTTCTCCAATGAGCATCCCGCCCTGGTCGTACTTTTTCAGGATGTCGTTGAGCTGACTGATCTGAGTGTTCACCGCGTCGCTGGCCACCTTGTACTCGGAGTTGATAAGCAGTAAGCGCCAATTATCGCTTTTCAGCATAGAGGCGACGGACTCGGGCAGAAACTCCTCCGGCACCCGGGAGCCCACCACAGACTCCATGCCAAGCACGTACTTCACGCCGTCCACCTGTTCCATCTCCTGAGTCATGGCCCGCACGTCTTTCGCGGATACATCCGCGTTCACCAGCAGCATATGGGTGGACGCCACGTCGAACTCATCCCGCAACTTGCCCTCAGCGATCACATATTCCATGTCCTCAGGCAGGCACTGGCCCATGTCGTAGTACACCTCGCTGTTGGCCTGGTTATAGCCGTAGAGGGCGGGAGGAAGAATCAGGGCAAAGATCACGATAAACACCGGGAATACTTTTACGACACCACCGGACAGCTTTCCCATATTGGGGATCGGGGAACGGTGGCGGGTCTTTTGCAGGGGCTTGTCGAACACCAGGATCAGTGCCGGCAGCACAGTGACGCAGCCCAGCACCCCCAGCAGCACGCCCTTTGCCATCACGATGCCCAAATCCCGGCCCATGGTAAAGGACATGAAGCACAGGGCGATGAACCCGGCCACGGTGGTGATGGAGGAGCCCAGCACCGAGGTCAGCGTGGCCTGGATGGCGTTGGCCATGGCCTCGTTCTTGTCCTCACACAGCCGCCGCTGCTCGTTGTAGCTGTTCCACAGGAAAATGGAATAGTCCATGGTGACTGCCAGCTGGAGCACCGCCGACAGGGCCTTGGTGATGTAGGAGATCTCCCCCAGGAAGTAGTTGGTGCCCATGTTCATGAGGATCATCATACCGATGCTGGCCAGGAACACGAAGGGCACCAGCCAGCTGTCCAGCAGGAGCAGCATAGCCGCGCAGGCCAGCGCCACGGCGATGCCCACGTAAATGGGTTCCTCCACCTCGCACAAATCCTTCAAATCCGTGACCAGGGCGGACATACCGGACACGAAGCACCGCTCTCCGGCAATGGCGCGAATGTCCCGGATGGCGTCCATGGTCAGGTCGGAGGAGGTGGAGGTGTCGAAGAACACCGCCATCATGGTGGCGTTTTTGGAGTTGAACGCCTCATAGATGGTGTCGGGCAGCAGCTCCATGGGGACGGACACGTCCATCAGGGAGTCGTACCACAGCACGGTGTCCACATGGTCCACCTGCTCTACCCGCGCCTTCAGAGCGGCCACGTCCTTGGCGGGCATATCCTCCAGGATGAGGAAGGAGAACGCGCCCTTATTGAAGTCCTCCAGCAGCTCGTTCTGCCCGATGACGGTGTCCATGTCCTCTGGAAGGTAGTTGAGCATATCGTAGTTGACCCGGGTGCCTGCCATGCCCAGCACCGAGGGGATCATGAGCAGCAGTGTACAGATTAAAATGGGGACGCGGTACTTGACCACCGCTTTGGAAAAACGCATTTAAATCATCCAACCTTTCTTAAACTTCAATGACGTCGGGCCGCTGGTGGGCCACAATTTTTACGGTACTCACTGCCACACAAAGGTTCAGCACACCTTCCGCCAGCAGTGCCGCGCCCAGCAGGGCGGTGAGCAGCTGGACGCTGTCCCAGGGACGGAACACCAGCGCCAGCCCCACCAGCCCGGTGACAATGGCCAGCGCCAGTGTCAGCCACCAGCTGGGGATGCCAAACCGCTTGGCGTCCACCGCAATCTGCACCTTGAACAGGCCGTCGGTTAGAATGGCGATGCCCAGGGCGGCAAAGATGAAGTCCAGCGCCCCCGCTGGCTTTGCCAGCACCAGGATGCCCAGGGCAATGAGCAGCAGCCCGAAGCCCAGGTCGTACTGGAACGCCAGCCGGAACAGGTCCTTGGAGAAGTACCCCACCAGCTTGACGATGCCAAATACGATCATGGCCGCGCCCAGCGTCCGGCTGATGGCGGTGGCGGAGAATTCCGGCTTGACGATGAACAGCGCGCCGGCGGCACAGAACACCAGGGACATGACGATGTAGCCGGCCTTGGCCACCCACATGGGGATTGTACAGCGGGTTTTCATGGTTTACACCTCCTGCCGCAAGTGGTTTTCCCTTGTGTGATTGTGAGTATAGCAAAGGGCGGAAGCCTTTACCATGGGCAGTAAAAAGTCCCGTGCCTAAAAACCAGGCACGGGGGAAAATCTATCTGAAAAACAGACACAGGACGCCCTTGTGCCTAAATTTTAGGCATTGGGCCGTCCTGTGAACAACAAAGATATTTGATAAAAAAGATAGACTCCTGATATATAATAACTTCACAAATTGATAAAGTAAGGACACGGAGACTAAGAACCTGTATTCACAACCTCGATTCACCATCTGGCCGGGTCTTTTCCCGCCATGCCGCGTTAAATTTTCTTGAAGTAAACGCAATGATTCCTGCGAAAATTTGCCTTGCCTGACGGGAAAATCCCTCGGTCATCCGGCGGTTTTGGCTGTGAATACAGGTTCTAACTCAAAAATGGATGGAGTCCAAATTATGAAACGCACGGCGCATTTTTCTTTGGGCGGGGATCTGATCCAGCGCTTTTCCAATCTCCTGGTGAAGCTGCTGAAATTGAATTTCCTGACGCTGGTTTTCAGCCTCCCCGTGTTCACGGCGGGCGCGTCGCTGACCGCCATGCACCACTGCCTATCCAAGGTGATCCGCCAGACCGATGACCAGGACGACGGCCAATTGGGGGAGCAGTTCCTGCGCGCGTTCCGGGAGAATTTTAAGCAGGCTACCCTGCTGTGGCTGCCGTTTCTGCTGATCTTTGCGTCGGCGCTGGTGAATGTGGTTATCCTGCTGCTGGCCCCGGACACGTTTGCGGACTGGGTGGTGGTCCCCGCAGCTGCTGCTGCCATCGTCACCTTCCTGCTGTTCCAGTTTGTCATGCCCATGCAGGCGCATTTTGAAAACACACCGCTGGACACCCTGCGCTTTGCCGCCATACTCGCCATCGCCTACCTCCCCAGAACCGTCCTCATGGCGGTTTTATGGCTGGCGCCCTTCGTGCTGTTCTGGAACGTTACCTTATCGTGGCCGCTGCTCCTGCTGTTCGGCACGGCCCTGCCGGGGTATCTTTGCGCAAGACTCTGCGATCCGGTGTTCCGCAGGCTGGAGGAAAATCAGGAGCGGGAGGAAGCCGGGGAATAAATGTTATAAAAAAGGCAAAGGCACGCCATCCGCTGTGCTTTTGTTGTAAATTATATGGAACCGAAAGGGGAAAGGGAACATGAACATCTATGTATCCGCGTCTGCGGCAAGAAGTGGATCCGGCACGGCGGACAGGCCGTTCAAGACCATCGGTGAGGCGGCAAAGGCCGCCTGTCCGGGGGATGAGGTGATTGTTGCGCCGGGCGTATACCGGGAGTATGTGGATCCGGTCAACGCTGGGACCGCAGACGCCCGGATTACCTACCGTTCCGAGGTGCCGGGCCAGGCCGTGATCTCCGGCGCCGAGCCGGTGAAGGGCTGGGAGCGGCACCAGGGCGACACTTGGGTGTGCCGGATCGGGAACGGTGTTTTCGGGGATTACAACCCCTATACCACCGTGGTGGAGGGAGACTGGTACTTTGCCCCGGATCCAGTGCACACCGGCGAGGTCTACCTCAACGGCCACGCCATGTATGAGGTTCTCTCCCTGCCGGAGGTGCTGGAGCCCAAAATTTTCCCCTATTCCTGGGAAAAGGAGGACTCCCTTTATAAATGGTACACCGAGCAGGACGGGGATGAAACCGTCATTTATGCCAACTTCCGGGGGGCGGATCCCAACCGGGAAAACGTGGAGATTAATGTGCGCCGCAACTGCTTCTACCCTTCCAAGGAGGGCGTGGGCTATATCACCCTGTCCGGCTTCACTGTGAAGCAGGCCGCCACCCAGTGGGCGCCGCCCACGGCCTATCAGGACGGCATGGTTGGCCCCCACTGGTCCAAGGGCTGGATCATCGAGGACTGCGAGATCTCCGATTCCCGGTGCTCCGGCATCACCCTGGGTAAATACCTCCAGCCGAACAATAATAACAAGTGGACCACTAAATATACCAAGGACGGCACCCAGACCGAGCGGGACAACATTATGCAGGCCCAGCGGGAGGGCTGGACCAAGGAGACCGTGGGTTCCCACATCATCCGCCGCTGCAACATCCACCACTGCGGCCAGACGGGCATTGTGGGCCACCTGGGCGGGGCGTTCTCCCTCATTGAGGACAACCACATCCACCACATCAACAACAAGCAGGATCTCACCGGGGCGGAGATCGGCGGCATCAAAATGCACGCCGCCATCGACGTGACCTATCGCCGGAACTGGATCCACCACTGCACCCGGGGCCTCTGGCTGGACTGGCAGGCCCAGGGCACCCGCGTCACCCAGAACCTGTTCCATGACAACACCCCGCCGGAGGGGGTGGAGGGTACGCCCATTCTGGGGGTGGGGGAGGACATCTTCATTGAGGTGTCCCATGGCCCCACGCTGGTGGACAACAACCTGCTGCTTTCCCCCTGCTCCTGCCGGATCAGCACCCAGGGCATGGCCTTTGTCCATAACCTGATTGCCGGATCCTTCACATGGGTGGGGCTGGGGACGGACAACTGCGGCAAGAACCTGCCCACCCCCCGTTATACGCCTTACCATGTGCCGCACCGCACCGAGGTGGCCGGCTTCATGACCATCCTCCACGGCGATATGCGCTTCTACAACAACATTTTTGTCCAGCAGCCCATCCGGGACGCCTATGTGCGGCACGCCAAGCAGCATAACGAGGAGGACGGTTACAACTTCATCTGCGGCACCTGCCCCTACGAGGGCTACCCCTCCGCGGAGGAGTACTTCCCCCAGTTCCGCCCGTGGAACGCCGAGGAGGAGCGGGATAAGGACAAGTACTACAAGCATCTGCCGGTCTATACCGGGGGGAACGCCTACTTCAACGGCGCGAAGCCCATGAGCGGCGAGACGGACGCCTTTGTGGATACAGAGCACACCGTAACCCTCTCCCTGTCCTGGGAGGACGGCGCACCCCGGCTGGAGACGGATCTGTACGCGTATCTCCAGACGGCGTGCAAGACTGTCTCCACCCGGACGCTGGGCGAGGCCTTCGAGCCGGAGCAGAGGTTTGAAAACCCGGACGGCAGCGAGATCATTTTCAATGCGGATTATTTTGGCGACCACCGGGCGGTGGCCCCGATCTGCGGCCCCTTCGAGGGGAAGGAGCAGTGCGGGCGGCAGCTCTTTTGACAGGCGCTAACTGTTTTCAGCCAAATCCATGCTCTCCTTTACGAAATCGTCCTCGGAATTGGCGATGCGGTAGGCCCGGGGGGTCATCCCGATCACTTTTTTAAATTCCGCGCCCATGTGGCTCTGGGAGGAAAAGCCCAGGCTTGTGGCGATGTGGATGTAGGAATAGTCGGAATAGGCCAGGAGGTTTTTCGCCAGCTCGATTTTCTCGTGCAGGATAAACTGCTTCAGCGAGACGTTTTCGCATTTGCGGAACAGGGCGGAGAGATAATTCGCCTCCAGCCCGATGGCGTCAGCGATTTTCTGTACCGTGAGCTTTTCGTGCAGGTGGGCAAAAATATAGTCCTTACAGTGGGAAATATGCCGGTTTTCTTTTACCGGCATATTTCCCTCTTTTTGCACCAGCAGCTCGTGGACCAGTTGGGCATATTGCAGCTCGGCGTTGCGGTAGAGGCTTTCGATGGTGATGATGTCGTGGCACGCCTCCATCTGCTGGATGAAAACATCGCTCAGGTAGAAGCTGGTTTCATAGTGCAGGCCGCCATCAATGGCCGCCCGGCTGGTCAGGGTGATGGCGACGATGCCCAGGTTGATGGCCTGCCGGATGGGATCCTCGGAGAGCTTGCCGTAACGGCCTGGATAGGCCTCCGATAAGACGCGCCGCAGCCCCTCCACATCCCCCCGCCGGACGCAGGCGCACTCCCGCACCTCGTGGTTGTAGGGGTTGTGGGCAAAGCCGTTTTCCACATTCTCAAAGACGGTGGTGTAAAATTCTTTCAGCGCCTGGTGCCGGATCTGTTCGTAGGTGCAGTTCGTAGCCAGCAGCTGCTGGCTGTCCAGAGGGGGGGCCCCCTCTGGAATCCGATATTCAAGGTGGTAAAGCAGCAGGATATCCTCCACAAATACGTTGATGGAGCAGTAAGGGACGGCCTCCGCCCAGGCGGTCTCCGCCTCGTTGTCCGTGCGCTGGGGGAGGGACAGTTTGTGCCGGAATTTGACCTCCTCCGTCAGCTGTGTCGGGCCGAGCAGGCAAAACCCGCCGTCGGTGGGGACCCAGGCATAGACCAGCTTTTCATTGACGGAAAAAAGCAGCGGGGGCTGCGCCGGATCGTAGGAGCGGATCAGCGGATGCGCCAGGATTTGGGGCCAATCGTTGATGGTGAAATGGAAATCCTCGCTAACGGATTCCTCCAGCAGGGCTCCGCTGTTTCCGAACACACGCACGATGGAGTGGAGGTGCGACAGGATGTGGGTGAGCAGATAGGGATTTTTCATAAGGGGGCGGCGCTCCTTTCTGAGGCATTTCCATAAAAAAGGGAACCTTGGACGAAAAAATTGTGGAGAATTCAAAATCTCAAAGATTTATGATAACTATAGCAGAATCTTGATATATCCGTCAAGCCCTTTTCTGTATAATTTAACACAGACGGTAAGCGATTACCGGTACGGTGCAGTACAAAATCACAATAAGTAAAGGAGAGTTAGTATGAAAAAGAAACTTGCACTGCTTCTGGCGGCTATGATGCTGCTGAGCCTGACCCTCGCCGGCTGCGGCGGCGGAAAGACCCCCAACACCGGGAATAACCCCGGCGGCGAAACCAGCGATCCCGGCGACAACAACCCCAGTGACAGCAACCCCGGCGGCTCCTCCAACGGCGGCACCATCACATTCTGGAACATTGCCACTGATGAGCCGGACAAGACCGTTTTTTCCTATGCGGTTGACCAGTACAACACCAACGACGCCCCCAACAGCGGCTTCACCATTGAGCAGGTCTCTACGGTGAACGACCAGTACAAGAGCAAGCTGGCGGTGGCCATGGGCGCCGGCGAGTGCCCGGACGTCTACACCCACTGGACCGGCGGCTCCCTGGCGGAGTACGTAAAGTCCGGTTACGCCCAGGATCTGACAGAGCTGGTTGACAAGTACGGCCTGCGCGACCGCTACACCGAGGCTTCTCTGGCCCAGGGCACCGTCGACGGCAAGATCTACGCCCTGCCTACCAAGAACAACTCCATCGCCGCGTTCTTCTATGACAAGGCTATGTGGGCGGAAAAGGGCTATGAGATCCCCACCACCATCGCCGAGCTGGAGGCCCTGTGCGACAAGATGGTGGCCGATGGCATCGTCCCCTTCGCCCTGGCTAACCAGCCCCAGTGGACCGGCTCCATGTACTATATGTATCTGGTGACCCGCCACGGCGGCCCGGACATCGTGACCAATGCCTATGACGGCAGCGGCTCTCTGGTGAACGATTCCACCATCTATGCCGGTCAGAAGATCCAGGAGTGGGTGAACAAGGGCTACTTCCCCGCCGGCGTCAACTCCCTGTCCCCGGACAACGGCGACGACCGCGCCCTGCTCTACCAGGGAGCTGGCATGATGCTCCAGGGTTCCTGGCAGGTTGGTTCCATCAAGAGCGAGAACCCCGAGTTCTATGAGAACCTGGGTTGCTTCGCGTTCCCGGCCCTGGAAGGCTCCAGCGCGGATCAGACCGCCATCGTCGGCACTCTGGGCGATGTGTTCATCTCCTTCAACTGCACCGGCGAGAAGCTGGAAGAAGCGGTGAAGATGGTTTCCTACTACTCCACCGATGAGTGGATGAAGCTGGACATCGAGAGCGGCAACCTGCCCCCGCTGAAGGCCGCTACCTCCGAGGAACCCGCGTGGCAGGATCTGTTGGTCATCCTGAACGACGCCTCCGCGGTCCAGCTCTGGTGGGATCAGTACCTGCCCGCCGCTGTGGCCGATGTCCACAAGTCCGCCTCCCAGAAGTGCTTTGACGCCTCCGCCACGCCGGAAGCCATCGCCCAGGAGCAGCAGGACGCCATGGACGAGTATCTCGCGCAGAACGGCTGAGCCCACCCCGCCAAACGGTTAGAATGTATTTGCTCGATCGGGCAGGGGTCCGCCCCTGCCCGATTGGTATTAGAGGGAGTGTGATTTCATGAACAACAACGTCAGTTTGGCACAAAAGAGAAGGCGGTCTTATGGAATCTGTGCCGCAGTCTTTCTATTTCCTGTTTTGTTATTCCTCGCGGTCTATCTGCTCTACCCGATTATCGCCACCTTTTTCAACAGCCTCCACCAGTGGAACGGTATTTCCGCGGACAAGAAGTTCATCGGCCTGGCCAACTGGAGCAAGCTGGTCACCGACAGTGATTTCTGGCGGGCGTTCTGGAATAACATCAAGGTAATGGTGCTGTCCCTGATTGTCCAGATGCCCATCGGCATCCTGCTGGCCACCTTCCTGGACGCCGTGGGCAAAAAGGGCAATGCGTTCAAAGCTCTGTGGTTCCTGCCCATGCTGATGAGCTCCGTGGCGGTGGGCTACCTGTTCCGCTATGCCCTGGCCACCAACGGCGGCATCATCTCCTCCATCTCCCAGCTGTTCGGCGGTGGGGTGGTGGATCTGCTGGGCAACCAGGCGACCGCGCTGTATGCGGTGATTGGCGTGGTCTGCTGGCAGTTCATCCCCTTCTACATGGTCTATTACATCGCCGGATATTCCAGCATCTCCCCGGATATCTATGAGGCGTCCATCATCGACGGATCCACCCGGGGGCAGTACGTCCGCCACATCGCCCTGCCCCTGCTGGTGCCCACCATCAAGAGCGCCATTATCCTGTCCCTGATCGGTTCGCTGAAATACTTCGATCTGGTTTACGTCATGACGGGCGGCGGTCCCGGCACCTCCACCGAACTGATGGCTACCTATATGTATAAGAATTCCTTTGATACGTTCAATATGGGCTACGGCTCCGCGATTGCGGCGGGTATGTTCATTTTGATCACCCTGTTTGCCTCCATTGTCATGCGGCTTCTGAACGGAAGGGGGAACGACTGATGGCCAAGACTGATATCCAGCTGAAAAAGTCAGCGCAAAAGAAAAGGACGGCTTGGGCGGTTGCGATTATCCTGGCGGTTCTCTGGCTGCTGGTGGCCTTTGTCCCGTTCCTGTTCATGGTGCTCACCGGCTTCAAGCAGAAGCTGGAGACGATTATGTACGGCGCGTTCCATCTGCCGGAAACCCTTTACCTCCAGAATTACATCGACGTGATCACGGACGTCAACTTCTGGATCTACTTCCGGAACAGCGTCATCGTGCTGGTGGTTTCCCTGGTGATTCTGCTGTTCATCTCCGCCTGTGCGGCGTACCCCCTTTCCCGGTTCAGGTTCAGGCTCCGCGGGCCGGTTTACCTGCTGATTGTGGCGGCCATGTCGGTGCCCATCCACGTCACCATGATCCCCATTTTCCAGATGACCATCAACATGGGGCTGTACGACACAATCTGGGCGCTGGTGCCCACCTCGGTGGCGTTTGCGTCCCCCATCTCCGTGTTTATCCTCACCGGCTTCATGGAGGGCATCCCCCGGGAGTTGGAGGAGGCATCGGACGTGGACGGCTGCGGGCTGTACCGCAGGTTCTTCAAGATTATCCTCCCGCTGTCCACGCCGGGCCTGTCCACGCTGGCGATTTACAATGGCGTCAACATCTGGAACGAGTTCATTTTCGCTTTTACCCTGACCCAGTCCAACGGGAATCGGACGCTCCCCCTGGCGCTGTGGAATTACCAGGGGCAGTATGCTTCCAACACCGCAATGATTATGGCCTGCCTGACCCTGTCGGTTATGCCGATGATCATCCTGTTCATTATCATGCAGGATAAGCTGGTCAAGGGTATGATGGCCGGCGCGGTGAAGGGATAACCGCTGTCCGAATGCAACAACACGAAAAAACGGCCCTGCCCATCCAAATCCGGATGGGCAGGGCTGCTTTTTATCAACATGGTTCTGTCCTGGAAAAAATCAGCGAGAGGTGGCGAGCTTGGCGGCCCATTCGTTTTCCCGGAACCCTACCAGCACAAAATCGTCCCCCACCAGGATGGGCCGTTTCACCAGCATCCCGTCCGATGCCAGCAGGGCGAGCTGCTCGGCCTCGCCCATGCCGGGCAGTTTGTCCTTCAGCCCCAGCTCCTTGTATTTCAGACCGCTGGTGTTGAAGAATTTCTTCAGGGGCAGGCCGCTGCGCCCGTACCAGATCTGGAGTTCCTCGAGGGTGGGCGCGTCCTCCTTGATGTGGCGGGCGGTAAAAGCCGTGCCCCGCCCCTCCAGCCATTTCCGGGCCTTCTGGCAGGTGGTGCACTTGGGGTATTCGACAAACAGCATGGTAATCTCTCCTTTGCAAATAATATGATCCGGACGCTGCGCGGATGGTATTTCCCTATTTTAGCAGAAAAGCCCCTGTATAGCAAATCCCTTGCCGGGGCATTTTGCCCACTGCGGCATTCCAGTGCCTGGACCATCAGATCCGGGCGCAATAATCCATCACGGCCCGGAGCTGTGGGGACAGCCATTTGTCCCTGTGGCAGAGCAGCTGCTTCCATACGTCGGTTTCAAAGTCCGTGACCGCAATCCGCGCCAGCCGCCCCGCGTCCACGCCCTCCTGGGTGGCGTAGTCCGGCAGGAAGGAGCAGCCCGCGCCCTGACCCACCAGGCGGCACACCAACGCCACGTCCCCGGTTTCCAGTACCGGGATGATCTCCAGCGATTGCGCCGCCAACCGCTCGTCCAGCAGACGGCGGTAGCTCATTCCCTTTTCCGTCAGCAGGAAGGGCTGGGCCAGCAGCTCCTGGATGGGAACCGTCCCCCGTCCTGCCAGGGGGCTGTCTGCCGGGGTCACGAAGTGGGCTGTGACCTTTTCCTCGTGTACGATGATGTATTCCGCATCGTACACGCGGCTGTCCAGAGTCATTACCAGATCGGCCTCGTTGTGGTTGAGCAGGCGGAACATTTCCTCCGTTCCCGCCGTGGTGATTTTCAGCCGGATGCCGGGCCAATCCTGCCAGAAGCGCTGGAACGCCTGCCCCAGCAGCGCCACAAGGGAATCAGCCATGACCAGGTGGATGTGTCCGGTTACCTCCTTCGGCGCGTGGAGGCTTCGGGCCAGCTCCTGGTTGAGCTGTGTCATCTGGTAGGCGCAGCCCAGCACCTCCCGTCCCTGCTGGGTCAGCGCCACAGTGTGCCGGATGCGCTCAAACAGGCGCACGTCCAGCTCGGCCTCCAGCTGCTTGATCTGGGCGGTCACCGCAGGTTGGGAAAAGCCAAGGCGCTGGGCGGCCTTGGTAAAGCTGCCCAGCTCGGCCACCTGGATGAAGGTGCGCAGATTTTTCAGATCCATGCCGCTCCTCCCTTAGTATTATTTGACGTTTTTATTATCTGTATTTAAATTATCAATTTTACAAATGACACTCCCTATTATATACTGCTGTTATATGACAACGCAACCACCAATTTTGGAACCGGGCGGGGTCTTTTCACCCGGAGCGTCAGGAGGGGCTGTTATGAAGTTCATCGTAAACGCAACCACCGCCGTCTATAACCTGTTGTGGGGCGACCTGTTCACCGTCCCCCTGCCTGGGGGCGGAACGCTGGGGATCTCCCTGCTGGTGCTCCTGCTTATCCCCACCGGCATTTTCTTCACCATCCGCACCCGGTTCCTGCCCATCCGCCTGTTTCCGGAGATGATCCGGGTGACGGTGGAGAAGCGGACCAACCGGGAGGGGAATGCCATCTCCGGCGTCCAGGCCCTCATCGTGTCCACCGCCACCCGGGTGGGCATGGGCAACCTCATCGGTGTGGTGGCCGCCATTTCAGCGGGCGGCGCGGGGGCGGTGTTCTGGATGTGGATCACGGCCCTTATCGGATCGTCCACCGCCTTTATCGAGGCCACCCTGGCCCAGCTCCACAAGGAAAAGGATCCCCTGTACGGCGGCTGGCGGGGCGGTCCGGCCTACTATATCCACAGCTTCGTCAAGGAGAAGCGGAGAGGAAAGCTGGGGCGGTACTCCATCCTGGCGGTGCTGTTCGCCGCTTCCGGGCTGATCTGCTGGTGCGGCATCAGCCAGGTCATTGCCAACTCTGTGTCCTCCGCGTTTGAGAACGCCTTCCACATCGAACCTATCTACACCACCGTCATCCTGGTAGCGCTGTCCGCTGTCATTGTGCTGCGCAAAAATGCCACGGTGCGGGTGCTGGATGTCCTGGTGCCCATCATGGCGGCGTGCTATTTCATCATCACCCTGATCCTCATCGGCATGAATATCACCGTCCTGCCCGACGTGTTCCGGCGCATTTTTGCGGAGGCCTTTGGCGTCCGCCAGGTGGTGGCGGGGGGCTTCGGCGCGGTGATTATGAACGGCGTCAAGCGGGGGCTGTTCTCCAACGAGGCGGGTTCCGGGTCCGCGCCCTGCGCGGCGGCGGCCGGGGACACCTCCCACCCCGCTAAAACCGGCCTGCTCCAGGCTCTGGGCGTGTTTATTGACACCATTGTTATTTGCAGCTGCACCGCCTTTATCATCCTGGTGACCCCGGCGGAAAAGATCACCGGGCTGGAGGGGATGGACCTGCTCCAAGCCTCTATGCAGCACCACCTGGGTCAGTTCGGGGTGGTGTTTATTGCCCTGATTTTGTGGCTGTTCAGCTTCTCCACCTTTGTGGGCATCCTGTTCTATGCCCGCTCCAACGTGGCCTACCTGTTCGGGGACAACTGGCTGTCCCAGACCCTGTACAAGGTGCTGGCCCTGGCTATGCTGTTCGTGGGAGGTCTGGCGGCGTACACCTTTGTGTGGGATCTGGGCGATGTGGGTGTGGGGCTGATGACCGTGTTCAATATCATCGTGATTCTGCCCATGTCGGGTCAGGCGCTGGCATCCATGAAGGATTATGAGAAAGCAATCAAAGCACGGCGAAACGGATAGCCATGTAATGCCGCGGCTGAAGCTGAAACGGGGGCTGGTTTCCCTTGGAAACCAGCCCCCAAAGTCCGCAGCCGTGCCGAGCGGGCGGTCAGGGTTCGGACAGAAAAACTACCGTTCCAACGGGGGATCCGCGTCAGTTAAAGCTCCCGCTCCAGACAGGCAGGCCGGTGAGATACGCTTCCTCCACAGCGGGGACGTAATAGGCCCCATATGTGTGCAGCCCGTTCTCCCGCGCCGCCTGGGGCAGTTCCACCAGAAAACGGTAGTAGGGCATAAAATACTGCTCCTGCCGCCCGGTCAGATAGAGCAGCTCTACCCCCTTGACGTATTCGGCCCCGGGCAGCTCGTGGGGCACGTTGGTGATATATTTTCCCCCAACCAGCAGTTTTTTTGCCGCTTCTGGGGTGATAACGGGGTAATCCCCCACCTTCTGGGACAGATCCATCCCCTCCAGCCGGATAATCCACAGCCTTCCCTCCTCGTCGCAGGAGAAGGAGGCCCGGTTAAAGCTGTAGCTGAGCAGGCGCTGGGTTTCGCCCCCGGTTCTGTCACAGGCGGTGATCTCATACATCTGCTCCCCGGAATAGGTGTAGCCCCCGCCGGTTGGTTCAATTTGGGGATCATCCATGGCGAGAAGTGCCCCATACTGCCCCAGCAGGTAGTCCGAAACCGCTTTCATGTCCTCATAGGGGGCGTGGTAGTTGAAATTGTACCCCTCCGGCAGCGCCAGCGCCGGGTCGAACAGGATTTCCGCCGTCAGGTTGGCTCCCACGGTGATCTCCACACCATCCCCCAGAGCGTTTACCTCGACGGGATCGAAATACCCCTCAGGGATCTCGCCCAGCTTCTCCTGGACAGCGGCGATTTCCTCCTCGGTGGGCGCGTTGTCCTGGATTTCGGCGTCTACACCCAGCCGGCCGGCCACCTCCAGCGCCCGGGCTTCCATGGCGTCCAGGTCGATGCCGTCCACTGGGGCGCCCGCCTGGTCGCAGATTACGGGGTTGCGGTAGACTGGCAGGGTCTGGAGGTTGTCCGTCTCCTGCCACGGGCTGCCGCTGATCAGCTCTGAGACGTCGTAGGCCAGATAGCCCTCATAGCCCATGCCGTTTGGGTGGCTTACCTCTTCGCTCAGAGGCAGCTTGGGCAGGTCAGCGACATCGGTCTGGGGCAGATCCCGCCCTGTGTACAGGAGCCCGGCCCCCGCGCATACCGCCACAACCAGGCAGGCCGCCGCCCCGATCCATTTGGGCCGGTTTGCCCGCCGTTTTGCGCTGCCCCGCAGGGCGTTGGCCCCATCCAGCAGTCCGTCGTCTAATTGTTCCAGCGCGTCGCTGATGTGTTTTGCGTTCATACTGTAAATCCCTCCTGTGTCAGATAGGTTTTCAGTCCCTGCCGCACCCGGTAGAGCACGCTTTTTGCCTTGGATTCGCTCATGCCGAGGTGCGCCGCCACTTCCCTCAGGGAGTCCAGATAGAAGTACCGCCCGATGAAGGCGTTCCGGGCCTGGGGGGCCAGGGTGCACAGATAGTCGTTGATGGCCTGGGACAGCAGGGACAGATCCAGCTGTTCCTCCGGCCCTGCCCCGCCGGGGACGCACTCCTCCAGCTCGGACAGGGACAGGGCGTACTCCCCCGCCCCGCGTTTTTCCCGCGTGCGGGTGCGCAGGGCGTCGATGGACAGCCTCCGGGCGATCTTGCCCAGGTAGGCGGCCAGGCTGTCCGGGCGGTTGGGGGGGATGGAGTTCCATGCCTTGAGACAGGCGTCGTTGACGATTTCCTCCCCATCTTCCCGGTTTGACAGGATGTTTTGGGCAATTTTTGCCAGATAGCGGCCATATTTCCGCCGGGTTTCCCCAACGGCCGTTTCGTCCCGCCGCCAGTATCGCGCGACGATTTCGCTATCCTCCATAGGGAACCCCCTTTCTCGGTGTTGTGGTCAGGCGCCTGTACCTTTCAAGACGATAAAAATCGGGGTTGGTTGCAAAAAAAGATCTGCTTTTCCCGGTCCGGTGGCGGGTGGGGATCATGAGGATGAAAACATCCCGCTGGGGAGGCAGATCCTCTCCAGCGGGATGTTTTGGCAGCGCGATTTGACACCGGGATGCAGTCCGCCCTTCCGCCGGCCGGACGCTGTGCCGCGCGCGGATGGCTTCCAATTCGCCTCCCTCCAAATTTGCTGCTCAGATGCGGTTGTTGTCCCCCCACTCGCACATGGAGTCCAGGATGGGGATGAGGGACTGGCCCCGCTGCGTCAGGCTGTACTCCACCTTGGGCGGGATCTGGGGGTATTCCTCCCGGTGAACCAGGCCGTCTGCTTCCAGCTCCTTCAAGGTCACGCTAAGGGTCTTGTAGGAGATCCCGCCAATGTACTTTTTCATCTCATTGAAGCGGACGACCCCGAACTCCATCAGCGTGTAGAGGATGGTCATCTTGTACTTCCCGTTGATGAGGGACAAAGTATAGCTGAATCCCGTGTTGCTGAGGCACTCGTTGGCAATGCACCGCTGGCTCATCTGCACACTCTCCTTGAGGTAAGTATCGCACTTTAATGTGCGTACTTGTCATTTTGTCAATTCATGTTAATATGATAATACGAGCCAGGAACAAAGTCAAGATGGCCGGGAAAACGAAATAAGGAGCGTATTATTTATGAGCAAGAAAATCGTAGTCATCACCGGGAGCCCCCGGAAAAGCGGCAACAGCTTTGCCATGACGGAGGCATTTGTCAAAGCGGCGGAGGAGAAAGGCCATGCCGTTACCCGCTTTGATGCGGCGCTGAAGCAGGTGGGGGGATGCCGCGCCTGTGAAACCTGCTTCAAAACTGGGAAGGCCTGTTCCTTTGACGATGATTTCAACGTCATCGCTCCCGCCATTTTGGAGGCGGACGCGGTGGTGTTTACCATGCCCGTCTATTGGTATTCCATCCCGGCCCAGATCAAGGGGGTTATCGATAGGCTGTTTTCCTTCGTGGTGGGCGGCAAGGACATCGCGGGCAAGGAGTGTGCCCTGATTGCCTGCTGTGAGGAGGACGATTTGTCCGTTATGGACGGGGTGCGCATCCCGCTGGAGCGGTCCGCCGCACTGATGAAGTGGAGGATGGTGGGCGAGGTATTGGTCCCCGGTGTGCTGAATGTGGGCGACATCGAAAAGACAGACGGCTGTGCCCAGGCGGCGGCTCTGGCGGACAAATTCTGAGGGGGACGGAACAGTTAAGAAAATTGTTATTCTGGACAGGAGCCATCGGAAGAACGGCAGCACCTCCGTACTGGTCAAAGCCGTTGCCCAAGGGGCAGTGAGCGCCAAAGGAATTGGATGAAGCGCGTGAACTGGGCCGTTCTGTCTGAAAGCGAAGGACAAAGGATGACACGGTAACAGAAATCGGTGCAATTGGATGGGAATAGGTGGTGAAGTTCATGCTCCGGGGTTTGTCACTCCCCGGGGCCAGGGTAGATAACCTTTCTGAGGTTCCAGTTGGCCGCTGCCTTCCGGGCGGCGTCCTGACGTTCAGATTCGTTTTTGTATGAGAGCTCCGCCGTATGGGCGCCGCAATACCCGCACTGGATGTACAGGCACCAGCCGCCCTCCTCCTCGATGCTCCCTACGCTGCCGCAGCAGGGGCAGTCCGCCAAATCGATCTCATCAAAGTAAACCATGGTCGGTTCTCCTATCGTTTATTTGTCCGGTGGATCTATAGTGTATCACTGAAGCGAAAAAAGCGCAACAAAGTTTTTATTCCGGGCGGCTGAGGGGCGTACAACCCTTTGCCGCGTTAATCTGTAAAATTGTATTTACAACCGGTTGAAATCGTGGTACTATATAAAATTGTGGGAAGAATTTCCGACACAAACGATATGAAAACGAGGAGTGTTCCTTTATGAGCCGCATGGTCGGTACCGTATCCCGGGGCATCCGCACCCCTATCATCCGCAGTGGGGACGATCTGGTGGAGATCGTAACCGCTTCCCTGCTGGAGGCAGCCGCCGAGGATGGCTTTGCCCTCCGCGATCGGGACATTGTGGCCATGACTGAGGCCATCGTGGCCCGGGCCCAGGGCAACTACGCCTGCGTGGACGAAATTGCCGCCGATGTCCGGGCCAAGCTGGGTGGGGATACGGTGGGTGTGATTTTCCCCATTCTCAGCCGCAACCGTTTTGCTATCTGCCTGAGGGGCATTGCAAGGGGGGCCAAAAAGATCGTCCTGATGCTCAGCTATCCCTCCGATGAGGTGGGCAACCATCTCGTCAGCATGGATGCCGTGGACGAAAAGGGGGTTGATCCCTACAAGGACGTGCTCACCCTGGCGCGGTACCGGGAGCTGTTTGGTTATGAAAAGCATCCCTTCACCGGGGTGGACTATGTGGCCTACTACCAGGAGCTTATCGAGGGCTGCGGGGCCGAGGCGGAGATCATCTTCGCCAACGATCCCCGGGCGGTTTTGCCCTACACCAAAAACGTGCTGTGCTGCGACATCCACACCCGCCAGCGCACCAAGCGGCTGCTGAAGGCCGCCGGCGCGGAAAAGGTGTTCGGCCTGGACGAGATTTTGAATGCCCCTGTCAATGGCAGCGGATATAACGGGAGCTATGGCCTGCTGGGTTCCAACAAGTCCACCGAGGAACAGGTGAAGCTGTTCCCCCGGGACTGCCAGGGGCTGGTGGAGGCCATCCAGAAGAAGCTGCTGGAGAAAACCGGCAAGCATATCGAGGTCATGGTCTACGGCGACGGTGCCTTCAAGGACCCGGTGGGCAAAATCTGGGAGCTGGCCGACCCGGTGGTTTCCCCCGCCTACACCGCCGGCCTGGAGGGTACGCCCAATGAGCTGAAGCTGAAATATTTGGCCGACAATGACTTTGCCCACCTGTCCGGCGAGGCGCTGAAGGAGGCCATCAAGGATCGCATTCATAAAAAGGATGGGGACCTGGTGGGCCAGATGGTGTCGGAGGGCACCACCCCCCGCCGTCTCACCGACCTGATCGGCTCCCTGTGCGATTTGACCTCCGGTTCCGGCGATAAGGGCACCCCTGTGGTCTTTATCCAGGGGTATTTTGATAACTATACCACAGAGTAAAATTTCTGCCGGGGAGGCCCGGCCATGCAATCCAATATTCCCCTGAAACAAGGCCCTTGCCAGGAAGAACGCTGGCAAGGGCCTAAAAATGTTTCGATCCCGTTCAGAGCTCATACCACCGAATCTCGTTGGCATCCAATTCCAACGGGATGGTGGAGCCGTCGCCCCGGTAGACGGTGGTGGACTGGGGTTCATAGGTGTTGTTGACCACACAGAATTTTCCGCTTCCCACATAAGCGTGGACGTCCACATTGCAATTAGAGGACAGCCACAGGTTCAGTTCCCCCTCGCTGTGGGCGGACCACAGCACCGCCCGGTGGAGCAGGCGGCTGTTTTCAAAGGAATAGGGCAGCCCGGAGATGTACACCGCCCGGCCAGAACCAAACTCGTTTACGGCAAGCTGGACTTCCCGATCCCGCTGGATCAGCACCGTGGCTCCTTCCAAAGCATAGATGTTCTTTTTCCCCTCGCCGAAATCCACGGGCTTGGAACAATCGGCCAGGATGAAGTGGTCAGGGCATTCCGCCCAGTTGTACTTGTCGTAATTCAGGGTGAAGCCAGTCTCCTTTTCTACCCCCAGCACGCCCGCCAGTTGGAGGCAGCGGCCCTGGTACTGGTGCCCGGAGGGCTCGCCCACGCCGATGAAGCCGCCGCCGTTCCAGACGAACCGCTTGATTGTGGCGGAGATGTCCGGATCCTCCCAGACTGCGCCGCCGGTGTGGGCGGTGTCTCCGTCGCCGATGTTGAGCAGGACGTCCACCCCGTCCAACACATGGGGATCGTCCTTAAGATCGTCAAAGCTGATAAACCTTACATCGTAGGGCGCGCCGGACAGGGCCTCGATGACCCCGGCATAAGAGTAGTTTTGCTTTTGGTACAGGGCGTGATGAACCATGTGGCAGCCCCAGGACCGGGCCTTGCCCCAGCTGTTCAGAACGGCTGCCGTTTTCACGCAGTAAGGCTTGGCGCCTTTGATGTTCTCGTAAAGCTCCCGGAACTCCCGGCACACGCTTTCCACGTAGCTGATAAAGTCCGGGAATTGACAGGCCAGCTTCAGATAGCCCCCGTAGCCGATGCGGTCGATGGGTTTTCGCAGAATGGCCCGGCGGGCGGTGACCCAGTTTTCCTTGGCCTCCCGGACGGGGTCGCCCCCTTCGTGGAAGGTGTCGGGGAAAAAGTAGGGCAGGAACCGGCCCTCGGTGTACTTCACACCGGGTATGTCGGAAATGAGCCGCAGGGTGGAGCCGTTGCCTACACTGCCCACCACCGCGTCTAAGCCGATGGACTTGAATTCGTCCATGAAAGGCTCGGTGCCGATCCAATGATCCCCCAGGAACATCATGGCCTCCTTGCCCAGCTCGTGGGTGATGTCCACCATTTCGCGGGCCAATTCGGCAACTTCCCGGCGCTGGAAGGCCATAAAGTCCTTGAACTCTTTGGAGGGCACCCGGTACTGGTTGTTGTAATAGCCCTGATCGATGATGTACTCGGGCCGGAAGGGATAACCTGCTTCCCGCTCGAACCGCTCCAGAATATAGGGGGAGACGGAGGCGGAATAGCCATACCAGTCCACATACTTCTCCCGTTTCAGCTCGTCAAAGATCAGGGTGAATTGATGGAAAAAGGTAGTATACCGGATCACGTTTACATAGGGGTGATCCGCGATGAATTTCCGCAGCCGCTCCATAGAAAATTTCCGGGTCTTGGGCTGGCGGACGTCAAAGGTGATCTGGTGCTCAAAGTCCGTCCAGCCGTTGGTTACGGCGTTATACATATGCACCGGATCCCAGACCAGATAGGCTAAAAAGCTGACCGTGTAGTCATGGAAGGCTTCCGGGGCGTCAATGACCACCTGGCCGGTTTCTTTTTCGTACCGCCATGCGTCAGGAGGCAGCGGCTGCCCGGTGGCGCGATCCACCACCTCCCACCAGCGGCGGATATCGTCCCGGTCATTGACCTGCATTAACTCACCGCTGATCCCCTTCAGCAAAGGGATGGACAGCGGCCCGCGGCTGGCGGTGTGGAACCCTGTCATGATGTAGCACTGCTGCACCTCGTCCGGGTTGGCGCGGGCCCAATCGTTATCCTTCCGGGTGGTATAGTAGGTGGAGTAGACTTTGGCGTCCACACCTTTGAGTTCCTCGGGGTAGTCAGTGCCGTCGCAGTCCCGGATGGCATCCGCCCCCCAGCGCCGGAGCAGTTCCAAGGTCTCAGGGACCACGTCCACATCGGTGGGGATGGTGACCCGGCCCGTCTTGTGTCGATCGGTCATTTGGATTCCCCCCTACAGCTTGCGCCGTTCGTCTTGGAAGGGCTTGTTGTAAACCATCAGGGCGGACAGCAGGAGAATCACGCCCACGATCATCAGTCCAAGCCCGGACAATCTGCCCGTCATAGTCCAGCCATAGATCACCAGGGCCAATCCCACGAAGAAGAACAGGGCGATGATGCCCACCCGCAGGCTGGCGTGCTCTTTCCAGAATTTCATGGCGTCACCTATCCTTTCAGTCCGCCCACGGTCATGCCCTGGGTCAGCTTTTTCTGCACGCACATATAGAGAATCAGGGTGGGCAGCATTACCAGCACCAGTCCGGCGTACATCCGGCCGAACTCTGCCTTGGATTGGGATGCCTGCATCAGGTTCAGCAGGCCCACGGGGAGGGTCTTTTGTCCGGTGGCGCTGCTCATCAGGGTCATGGAGATGATGTACTCGTTCCAGAAGGACAAAAAGTTGAACAGGATAATGGTGATGATGGAGGGCTGAGCCATGGGGAAAATGACCCGGATCATGGCCTGGCCGTAGTTTGCGCCATCAATGTAGGCGGCCTCCTCGAAGTCGTGGGGGAGGGTGGCAAAGTAACCCGACAGGAGGTAGATGGTAAAGGGCAGGGCGGTGGCGGCGTAGACCAGGGCCAGCATGAATAAGTTATTGAGGAAGATGGTTTTGCCGAAGAAGTAGTTAATCCAGCTGTCCCAGTCCCGCATCATCAGGAAAATGGGCACCACGATGTAGTTGACGTTGATGAACAGTCCGGCCATGAACGCGGTGTTCAGGAAGCGTCCGCCCCGGAAGTGGAAGCGGGACAGGCAGTAAGCCGCCGGCAGGGCCACCACCAGCAGCAGGATCAGGGCCAGGGCGGTAACGATCACTGAGTTGAGCATATAGCTGCCCATGGAGGCGGCGGTCCAGGCCTCGGTGAAGTTCTGCCAGTAAAAGCCGGCGGGCATGGCCCAGGGATTGCCGTAGAACTCGCTGTTCTGTTTGATGGAGGCCAGGAAAACCCAGGCCACAGGGACAATGATGACAATGGCCAGGGTGGCCAGCACCACATAGATAAAAGCCTTATACAGAATATCGCCGGAGGATTTCTTTTTTTCCATGTCTGCTCCTCCTTACATTTCCAGTACTTCCCGTTCCGTCACCTTGTTGACCAGGGCGGACAGCAGGAAGGAGAACAGGAAGATAATCACGCCGGCGGCCATGGAGTAGCCGTAAAGGCCGGCGTCCTTTTGGGCGTACATAAAGCTCAGGCCCACGTCGGCCATGCCGGGGGCCACCATGGACTTGACAAAGAGGAAGGCCATGTTGATGGTGGAAATGATGAAGAAAGTGAGGGTGGTGCGGATGTTGGTCCAGATCAGGGGCAGGGTGATCTGGAAAAACTGGGTGAGCCGCCCCGCGCCGTCCAGACCGGCGCTCTCATAGAGGCTGACGGGGACGGCGGCCATGGAGGCCATATACATCACCATGTAGTAGCCGATGGCCTGCCACACCATGGCGATGATGATGCTGACAATGACCATGGGCTGAGTCTTCCAGAGGATCTCAATGTCCCGTCCGGCAAAGAAGGAGAAGATATTGTTCAGCATACCGGTGGTGTCCGGCTTGTAGATGGCGGAGAAGATGCCGGCGATGACCACGATGGACAGGATGTTGGGGATATAAAAGACGATGCGGAAAAAGTTCTGCCCGTGAATTTTCTCCCGGGTGAGGATCGCTGCGAAAACAATGGCGAAAAAGAAGGTGATGATGGTCACGGTGACGATCAGCAGGATGGTGTTCTGCATGGAGGCGATGAACTTGGGGTCCTTGAGCAGGACCTTAAAATTGTTCATACCCACAAAAGTCTCGGTGGGAGAGTAGGCTCCCCGCTCAAAGAGGGACATACGGAACACGTTCAGGGTGGGTACGACCATGAAAAGGAAGAACAGGATGACTGCCGGGGCCACGCATAGGGCAATAAACCGGTTTCTGCCTTTGCTGCGCATGAGATCGCTCCTTTCTCTTAAATCCCAGGCGGCGGTGAGCAGCTTTTGCTCACCGCCGCCTGTTGTTGGGCTATTGTGATTCTTTATTTAATGAGCAGGTTCTCGCGCATCAGGTCGCTGGCCTCTTTGAAGCGGGAAGTCCACTGCTCCAGCGTGGTGCTGCCGCTGATCAGGCCGTTGATGGGATCGAAGAATTCCTCACGGTTGGAGCCCAGGCCGGGAGTGGAGGTGTAGGGGGAGAACACGCCCACCACGGCGTTGGCACCGTTGTCATAGATGGAATAGAAATACTTGTTGTCGCCCTCCAGCTTGTCAACGATGCCGTTGACGGGCTGAACCGCGCCGCCCTTCAGGAAGATGTCCACGGCCTTATCACTGTACATGAAGGCCACGAACTGCTTGGCGGCGTCAATGTTGGCGGCGCCGGAGGGGATCCAGATCTGCTCCAGGAAGGAGTAGCTGGCGCCATTGCCTCCGTCCTTGGCGGCGGGCAGGGCGCACATACCCCACTCAAAGCCATCGGCGCGGGGAGCCTCGGCCATCTCGCCGGGCAGCCAGGTGCCGTTGGGGCAGAACAGGGCCTTGTTGTCCAGAATCAGCTGCTGGTTTTGGCTGAAGTCAGTCTCGTTGGCCTGAGCGGGGGTCACCTTGGCGGTGTAGCTGGCCAGCTTGTTTACAATCTCAAAGCACTGCTGGCCCTCGGGGGTATCCCACACGCCCTCGGCGTAGGAGGTGGCCTTGTTGAAGAAGTCGGGGCCGCCCACGGAGTACATCAGGGCGTAGAAGAAGGCGTCAAAGTAACCGGTAGTGGGGTAGGTGAACAGGTCGATGTCCTCGGCCTTGGCCTTGTCGCCCAGCTCCCACATCTCGTCCCAGGTCTTGGGGATTTCCCAGCCCTTTTCAGCGAACAGGCCGGCGTTGTAGAACAGGCCGCAGGGGGCGTAGAACATGGGGGCCAGATAGGTCTTGCCATCGCCGTAGGGGACGGTAGCGTTGGTGCCCAGCACGTCGGCCATCACCTTGTCGCTGACCTTGGCGCTCTCGCCGGGAATGGTCATGCCCAGCACGTCGCTGATGTCGGCGATCTGGCGGTCCTTAATGAAGTTTTCGGTGAGCGCGGGGCCGCGGCCGGTGGCGCACAGCACTACGTCGGGGTAATCGCCGCCCTGCATGGAGGGGCCGATCACGTCTTCCAGGTTTTTCTCCAGGGTGAGCTGAACCTCAATGCCGGTTTCGGCGGTGAAAGCGTCGCAGACCTCTTTCCACATACCGGGATAGGTGGTTTCATAGCCGGAGGACAGGGCGGCCAGCTTGATAGGACCGGAGGGGGCGGCGGGTTTCTCAGACTCGACGGGATCGTCCGCGCCCTGGCTGCTGCTGGGGTTGTCACTGGCGGGGGGATTGGTCTGGGCGGCAGGGGCGCCGCCGCAGGCCGCCAGCAGGGACAGAAGCATGGCGGATGCAAGGAGCAGGCTGAGCATCTTTTTCATTTTTTTACCTCCTCAAAATATTTGGTGTGCGTGTCCGGCCAGAAGAACGGCCGTCATAAGCTAAGTATATATGCCTCCATGCCGGGGAAACAGCCCAATTCTTGCGCTTGTCTTTAGGGATATTGCTCTCTTTGCGTTTTGTATATTTTTTTGGCGCAGGCGTTTCCTCTCTTTGGAGGTTGTTGACAATTCAACAGATCAAAGCGTTGACGCTCCCAAAATAGCGACAAACAGAGGAGGGTAAATCAACCGAAAAAGCTGGGAGTTGCACAATTCTTGCGCGGGGGATATAATAAGGAAGCAAATGGGGTGTTTCATTAGTTTCGTTAAATTGCGCAGCGGGGAGGGAAGCTCTTGAGCAGCAGACAGTACATCGATTCGCAGACGGCCCATGGGCCGTCTGGCCGCAGGGCCCTGCGGCCAATCTACATTTCCCAGGATATGTACTCGGAAGATTGGAACTCCAACCTCCATACCCACGGCTGTGCCGAGCTGTTTTTCATTACAGACGGGCACGGACGCTTCCGCACCCAATATGAGGAGTTTCCCGTTTCTATTCATGACCTGATTATCGTTAATGCCAATGTCCTCCACACGGAACTGAGCCAGATGGACAACCCCCTGGAGTATATCGTGCTGGGGGTAGAGGGGCTGGAGGCCATGGGAGGCGCGGACGGCTATACCATGCTCCACATCCACAGCGGCTGGCGGGAGCTGCTGAACTGCCTGGATCTGATACTACAGGAGGCCAGGGATGCCCGGCGCGATTATGAAAAGGTGTGCTGCCGCCTGCTGGAGGTGGTGCTGATCCTCCTGGAGCGGCAGGACAGCCTCTCCCTGTCGGACGCGCCGGACGGCTCCCGGCCCAGCCAGGAGTGTGCCCTGGTTCGGCGGTACATTGACAATCATTTCAAGGAGGATCTGAAGCTGGAACAGCTGGCCCGGCTGGCCCACATCAACAAGTATTATCTGGCCCACACCTTCCGCCGGGAGTTCGGTGTTTCGCCCATCAATTACCTCATCTCCCGGCGGGTTGACGAGAGCCGTTTCCTGCTGCGGGAGACCGACCACAGTCTGTCCCTCATTGCCCAGATGCTGGGTTTTTCCTCCCCCAGCTATTTTTCCCAGTGCTTCCGCCGGGTGGAGGGCGTCAGCCCCATTGAATACCGCCGCCAGCACCGTTCAAAAGGCGCCGGCGGTTTGTCCCCTTGATGGATGCCGGCATAGTCCCTGTCTACGACCGGGCGTAATGTCTTGCCCACCGCGCTTAACACTTCCTTTGTTTCCTTATTATGGGGTCGTGGGCCCATGCCTGCCGGTAAGGCTCGCACGGGGCCTCAAAATGGCGGACAGGGGGGGATTTGTCTGCCTGGGCAGTGCCCGGAGAAGGAGGACAGCGCCGTCCGCATGGTGGGTTATATCAAGGGAATTGCAAACCTGTAAAGGGTAAATTAAAGGGGCAAACTGCAAAAAACGGACAACAAAAAAGCCTTGAACCGTTGCCTTTGTAGTGATAAGGAACTATCTCAACTCAACATCATCAGTTGGCAGCTCGTAGTGCATACATTAAAAAATTGCCCAGAATGATTTAAGAGGAGGTTCCTGTTTATGGCACCATTACTTTCTTGTGAGTTCAACATTGACACCGCTTGCGTAGAGTTGAAATTTTCCGATGGCAACATGATTTCTATTGACTGCACTGCTGTTGAGGATGAGGTTGCCAAGAATATGCACCAGCGATCAGAGTTGGATTACCTGGTCTACAACGACCCGGTTGGATATGCTGATTTGATCCTTAATGGTGACCCGGAAGAGTATCTTAGAAACGTGACGGATTATACGCTTTAGGTTAATGAAAACTGTCAGTACCAGACATTTGCATTCTGGTACTGACAGTTTTATTTTACCTGTTTTTACTCAGTAGAGGTTAACTACTTTGGTTTATTCGATATCATCAATTTCTTTCAAAGGGTCTATAATGCCACCCTCTCATAAAGAATGACACTACACGCAGGACATAGCATCCCTGTTACCTCCGACAAAG
>CAJTVM010000003.1 GCA_910579595.1 uncultured Oscillospiraceae bacterium
GGCCTTCACCTCTGCCGGGCTGCTTTCGGCATTTCCTGAATTTGCTCATTTATAGGCATGATATTGATCCAGGAAAGATCCCCCGCGCCCTGGCGGGCCAGCATTTCCCCTGCGGCAAAGTAATCCCTGAACCGGGGCCCGTGCTGATCCTCAATGAGGGCGTCGCACAGGCTGTTGAACACCGGGGTGCTCAGGCTGGCCAGCAGGGCGATCACCCCGCCCTTCAGCCAAGGCCCCACTTTCAGCCAATACACCGCCGCGAAGCCCGCCCACAAAAACACCGCCCCCACCGCCGCCAGGGGAAACGCCAGGGAAAACAGCCAGTCACCGCCGGCAAAAGCCCAAATCACCGCCAGCAGGCCAAACACCCATCCCGTCAGCAGCCCCACGCACAGGGGCGGAACGTGCCTGCCGTAAAACCGCCAGACCGCCCACCAGCCCCAGGGCAGGGCCAGACATACCGCCGTGATCGCCAGTCCCCCGCTGATCCACCAGCCCCCCGTATACCCCCAGCAGGCCAGCAGCAGCAGGATCAGGCACCCCGACGCCGCCCCCAGGCAGACCGCCAGCTTGTTCCGCCGCACAAAAAAGGGCAGGTTGGTAAAGCAGAACGCCAACCCGCAGGACGTCAGCACAATCCAAAACCAATCCAGCTTGTGAAAAACGGCCAGATCGCAGATAAAGCACACCACAACGGCGATGGCATAGCTGACGGCAAAAAACCACCGGAACCCGGCGGCAATCCCGCGCAGCGCCGCCGCCTGCCGCTCCTGGGCATGAGCCTGGTCGTCGTCGCAGGCGGTGAAGAACTCGTGCTCCGTGATATGCAGGGCGGCGCAGATGGCGGTGACCATGGACACGTCCGGATAGGACAGCGCCCGCTCCCACTTGCTGACGGTGGACTCGGTGACAAAGAGCTGTCCCGCCAGATCTTTCTGGGTAAGCCCCGCCTCCAGCCGCTTGCGCCGGATGTATTCTCCAAAAGATTTTTTCTCATTCATTTGTGTTGGCTCCTTTCCCTCGAACATACCCTCACCCTACCCGCTTCCGGGGAAAAAGTCAAGGCCTGATGCGGAAAAACTAACTCGACCGTCAGGAAAGTCGGCCTGTACCAACGGGTTCCGGCATTCAAGCGTCCTTACCCTCCGCCGTCTCTCTGTAAACAAACTATGAATCCTGTCAAAATTACAGTTTGGTTTCAGCTTCGGCGTATATCCTTATCACGGTTCAATTTATCAGGAAGGAGGTGGAATACCATGGCCTTTCGTCACGAGTGGAAACACGCGCTTACCCCGGCGGACGCCTTAGCGGCGCGGGGACGGCTGCGGATCTTTCTGCAGCCGGATCCCCATGCGGGGTCCGGCGGGACATACGGGATCAGGAGCCTGTACTTCGACACCCCGGAGGACAAAGCCCTGCGGGAAAAGCTGGACGGCGCTGACCGCCGCGAGAAGTTCCGCATCCGGTACTACAACGGCGACGCCAGCCTGATCCATCTGGAAAAGAAGATCAAGGTCAACGGCCTGTGCGGCAAACGCTCCACCCTGCTGAGCCAGAGCGAGGCCCAGGCCATCATAGACGGCGAGCTGGACTGGATGCTGGCCGCGCGGGACCGCCCGCTGGTCACGGAGCTGTACGCGAAGATGAAAACCCAGGGGCTGCGGCCCAAAACCATCGTGGACTACATCCGGGAGCCTTACGTCTACGCCCCCGGCAACGTGCGCGTCACGCTGGACAGCCGCCTGCGCACCGGCCTGCGCTGCACAGACTTCCTGAACGCCGGCTGCGTCACCATCCCCGTCCCGGACACGCCGGTCATTCTGGAGGTCAAGTGGGACGAATATCTGCCCTCTGTCGTCCGGGCGGCCGTGCAGCTCGGAAACCGGCAGGCCGCCGCTTTTTCCAAATACGCCGCCTGCCGGATCTACGGATAACCATAAAAGGAGACGATTCCATGACAACATTTCAAGACATTTTCAAATCCAGCTTTCTGGAAAACATCAACGGCGTCAGCCTGCTGGACATGGTGCTGGCCCTGGCCCTGGCCTTCGGCATCGGGCTGTTCATCTTCCTGATCTACCAAAAGACCTATCAGGGCGTGATGTACTCTTCCAGCTTCGGCGTGACCCTCATCGCCCTTACTATGATCACCACGCTGGTCATCCTGGCCGTCACCAGCAACGTGGTGCTTAGCCTGGGCATGGTGGGCGCGCTGTCCATCGTCCGCTTCCGCACCGCCATCAAGGAGCCGCTGGACATCGCCTTCCTGTTCTGGTCCATTGCGGCGGGCATCGTCCTGGCGGCGGGACTCCTCCCCCTGGCCGTATTCGGCAGCGTGGTCATTGGGCTGGTGCTGCTGGTCTTCGTCAACCGCAAATCCCACATCGACCCGTACATACTGGTGCTCCAGTGCGACAGCAGGGAGAGCGAACAGCAGGCCCAGACGTTCCTGAACACCCACACCCGCCGCTGCGCCGTCAAGAGCAAAACCGTCCAAAAGGGCGCAATCGAGCTGAGCCTGGACGTGCGGCTGAAGGATGCCGGCACGGATTTCATCAACACCCTCTCCGATCTCCCCGGCGTGCGCAGTGCCGTACTGGTGCGCTACAACGGGGACTACATGGGGTAAGGCACCATGTCCACCAGCAAATACATTGACAAAATCTGCTGTGCCGTCCTGGCGCTGTCCCTGCTGCTCACCGTCCTGTTCATGAACGGCAAGGCCCTGGGCCTGGAGGCGTCCCCCCGGGAGCTGGGCTACGAATCCCGGCTGTTCAGCACCCAAAGGGTGCATACCATCGATATCGTGATCGATGACTGGGAGGGCTTTCTGGACACCTGCGAAAACGAGGAATACACCCCCTGCGCCGTCATCATTGACGGGGAAGCCTATCAAAACGTGGGCCTGCGGGCCAAGGGAAACACCTCCCTCAGTTCCGTATCCCAGATGGGCAGCGACCGGTACAGCTTCAAAATCGAGTTTGACCACTATGAGAGCGGAAAAAGCTGCCATGGCCTGGACAAACTGTGCCTGAACAACCTCATCCAGGACAACACCTGCATGAAAGACTACCTGACCTACCAGCTGATGGCACAATTCGGGGTGGACGGTCCGCTGTGCAGCTACGCCTACCTCACGGTCAACGGCGAGGACTGGGGGCTGTACCTGGCCGTGGAGGGCATTGAGGACAGCTTTTTGCGCCGCACCTACGGCAGCGATCCCGGCGAGCTGTACAAGCCGGACAGCACGGGCTTCGGCGGCGGGCGCGGCAACGGCAGGGAATTTGATATGGACAGCTTCATGGACAGGCAGGACAATCCAGACCAACACATGGAACGGCCCGCAGACGAAAAACAGCCGCCCTCGGACGGCAGGCAGATGCCTCCCGACGGCGACGGCGGCGGTATTTCCCCGCCGTCCACACCCGATGGGGGCGGTTTCGGCGGAAACGGTTCCTCTGATGTAAAATTGCAGTATATTGATGACGATCCGGACAGCTACGCCAACATTTTCAGCAATGCGAAAACCGACCCGTCCCAGGCCGGCCAACAGCGCCTGATCTCCTCCCTCAAATCCCTGAGCGCATATGAAAACCTGGAGGCCGTGCTGGACACGGAGGAAGTCCTGCGGTATTTCGTCGTCCACAACTTCGTGGTAAACGGGGACAGCTACACGGGGGGCATGATCCACAACTACTATCTCCACGAAAAAGACGGGCAGCTTTCCATGATCCCCTGGGATTACAACCTGGCCTTTGGCGCGTTCCAGTCCAGCAGCGCGGACAGCGCCGTAAACGATCCCATCGACGAGGCGCTGGACGACCGCCCGATGCAGGCCTGGATTTTCTCCGATGAAGCCTATACCGCCCAGTATCACGCGCTGTTCGCGGAGTTTTTGAACCGCGTTGACATAGATGAACTGATCGACAGCGCTTATATCCTCATTGCGCCCTACGTGGAACAGGATCCCACCAAGTTCTGCACCTTCGAGGAATTTGAAACGGGTGTACAGGCCCTGAAAGCCTTTTGCGCCCTGCGCACCCAAAGCGTCCAGGGGCAGCTGGACGGGACCATCCCCTCCACGCAGGCGGGACAAAGCGCGGATCCCTCCGCCCTGGTTGACGCTTCGGGGATCCAATTATCCGACATGGGCTCTATGGACACGGGCGGCGGCGCTCCCCACGGCGGCTTTGAGTCCGGCGGCAATCCGCCCGGCTTCTCCCAGCAGACGCCCGAGCAGCCCCAGGACAGCGAAACGCCGCCGGAGGGGTTTGATCCGCCGGAGGGATCCGGCCCGCCGCCGGGGCAGTCCTAAAGCGCGCCCCGGCGCAGGCCAGGCCGTCCGCTACCCGCGCCCCGTTTCTCCCCCATTTTCGTCAAAAATAAGATCGTACTTTTCCACATCGATCAACACCTGGCCGTCCGCCTCGAAGGTAATGGCGTCCGCCGCCTGGGGGGTATAGATGACGGCGCTGGCCGCCTTTTCCCCATCGTTGACGAACACCTCCACGCTGAACCGGTCCAGAACCACCCGGAGCTTGATCTCCCCGCCGTTGGGCCGCACAAGGAAGCTGCGGGTGTGGACGATATCCCGGGGCAGGCCGCTGCGGCAGCGGTCCAGCTTCAAAATGCTCTCCTCCGGCTTGTAGCGGATAATGGTGTCATGCCGCCCGTCCTTAGCCACATGGAGCCGGAACCAGCGGTAGGAACCATGGCCCACAGGGCGGACCGTAACGGTCATGTCCAGCACCCGGCCCTGGATGCCGGGCAGGTTGGCCTCGCCGCTGACCAGGATGTGGTGGTGGATCACCGGATTGCGCCGGTATGCCTCCAGCTCCCGGACAGGGCGCTGGTACAGCCGCCCGTTCTCAATGGACAGCTCCCGGGGCAGGGTCATCTGACCGAACCAGCGGCAGTGGGAGGGCTTCCCCCCCACGGTATCCCAATTCTGCATCCAGGCAATCATGATCCGCCGCCCGTCCGGGGCCTCCAGCGTCTGGGGTGCGTAGAAATCCAGGCCGTAGTCGATGGCCTGCACTTGCTCCCGGACGAAACCGGCCTCCGGGCCATAGCGGCCCATGAGGCAGAGGGTGCCGTTACCCGCGTGGAACTCCAGGCCGATGGGCTTCATGTCCTGGGGGCTGGTAATCAGCACCTGCATCCCGTCCAGCGGGAAGAAATCAGGGCACTCCCACATCCGGCCATACTGGTTATTGCAGCGGTCCAAGGTGCGTACAAACTCCCATTTGAGGCCGTCCGTGCTTTGGTACATCAGGATGGCCCCGCTGCCGTCCTCGGTGCGGTTGCCGGCCACGGCGTAATACGTGCCGTCCTCGCCCCGCCACACCTTGGGATCCCGGAAGTCGATGGCGCTGCCCCCCTGAGGCAGATCCTTCCTGTCCAGCACGGGATTGAGGGTGGATTTCTCATAGTCCACCCCGTCCCCAATGGCTACGCACTGGGTCTGCACATCCTCCAGGAAGCCCTCCGCGTTGTGGTGGCGCTGTACGCCGGTGTACATCAGCAGCTGCCGCCCGTCGGGCAGTTCCACCGCGCCGCCGGAAAAACAGCCGGAAGCGTCGTATTCCTCGTCCGGAGCCAGCGCGGCGGGCAGGCGCTCCCAGCGCAAAAAATCCTTGGTCTTGAGGTGCCCCCAGTGCATTGGCCCCCACTCGTTGGAATAGGGGTGGTACTGGTAGAACAGGTGGCACTCCCCCCGGTAGAAGGAGAAGCCGTTGGGATCGTTCATCCAGCCGATGGTGGGGGTGGCGTGGAAGGCTGGGCGCTCTCCGTCCGGGATATGGGGGCCGTACCGGGTTTCAAAATCCCGGGCCTTCTGCAGGGTTTCGCTGGTCATGGTATGCATCCTCCTTGGCCGTTTCAAATCCAGATAATCATAAAATCAGCCGGGAAATATGTCAACCGGCTTTTGGAAAAAGGGGCGGCGCGCAGCCGCCCCTTTTCGCGTGGATCAGATCGTTATTCCGCCGCGGCGTAGCGCTCGTAAGCGCCCTGGTATGCCTCGATCAGCTTATCCATGCCGCACTTTTTGGACAGGTAGGTCTTGTATTCCTCCCACTCCTCATCGGTGGGGCCGCCGTCCCGGAGCCACAATGCCTCCTGCTCCTTCACGGCGTTCTCAAAATCGGAGCGGTACAGGTCGATGGTGTCCAGCTCCTCGCTGTTAAACACGCAGTCCACGGGGTAAATGGTCTTATCCTCCACATAGTTGAACCAGAAGTTCTCCAGATCCTTCAGGCGCTGGACGGCCCGGTCCTCCATGTGGAACACGTCGGTGTAGTAGTCGGACAGGATCAGCTTGGGCCCCTGCACTTCACTGGCGCCCTTCAGCTCGCCGGCGCTCTTGCCGAACTGAGCCTGGGCCTCCTCGTCGGTGATGGACAGCCACATACCGTCCTCGTCCTGCCTGGTGAAGTACACGCCGATGGGGCCGTATTGCAACTGCATGACGTGCTCACCGGTGTACCACTGGTCATAGAACTTCAGCAGGTTGATGGGGCTTTTGCAGTCGGCGGTAATGGACAGCTGGCCGGAGTTCACCGCGCTGCCCGCGGATTTCAGGGTGACGGTGCATCTGCCATCGGGACCCTTCAGCGGGGGCAGGTACACATAGTCCCCGGCGTAATCGCCGGTCAGCTCGGCGATCTCCCACCAGGTGGCCACGCCCACATAGCCCTGGGTACATTTGGAGATATACTGAGTATCGGTCTGGCTGAACACCTCCAAGTCAATAAGCCCTTCCTGATACCAGTCGTGGTAGTAGGTGACAGCGTCCCGGTACTCGTCGCTGACGCAGTCAAACACCACCTGCTTATCCTTCGTCAGCCGCAGATCCATGCACACGTCGCTCCAGTTGGTGACGCCGAAGGGGGCGTAAAAGATGTTCTGGCCCCAGCACCACTGGTCAAAGCCGAAGGTCATGGGGATGGTGGTGCCTGGGTCGTTGCCGTACACCTTGTGGGACATATCGTTGTCCTTGAACGCCTGGAGGGCGGTTTTCAGCTCCTCCACCGTCTCGGGTACCGGCAGGTTCAGCTCGTCCAGCCAGCGCTTGTTGATCATGGAGAACTGCTGAATGGCGTGGATGGAGATATCGTCCTCCGCGCCGATGGCCCCGGTGCCCATCATCTCGGCGGCGGGCAGGCCGTAGATGCCGCCGTCATCCTGGATGATGGCCGCCCGGATGGCGGGGTTCTCCTCCAGAATCTTGTACAGGTTGGGCATAATCTCGGGGGTAATGTAGGGCGTCAGGTCCAGGAAGGTGCCGCCCCGCCCATACCGGGCCAGGTCGTAGTTGGAGAAGCCCACCGCCTGGAAGGCGTCGGGCAGGTCGCCGCCGGTGATGCGGATGTTCACCTGCTCGCCCAGAGAGTCGCTCATAACCTCCCAGTTGATGCTGATGTCCGCCGCCTCCATCATCTCCTGGAGGACGGGGTTGTCGTCGTAGCCGGAGGACAGCGCGGAGATGCCGCTGACCACATGGAACTCGGTCTGCTCGGTGCTCATGTTGACCTCGCCGTTGTTGACGCTGCCCACCTTGCCCAGGCCGCAGCCGGACAGCAGGCCCAGGCCCAACGCCGCGCACAGAACGCCGGAAACTAATTTCTTCCCATTCATTTTCACGCGCTCCTTTCTTAGCCTTTCACGGCGCCAGCCATAAAGCCCTTCTCGAAATACTTCTGAACGAAGGGGTAGGCGATGAGCATGGGCAGGGCCGCCACGATCATGGAGCTGAATTTGATCATCTCGGTGAGCTTGTTCAGTTCGGCGAAGCCGCCCTCAATCATGCCCGCCTGCTCGGTGGACGCGGAGCTCTTGATCAGGATGCCGCGCAGCACCAGAGGCAGGGGCTGGCCCTTGCCGCCCAGGTAGATCATGGCGGTAAACCAATCGTTCCAGTAGGCCACCATAGCGAACACGGCCTGCACCGCCAGGATGGGCATGGACAGGGGGATGACCACACTGAGGAAGGTGCGGAATTTGGAGCAGCCGTCGATGGACGACGCTTCAATCAGATCCCGGGGGATGCTGTTCTGGAAGTAGTTGCGCACGATAATCATATTGCCCACCGCCACGCCGCCGGGGAGAAACAGGGACCACATACTGCCAATCAGGTGGGTCTGCTTGACAATCAGGTAGGTGGGGATCATGCCGCCGCCGAAGTACATGGTGATGATGAAAAAGATATTGAAGAACTTCCGTCCCGGCAAATCCTTCTGGGCCAGGGGGTAGGCGGTGATGTACAGCATCACCACGGAGAAAATGGTGCCGATGACGGTGTACTTCACAGAGTTGAGGAAGCCAGGCATGATCTTCGGGTCGGCAAACACCGCCTTATAGCCGTCCAGGGTAAAGCCGCTGGGCAGCAGGAACGTTTTGCCCGCGTACACGTCATAGGGGTTTGAGAAGGAGGCGATGAGCACATAGTACAGCGGATAGGCCACGATGAGCAGCACCACCGCGCAGATGGCCACCAGGATGATATCGCTGGTTCTATCGGACACGCCTTTTGCTTTTTTGTTCATGTGCCCACCCCCTTAAACGAACTCAACGTCCGAGGCTTTGGACGCGATTTTGTTGACTACCAGCAGCAGTATAATGTTGACCGCCGTATTGAACAAACCGACCGCCGTGGAATAGCTGTACTTGGCCTGTTCAATGCCCTGCTGGTAGACGTAGACAGCAATGACGTCCGACGTGGCCTTGTTCAGGTCGGTCTGGAGCAGCCACACCTTTTCAAAGCCCACGTTCATCAATCCGCCCGCCGCCATAATCAGGTTCAGGACGGCCATGGGCAGCAGCTCGGGCAAGTCGATGTTCCAGATCCGCTGGAACACGGACGCGCCGTCCACCTTGGCGGCCTCGTACAGGCCGGGATCCACGTTGGCCAGGGTGGCCAGGTAGATGATGCAGCCCCAGCCCGCGTCCTGCCAGATGCCGGAGGCGATGTAAATGGTGCGGAAGGCGCCGGACTGGGTGAGAAAATCAATTTGGGTGCCCAGGATCAGGTTCAGCAGGCCGCCGGTGGGGCTGAGGAAAATGCGGATCATACCGCAGATGATCATGGTGGAGATGAAGTGGGGGGCGTAAAGCACGGTCTGCACCACCCGCTTGAACTTGGCAAAGCGCAGCTGGTTGATAACGAGGGACAGGATAATCGGAATCGGGAAGCTCCACAGCAGGCTGAACAGGCTGATAAGCACCGTATTCTTGATCATCCGGAAGCAGGTGGGGGCGCTGAAGAACCGCTTGAACCAGTCCAGGCCCACCCATTTGCTCTCCAGGAAGCCCAGGTTGGGGTCAAAGTCCCGGAAGGCGATCTGGATGCCGTACATGGGGATGTACTTGTACACCACCGTCAGCACCACAGGGATCAGCAGCAGGGCGTACAGCTGCCAGTTGTCCAGAATGCGCTGGCCCAGGGGCCGGTTTACAGCCCGGCGCGCCAGCGCCGCGGATCCGGAAGCCGAGATGCGCCGGCCGGGTCCGCTGTTGCTTTGTTTACTCATTCACGCTCACTCTCCCTATAAAACTCGTTCTCCACATAATGTTTCACATCCCGGTTGGAACGGGGCTGCCCCATAGGCCATTCCAAGATTCGTATGAAACGTTATTTGGATGTTACAACCATGATAGCAAAATATCGATCTGCTGTCAAGACCATTCCCCCGTAAAATTGGGCGTTTGGCCCAACTTTGTAAGATGTGCTCAATAAAAAGTGTACACTTTTGTGGAAAACAGATAAAGATATCGTTTCATGAAAAAACGGTGAAATTTCTCTTTACAGACGGCGTGCCAATCTGCTATGATAGGGAACAGAAACGAGGCCCGGGACATGGACGCCGCGTTTCTGTGAAATGTTTCATGCAGGGGGGAGTACAAAATGAAAGGGACCATGCCCACCATGAAGGACGTTGCTCAGGAGGCCGGCGTCGCTTTGGGGACGGTGTCTAAGGTGTTCAACGGCCTGCCGGTGGGGGAACGCTACCGCGTCAAGGTAGAGGCGGCCGCCAAAAAGCTGGGCTATCAGGTGAACCAGTACGCCCGGGGGCTGCGCGCGGGCAAGACCTTTACCGTGGCCCTCATCGTACCTGGGCTGGACCACCCGTTTTTCGCCGCCCTGGCCCAGCATACCTGCACCGCCCTGGCCCAGCGCGGCCACCGTATGCTGGTGTACGTCACCGCCTCCCGCCCGGACATCGAGCAGAGCTGCATCAACATGGTGCGCCAGAACAAGGTGGACGGCATCATCGGCCTGACCTATAACCCCCTGGAACTGGACGAATCCGTGCCTTTCGTCAGCATTGACCGCGTCCTGGGGCCCAACATCCCCTGCGTAGCGGCGGACAACTTCGGCGGCGGGCGGGCCGCGGCGGAAAAGCTGATTGAGCTGGGCTGCCGCCGTCTGGCATTCTTCCGCACCGGCTCCGCCAGTCCCAGCGAGACGGACCGCCGGGGGGACGGTTTTGAAGCCGTGTGCCAGCGCCAGGGAATCCCCTGCCACTCCATCCGCCTCCAGGACGGCGATGGCATGAACGCGTTCAAGGAATTCATCCACGAGCATATGTCCGGGGGGCGCTCGGAAATCGACGGCATTTTCTGCTCCACAGACCTGCTCGCCTGGCGGATCCAGCACCTCCTGGCGGAGGAGGGCCTGCGGGTGCCGGAGGACGTGCAGATCATCGGCTTTGACGGCGTGCGCCGGTTCGGCGGCGAGAGCCTGTACTGCTCCACCATCGTTCAGCCCATCCAACGCATGGCGGAGACATCGGTGGATTTGCTGCTCAGCAAGGACCGTTCCAACATCCCGGCGCTGGTGTGCCTCCCGGTGAGCTATGCCCCCGGCGGCACCACAAAGGAATAGGAGGCGGCTATGGCAAGCGAGTATTTAAAGTGGAAATACCGGGACGTGAAGCCCCGGGAGACAAAAGAGCTCACCCCGGCGGAAAAGCGGAAAAACTGGTGGCACTACCACAAGTGGCACATCCTCACCGGCGTGGTGCTGGCCGCCGCGCTGGCCAGCCTGATCTGGCAGATGCTGGGCGTCGGCAAGGTGAAGCCTGACTACCAGTTCGCCTACGTGGGGACCACCGCCCTGCCGGAGGAAATGGTGGACGCGCTGGAAGCGGGGCTTGCCTCCCTTGGCGAGGATCTCAACGGCGATGGCGCGGCGGTGGTGGCCATCCGCCAATACCCCCTGTACAGCACGGATCCCACCACGGTGATCGCCGCCCAGACCCAGCTGATGTCGGATCTGACGGAATGCGAGAGCTTTTTCTTCCTGCTGGATGACCCGGAGCAGTTCCAGCTGAACTTCCAGTCCCTGGCCCGGGTGGACGGCTCCCTGCCGGAGGAGGGGGATACCTCCGCCGAGGGGACATACCTGCTGTGGAATCAGTGCCCCGCGCTGGCGGGGCTGGATCTGGGGCGCTACTCCTACAGCATGCTGGGCGAGGAGATCTCCGGCGACTGCAACGAGCTGGCAGCCGGTCTGGCGGTGGCCCGGCGGGGCTTCTGGACCGGCAAATCCGTTTCCCACCCCGAGGGGTGCGAGGCGCTGTGGGCAGCCATGACGGAAGGGGCGCCGTCATGAGGAAGCGGATCATGTTATGGCTGTCGGCGGCGCTGTGCCTGTGCCTCGCGGGCTGCGCCATGCCCCCGCCGGAGCGGGCGGCGGATGGCGCGGCCTGGGGCGAGGACTGGATCACCGTCGGCGGCGTGCTGGGGGTGGACACCCCGGCGGAGCTCACGCCCCGGGAAAACAACGAGGCCCTGTCCGCCAACGGGATGTTTTACGCCACCTGGTCCATGGGCGAGGGCGAACCCTATACCAACGAGGACGGGGAGGAAGCGGTGCTGTACGATGCTCAGATCTACGTCCTGCTGGCGGGCAGCTCCGACCCCCAGGACGCGCGGGACGCCGCAGCGGAATGGATGGAGCTGGCGGACAGCCGCTACGCCGTGGACGGGCGCGGGGAGCAGACCTGCGGCGGCCAGCCCTACACAGTGCTGACCTATTCATACAACTCCGGCACAAACCCTTATGAAAAAGGGGCCTCCGCCTACGGGGTATACCGGAACTTCGCTGTCAACGTAGAGCTGTCCTGCCGGGAGGGCTTCCCGGGGGATCCGGTGGAGCTGCTGACAGAATTTTTGGAACATTGCCATTACGGCACATAATATAAGGAGGGGTAGCATCATGGCGCTTTGGTTTCCGGAGGATCACGACTACGATGAAGACGTGCGGCAGACGGGCTTCCGCCGCTACAAGCAGCTGATGTCCGTCCGTTTCGGCCAGTGGTGGAAGGTCAACCTGCTGACGCTGCTGGGCTTCCTTCCCCTGGCCGGGGGGATCTTTTACGCCGTTGCCGTGTCCAGCATCCTGGTGCTCTATCCCTGCGCCATCGTGGGCGGGATGATCGCGGGGCCTTTCCTGGCCGGGCTGTACGACGCCGTCCTCAGGGGAATGAGGGATGAACCCAGGCCCTGGTGGGACTGCTGGAAGCTGGCCTGGAAGCAGAACTGGAAGGGCGCGATGCTGCTGGGCGCGGTGATGGGCCTGCTGCTGGGGAGCTGCACCTTTATGGGGATGCTGTTCTGGTGGGCGCAGACCCCGCCCAGCCTGGGGACGGTGGCGCTGTACCTGTTCGCCCTGCTGCTTATCCTGGTCGCAAACACGCTGCTCTGGCCCCAGCTGGTGCTGTTCCGGCAGACGCCGGGCATCCGGCTGCGCAACGCCGTCCTGTTCCTGATCAAATACTTCTGGCGGGTGATGGGCGTGGGGCTGCTCCAGCTGGCCTACACGGCGGTGCTGGTGCTGTTCGCGCCGTGGTCGCTGTTCCTACTGCCCATCACCGGGCTGTGGTACATCATCTTCCTGTCCCAGTTCCTCCTCTACGAGCAGATGAACGGGGCTTTCCACATCGAAGCCGCCCGGCCGGAGGGATAGGCCCCGCCTGGCAGGCCCCCTGATAGGTCAGATTTTGTCAGGACTTGACAGTTATTGGGCGGAATGTTAAAATATTTTTGTATGTTTGTTTCTTTCATCCGTCCCGCCCATCAGCGGCAATCGAGAAAATGGAGGAAAAAGAATGAAAACCTGTCCAAAATGCGGCCAAATGCTGGCTGACGACGCGAAATTCTGCAACAGCTGCGGGGCTTCCCTCTTGTCCTCCGCCCAGCAGGCGGCGCAATTCTGTCCCAGCTGCGGCCAGAAACTGACCCAGGGCGCCGCGTTCTGCATCAGCTGCGGGGCTTCCACCGGCGGCGCGGGGATTCCCGTCACGCCCCAAACCGCCCAACCCAATCCCCAGTCCGGCGCGGGCTACCGGTATGGCGCCGTCCCCCCCGGCGGGCGGACCGGCGGCCCCCAGACGAACGTCTCCCCCGCCTACCGCTCGCCCCAGCCGGACACCTTCTGCCCCAGCTGCGGCGAGCGGATTCCGGCGGGCAGCGCCTTCTGCCCCAACTGCCACGCGCCCCAGACCCCCGGCAAAAACGTCAAGGTGCAGCCCAAGTCCGGGAAATCCAAGGCGCCCCTCTTTGCCGGGATCGCGGTGGCCGTAGTCGCGCTGATCGCGGCGGGCGTGTTCCTGATCCCCAGCCTGTTCGGCTCCTCCCCTGAGGACACCTTCGTCTCCGCCCAGGAGGACATCTTCGTCGCCCCCCTGCTGTCCGCGATGGAGACGCATCTGGACACCTATGGCACCGGGAAGCTTTCCACCGACGTCACCCTCAGCGCCAGCGTTGACTCCCCCGAAATCAACCAGTACCTGTCCAACTCCTCCGTGGTGCTGAAGCTGGACATGGATCAGGACAGTCTGCTGGCCGGCGGCGATCTGATCCTCATGGGCAGCCCGATCTTCTCCGGCACCCTGACCTATGAGGACGGCAAGCTGGGCTTCTATCTGCCCGAACTGGATGACAACTACTACGTGATGGATCTGTCCGCCCTGATGGCCTCCGCCGGCATTACCGGCATGGATCTGAGCAGCTTCCAGATGCCCAAGCTCTCCGGCAAGGAGGTCCGCGCTCTGGCGGAAGCCTACCTGGACATCATTTACTCCATGGCGACCAAGGACAACATCACGGTGGAGCAGCGGCAGAGCTACCGCCTGCCGGAACTGGGCGACTCCTACACCGGCACGGTGTACACCTTCACCCCCACCGCCGCAGACGTACAGGCCGTGATGATCAAGCTGGCCGACCATCTGGAAAACGACAAGGATCTGCGCAGCCTGATTCTGAAACTGACGAGCTCGGGAGCCCTCCAGACCCTTATGACCGCCAATATGTCCTCCTACGGCTACGACTACGGTTTCGATCTGGAGTCCGAGCTGGACGAAAGCCTGCGGGAGCTGGCCATCCAGCTGCGGGAATCGGCACAGTACATCGACCTCTCCCAAGAGATAGGCTTCACCTGGAAGCTGTATATGGAGGGCAAAGAGGTGCGCATGGTGCGCCTTGAGAACAACTACGGCGAAGCCATGGTCTTTGAGCGCGCGGGCACGGCGTCCAAGGGCTGCTCCCAGATTTTTTACGTGGAAGGCTATGGCACCCCCGCGTACCTGAAGAACGAATACACCAAAAGCGGCGATGTCTACGACGGCACATTCACCATCAACAGCGACTACGATGAATCCATCAGCCTGAAGTACAAAGCGGACACCGGCAAGCACTCCGTGCTGGGCATCCCCTACGGCAGCTATAGCCTGTCCGTCCCCGGCGAGGACGTCGCCCTTTCCATGACGGTGTCGGAGGGCCGGAACGGCAGCACGGATCACGTTGTCACCATCCAGGACAACGGGTATGCCTTCGGCGGCGAATTCACCCGCATGGATCTCACCATCAACACCACCGAAAAAAGCTCCGCGCAGAAGCCCAGCCGCCAGCCCACGGACATCACCTATTACAGCGAGGACGAGCTGAACCAGCTGATGTACTACCTGTCCTCCCAAATAGAATCCGCGCTCTATGACGTCATGTATGGGCTCTGGTAATCCGACGCTGTGCGCCCTGACCGGGGTGGAAAAGCGCTACGGCGGTACGACGGTTCTCGGGCCGGTAACCCTTTCCCTGTGCGCCGGGGATGTCCTGGGCATCCAGGGTCCCAACGGCGCCGGAAAAAGCACCCTTCTGGATATTATGGCAGGCGTACTGGCCCCCGACCGGGGCCAGTGCGCCTATGCCGATCCCGCCCGGGGACGGATCAGCTACGTACCCCAGGAGCTGTCGCTGTACAGCGCCCTGAGTGGGCTGGAAAACCTGCGGTTCTGGGGGCTGGCCAGCGGCTTGCCCGCCAAGGCGGCGGCGGTACGGGGGCGGTGGCTTCTGGAGCAGCTGGGGCTGTCGGACAAGGGGGTCCAGCCCGTGTCCGCCTATTCCGGCGGGATGAAACGGCGGCTGCACCTGGCCACGGCACTGATGGCCACCCCCGCCGTCCTGCTGCTGGACGAGCCTACCGTGGGGGCGGACGATGCCTCCGTGGGGCTGATTCTCGCCATGCTCCGCCGTCTGCGGGAAAAGGGCTGCGCCATCGCCATGACCAGCCACCACGCCGGTGAGCTGGAGCGGGTGTGCACCCGTCTCATAACCCTGGAGGGCGGCTGTCTTGTATCCGAGGTGAATGCGCCATGTCAGGATTGAAGGCCGCCCTTTATAAGGACTTGAAGCTGTTTTTCCGGCGGACGGGGCTGGCTGTGCTGCTGTTGCCGCTGGCGCTGCTGCTGGCCCTCCAGTTCGGCCTGACGGACAGCGGCGCGCAGTCCTATCTCCAGCCCTTCCCTGTGGCGGTGCGGGATGAGGACAACACCATCATGTCCCGCTCCCTGGTCGCGCAGATGAGCCGGGTCCAAGTGTTTTCCCAGATCCTCCGCGCGGAGGACGGGGAGGGCGACGCCCAGCTCCTGGAGCGGGGTGCCGCCGCGGTGGTCACCATCCCCGAGGACTTTTTTTATGACCTTTACAGCATGGAGGACTGCCCGGTGCAGGTCACGCTGAACCGGACCATGCCGCTGGAGTCCTCCCTGTTCAATTCCATGTTTTCCTCCGTCATGGAGATCATCCGCGCCAACCAAAGCTCCTGGCGGGGCCTGTACGAATTCCGCTATGGCGCGCAGCTGACCCCGGAGCAGCAGTCCGCGCTGTACGCGGAGGCGTCAAACAGCCTGATCCAGGACGCTCTGGGACGGCTGACCATGTTTGCCGACGATGAGAAGGCGGAGGCGGCGGGCATGGTGGAGCGGAAGCTGCTGGCGCTGCTGCTGGCGGTGATTGTCCTGTTTTTCTCTCTGTCCACCGCCAAAACCCTACCGGAGGAGCTGGCGCTGGGGGTGCTGCCCCGGTTCCGGGCGGCGGGCGGGTCCCTGGCGGCTTTTTTGTGCGCCAAGCTGCTGACCGCCCTGCTGTCCGTCTTCCCCACCCTGCTGCTGACCGTTCTCGTTCTGCGCTCTGGGAGCATCGGATCGCTGCTGCTGGTGGGCCTTATCCTGCTGGCGGGGGCCTTCGGCCTTTTGCTGGCTGTAGCCGCCTGGTCCGGGGCCCCCGCCGCCGCCCAGCGGTGGGGCAACCTGCTGCTGCTTCTGTCCCTGGTGCTGGGCGGCGGGCTCTGGCCCCGGGGCCTGCTGCCCGCGCCGCTGGCCCTGCTGGGCCGCTGGACACTGCCCCACTTTGGGCTGCTGGGCGTGGAGGCCGCCTGCCGGGGTATGCACGCCGCCGGGATTTTCCGGCTGCTGTGGCCCGTGCTGCTCCTGGGGGCCGCCGGCTTCGCCCTGGCCCTGACCGGCCTGCGCCGGCGGGGCGGCGTACGGCAAATCCCCGTCCCCTCCGAAGCCGCAGCGGATCCTCCGTCCCCTCCCCCAAAAGGCACGGTTTCCCGGCTGGTTGGCATGGCCGCCGTCAAGCTCCGCGCCATGTCCGGCGGCTATGGCGGGCTGGCGCTGCTGCTGGCAGGGGCGCTGCTATGCGGCATGACGGCGGCGTCCGCTCAGGACGGCGGGGCCGGCCGCCTGCGCATCGCTATCTGCGATCTGGATGAAACCACCAGCTCCCGGGAGCTGATGGAGCTGATGATTCAGCAGGAAAAGCTCTCCGCCGCCGTATGCGGGGAGGAAAAGGCCCAGACCCTGCTCCTCCAGGGGGACGTTGAGGGGGTACTCACCATCGATCCGGGTTACGAGCAAGCCCTGCAAAGCGGCAGCGGGGAACCCGCCCTGCGCTATGCCGAGGCCAACTCCTCCATCTCCGCCACGGGGGTGCGGGAGATCGCGGCGGGGCAGGCTACTGTCCAGCGCTGCCGCCAGCGGGCCATCCGGCTGGCGGGCCAGCGGATGGACGGCCCGCTGAACGAGGAGGAAACCGCCCGGCTGCTGGAGTGCATTTCCCAGGCGGAGGCAGACTCGTCCCTGCTCTACAATGTCCAGACGGCGGACGGCGCGCCCCTTCCCGATCCCTTCCTGCCCACCCCTATGGGCTTTGCGGCGCTGTGTGTGCTGTTCACCCTCTTTACCGCCGCCCCTTGGAGCGGCGCGGAGGGCAGGCGGGCCGCCCGGCGGCTGCTCTCCCTGCCTCACGGGCGGCTGCTGGCCTGCGGCAGCGACTGTCTGGCCCTGGGCATTCTGGGCTTTTTGACGGCGGCGGCGGTGCTGCTGCCCTGCGGGGCGTTTTCCACGCTGCCCGCGGCGGCGGCCTACGCCTTCTGCTCCGCGGCCCTGGCTCAAGCCCTGACCCGGTTCACTGCCATGGAAGGCCGGGTGGACGGCTTCGCCCCCTTCCTGGCCCTGTTCCTTTGCCTTCTGGGCGGCTGCTTCCTGGACCTGTCCCAACTTCTCCCGGCGTTCCAGACGGCGTCCCTGATCACCCCGCCCGGTCTGGCCCTGCGGGCGGCATCAGGGTTCTTGCCCGCCTATGCCGCCCTGCTGGGGCAGGGGGCGCTGTTCCTGTTCATCGCCTCCCCTGGCCGGAAACACTGCGGATAACGAAAAAAAGGAGCGCTGTACGCGCTCCTTTTTTCCGTCTTTATTGGGGGACCTCGGTTAAAATCCCCCGGTTTTCCTTCAGCGTAAGGATTCTCAATACGCTCTCATCAATGCGCTCCTCGGAAATCTCCCCCGTCTCCACGGCGTGAAGCAGCGCGTTGACGGCGGACTCCAAATCCCGGGGGCACAGCAGGATATCCACCCCGGCCTTCACGGAGCGCAGGGCGATTTCCGCGCTGCTGTAGTGATCGGTCATAGCCTGCATTTGCAGCCCATCGCTGATTACGACGCCCTGGAAGCCCATCTCCTCCCGGAGCAGCTGGGTCACCAGCTTCTCGGAGAACAGGGCGGGCTGGTCGTCCACATCGCTGATGATCAGGTGGCCCATCATAACCATATCCGCCCCGGCGTCGATCCCCGCCTGGAAGGAAAGCAGCTCCTCCTGCCGGATCTCATCCAGAGGCTTATAGACATAGACCGATCCATAATGGCTATCCGCCGAGGTATCCCCGTGGCCGGGGAAATGCTTCAGCGCACAGGCCACGCCTCCGGCGTGGAAGCCCTCCACCGCAGCGGGGATCAGCTGCGCCGCCTGCTCGTAGCTGTCGCTGTAGGCCCTATCGCCGATCACCGTGTTCCGGGGGTTGGACCACACATCGGCCACCGGGGCCAAATCCGTGTTGAAGCCGCAGGAAACCAAATCCTTGGCGATGGTCTGGGCGTTGGATCTGGCCACGCCGGCGCCCTGATCCTTATAGCCCAGCATTGGGCCGATATAGGTGGTCCCCACCGTACCCATCAGCCGGTTGACCCGTCCCCCCTCCTCGTCGCAGGTCAGGATCATGGGGATGCGGGCATAGCCCTGGGTGTTGGTGAGCATGGTGCGCACCTGCTCCTTGCTGACCATGTTGGTCCTGTCGTACAGGAAGCCCCCCACAGGGTACTTCTCCAGCGCTTTCCGGGTGGTCTCCCCCGCCGCCGTGACGGTCCTGATGCCGGTGACAGCGGAGGGGTAGACAATAAACATCTGATAGACCTTTTCCCGCAGCGTCATCCCCGCCAGGGTCTGCTCCGCCAGGGTGGCCGGGGCGGGCTGGGAGGGCTCCGGCGTGACAACAGGCTCCGCCGTCTCAGAAGCCGGGGCCGTCTCCGCGGGCGCCTGTGTGTCCGGCGGTGTGGCGGCGGGCTGCTGCTCCGATGGCGCCGCAGAGGAAACAGGCGGGTTGGTTCCGGCGGAATTCCGCTCGGAAATGCCCCAAATCGCCGCTCCCGTCAGGAACACCAGCAGCGGACACAGCGCCAACAGGCGCAGCCCATGTTTTTTCTGCCGGGGTTGTTCACGTTTTCCTCGTTTCATATGCCGCCTCCGTCAGTTTTCGTACTCGCAGATAAAGCCCATGTGGTCCGCCATGGAGGGCACCGCCGCAGCCGGATCGTTGCGCTGGTCGTTCCACGTCCAGCCGCCCAGGCTTGGGATGTTCCACAACATGATATACCACTCGTCCACGCCGTCCATGTCCACGCGGGAGGGTTCGCCCAGGCTCCAGGGCTGGAAGGTGAAGCTCTCGCCGGTGACCCAGTGGCCAAACACGTTGCCGGCGCTGTCATAGGAAGTATACCCACCCAGCCAGATATAACGCAGATCCGCCTCCAGGGCCATGTTGACAATCTGATCCATCTCGCTCTGGGAGGTGATGGTGGCCAGATGCCCGCCCATCTCCTGGCAGCGCTTGGCGGCGTCCTCCCAGCTCATGGCGCTTTTGACCAGCTCATAGCGGGAACTGTGTGTCTCGTCGCTGACGGAGCGCACGGCCTGGAAGCTCAGCTGCTCCTTTGCCCGGTAGCCGCCGCCGCTGACCGTTACCGACAGATCGCGCAGGCCATAGGCGTCCGCACCCTCATCGCTGACGTACTCCACCGCGTAAAGCTGCTTCTGCTCGGAATAGATCTCCCGGAAGATCTCCTGGAGATCATAGAGGTCGTCAATAAACCAGTACCGGCCGCCGGTACCCTCGGCCACGGTGCGCAGGTCGTACTCAAAGGTCGCCGCCTCCCTGCCCACGCCGATGACGTAAACGGGCACCTGGTTCTCGTTGGCGTACTGGACGATCTCGTAGGGTGTGTACCAGCTCTCGTTGTCCATGCCGTCGGTAAAGGCGATGACGCAGCGGGCCCCGCCCTGAAGGGCAGCGTTGTGGATGCCGTCGTGGATGGCGTTGTAGAGGGCGGTCCTGCCGTCGGTGGCCATGTTGTTGATGCCGTTGACCAGCAGGGCGGTGTCGTTGGTGTAATAGCACATCTGCTGCACAATGGAGTCAAAGGCCAAAATCTCCGCCTTGTCGCCCTCGCTGTAGTGCAGGCTGTTGACAAAGCTGGTCATAACGCTTTTGATCTTCTGCATATCATAATCGCTGATGCTGCTGCTCTTGTCGGCCACCAGGTCGATGCTCAGGCCGTGGTTGCCCTCCAGCTGCTGGGCCGAATGGACCTCCCGGGACAGGTACTCGCCGCCCCGGAGCCGCTCGGAAATCTGGAAGGCGCTGGCGTCCAGCCCCTCGATGACCTCGCCGGAATAGGGATCCTCCACCCGGAAATACGCCGTCACAATGGGGTAGCGGCTCACATCGGCGGAGGTCAGCACCACCCGCGCGGGATCAAAATGGGGGGTGTAGTACTCCCCGCCCTGGGAGAAGGCGAACCCGTCCAAATTCACCTTCACGGACACCTGGCGCTGCTCGTCGGAGACGTCCGTGTCGGGCGCGGCGTAGGACAGGGTAAACGCGCCCTTTTCGGCGGAGTAACCGGACAGATCGTACACCATCCCGTCCTCCGTCAATGTGATCTCCCCCTCCTTGGGCTGCAGCTCGCCCTGGCAGCGCAGGGTGATTTCCACCTGGGGGAAGTGGTCAGTGTTGATCTCGGCCAGCTCGGGGTTGAACTGCGCCACCCCCAGCAGCCGCTGGTAATCCTGATACTGCCCGTCGCTCTCCGGGAGGTTCAAATCCCGCAGATACCGGGCGGCGTCATCAAACTTCCCCTGGTGCAGCAGCGCCTTGGCCAGCCCCATCACCCCGTCGGGGTCGTTGGGCTTGATCTCCAGCAGCTCCAGGTAGTCCTCCTCGGCCTGCTGGTAATTGCCCGCGTCCAGCGCCTGCGCGGCGCTTTCCGCCAGCTCGTTGGCCCGCACCACATGATCGGAGTACCAGCGCCACCCGAAAAAGCCGCCTGCGGCGATCAAAACCGCCAATACCGGCAAAATAATCATCAGCGGCGTAACCTTTTTCTTGGGCTTGTCCTCCTCGGGGTTTTCCGGGCCGGGCGGATAGGGCGCATCCGGGGGATACGGCATATCCGAGGCATACGGCGGCTCCGGCGGCGGGGGCGGATATCCACCCGCGTCCGGCGCAGCGGGATTTTCCGGCGGCGTACCGGATGCGTCGGCAGGCCCGGGGGCCGCAGTTTGCGGCGGTTCCGGGACGGGAGGCTGCTCCGGCGGGGGCGTGGGAGCCCCTGACGGTTCCGGCTGGCTCCCTTCAGCGGATCCCCCCACCGGCGCGCCGCATCCGGTGCAGAATTTCGCCCCCGGACTCAGCGGCTTCCCGCAGGCGGTGCAGAACGTGGGCGCGGGGGGCGGCGCTTCCAGCTTCGAGCCGCAGAAGGTGCAGAAGATTGCCTCATCTCTCAGCTCCCGGCCGCATTTTGGACAGAGTTTCATAGACATTCCCCTTTTCTCTATAACTTTTTAATGATACCATAACCGGGTATGGGTTGCAAGGCAAAATTTCCCCGCCCCCGGACAAGCAATGTCATTAAGTCAGAAAGCCAGCAAAATAAATTGGAGAAAAACAAAAAGGGGGTCCAGACGATGTATGCTGTAAGCGATGTATTTCAAGTACATCAAATACAACATACAGTCAGCTCGTTTGCGGCAGAATGAGGCGACTGTCGAAAGGAACAGCATTTCACACAACATGAGCCGTTCAGAACCTGTATTCACAGCCAAAACCACCGGATGGGCGAGGGATTTTCCCGTCAGGCAAGGCAAATTTTCGCACAAAATCATTGTGCTTATTTCAAGAAAATTTCACGCGGCATGGCGGGAATAGACCCGGCCAAACGGTGAATTGAGGTTGTGAATACAGGTTCTAAGTTTGGAGGGCTATTTTTCTGCCTTGCCAAGCCTTTTCTGAAACCGGCACGGTCGGCGGCCCGCGCTCCCTGTATCGAGGCCATGAAAGCTGCTTTTGAGAGGGAGGTGGAAACGCTGTGAGTCTGCTGGAAGATTTGAACGGTACACTTGGCTCTTTGGGTATCCCCATAGAAACCGGCGTGTTTCAGGATACGCCGTCAACCGGGAATAAAACGCCCCCTCCCCGCGCGTAAGCGGGGAGGGGGAGCGGTAAGCCTGCAATGCCGACCTGTCAGCGATACCAGAAAAGGTTTGGGGTGGTTCGGGACGAACTGAAGTTGAACCCCGAACATCGCCCGCATGACGGCAGAAAACATTTTGTCACAGCAGCTTTGCGTTTACCAGAGGATGACGCCCACAACCAGCAGGGCCTCGATGAGGGCCCGGATCATATGGTGCCTCGGGTTGAATTTTTTGACCCGTTTCCCGTTGAGGTAGGCCGCGAAGCTGATCAGCATACTGCCCACCGCCATGGACAGGGCGTCCACGTATAAGACGCTGGTCCCGGTTATATGGGTGATGGCGGCGCAGACCACGGTAATGCCGCCGCACACCATCATAATGGCGCTGCCCCGGGATGCGAAGTCTGTGGATCGGAACTGGGTAGCCGCCGCGGCGATGTGCAGCAGGCCAAATAGAATGGCCAGAATACTAATTCCAATGCCCATTAGATTCCTCCTCAGTTGAAGCGGTTCATGGCTTTCTGGGGGCCGTCCTTCAGGAGGCACTCAATGGCGTCCGCCGCCCGCTTCACGGCATCATCCATAATCTTTTTGTCCTCCCCCTGGAGCTTGCCCAGCACCCAGTCCGCCATATCATAATCAGGGTGGGGCTTGCCGCCCACGCCCACCTTCAGGCGGGGGAACTGGTCGCTGCCCAGGTGCTGGATGATGCTTTTCAGCCCGTTGTGCCCCCCGGCGGAGCCCCCCGTGCGGATGCGCAGCTTACCCACGGGCAGGGATACGTCGTCGGAGATCACCAACACGTGGTCGGGGGCGATTTTGTAAAACCGCGCCGCCTCTCCCACCGCTTCGCCGGACAGATTCATGTAGGTGGTGGGCTTCATCACCAGCACGCCCTGGCCGCCGATCTCGGCGGTGTTGGTCAGCGCTTTGAATTTCAGGCGCTGGATGGGGAAGCGGCCCCGCTCCCCCAACTCGTCCGCCACCAGGAAGCCCACGTTGTGGCGGGTGTTTTCGTATTTGCCGCCGGGGTTGCCCAGGCCCACCACGAGCCAGGCCACGGCTGCTTTTTTTTGAAACAGCATAAAGACCTCCAGAGAAGTGCAGAGGCGTCATGAGCGCCCATAGGCCCATGGCGCGGGTGGTGTGCGCGCCGCGAACAGGCGCGGCGTGACAGCAAGGCAGAACGCTCCGGGACAGACGTCCCGGAGCGGAGTTTTCTGACCGGCTTGTGCCGGCGTCAGGACCAGAGCTTGGATACGGAGCGCTCCTCGAAAATGCGCTCAATCGCCTCGGCGAACAGATGGGCTACCGGCAGGTACTTGATTTTGGGGCAGATTTCGGCGATGTTGTCCTTGGGCTGGATGGTGTCGAGAAACACCACCTCGTCCAGCACGGAGTCGTTGATGCGCTGGATGGCGGGGCCGGACAGCACGCCGTGGCTGGCACAGGCGGTGACGGACTTGGCGTGGCCGATGTCTACCAGGGCCTGGGCGGCGTGGCACAGGGACCCGCCGGTGTCCACCATGTCGTCCAGCAGGATGACGTTCTTGCCGGTGACATCGCCGATGATGTTCATGACCTCGGAGGAGTTGGCCTTCTGACGGCGCTTATCCACGATGGCCATGGGCATATCCAGCTTCTGGGCAAAGGCGCGGGCACGGGCCACGCTGCCCACATCGGGGGAGACGATCATCGTCTCATCGTGCACAGGGGCGAAGCGGCGGAAGAAGTGCTCCACAAACACCGGGGAACCCATCAGGTTGTCCACGGGGATGTCGAAGAAACCCTGGATCTGGTTGGCATGGAGATCCATGGTCAGCACCCGGTCGGCCCCGGCGCGGGTGATGAGGTTGGCCACCAGCTTGGCAGAGATGGGATCCCGGGGCTTGGTTTTGCGATCCTGCCGGGCATAGCCGAAGTAGGGGATTACGGCGGTGACCCGGCCCGCAGAGGCCCGTTTCAGCGCGTCGATCATGATCAGAAGTTCCATCAGGTTGTCGTTTACCGGAGAGTTGGTGGACTGGATCACGAACACATCGGAGCCGCGGACTGTTTCGAAGATAGAGACAAAATGCTCGCCGTCAGAGAAAGCGCCGGTTTCGGCGTTGCCCAAGGGAATGCTCAGTTCCTTGCAGATGCCCTGCGCCAGGGCCTTGTTGGAGCTGCCGGAGAAGATTTTCAGATCCTTGCCGTGTGAGATCATACTTCGCAACTTCCTCTCTTACAAAATCGGTGGGGTGAATATGTAAACGGTTTTCAGTACATCAAGAAGATCAGGCGTCCTAAGACAGTCTGTAGAAAAATATTATATCAGAAATTCCCTCGTTTTGAAAGGTTTTTTCACATTTCACGGAAAATGTACGATTCCACCAAAAAACCGTCGAAAAAGAGAGGAAAAGCGGTGAAAACGGCAAAAATCCTAATCAGATCCGGGTGGGTGCGGGCAGCCAGCGCTGGAGGCGCTGGGTTTGGTACAGGTGGATAACCTCTATGGTCGCACAGATCTTGTCCGCCATATTCACCACCAGCGCCTCCCGGCAGCGGGGCAGGTGGACCGCCAGCGGAAACATATGGGACACGATGGCATTCTGCTCCTTGTCGGACAGATCGGGGCACAGGGTGCGGGCGTTGCGCAGGGCAAACTCCGGATGATCCAGGCATTGGTTGCCGGGGTGGGCGGAGCCATCGGCAGAATCGTATAGGTATAGGTCATGGAGCAGCCCCGCACGGGCGGCGGCCCGGAAGTCCCAGCCGAAATACCGGGCCAGCCGGAAGGCCACATAGGACACAAACACAGAGTGCTCGTAACAGGTGATGGAAAAATGGTGCCGCCACTGCTTCATGGAGTTGACCTCCCGGCTTTCCATCAGGGAGCCGACGCAGCTGAGGAAGGCAGTGACGTTCAGATCATGCTTAGACATGGTGAAGACTCCTTAACAATAATTTGCAAGGGCGGAAACCGCCGCTTCGGGCTGCATCCACGGCGCGGCCGCGCCGTACAAGGATATTATAGCAGGGGCAAACCGTTTTGTCAGCCGCCTTTCGAAAAATTTAATAGGAGAATCTGGAAAATTTTTGCTCCCTTGACAGGGGAAGCCAGCAATGCTATAATAACCGTATTAGTACGAATAGTACAATTTGTCGAAAGGAGGCGGGGCCATGCTCAGCCTGAACTACCGGGACAGCCGCCCCATCTATGAGCAGGTACGGGACGGGCTGCGCCGTCTGATCATCACGGGGGCCATCCCGGCGGGGGATAAGCTGCCCTCCGTCCGGGCCATGGCGGGGCAGCTTGCCATCAACCCCAACACCATCCAGCGGGCCTATGAATCCTTGGAGCAGGAGGGCTACGCCTACTCGGTGCCGGGGAAGGGGAGCTTTGCCGCCCTGCCCCAGGACGTCACCGACAAGCGCCGGGGGGAGCTGCTGGCCAAGCTGGACGCCATCGTGCAGGAGCTGGTCTACCTGGGGATGACCCCAGAGGACATTGGCCGGAGATGCGCGGCCTGGAAGGAGGATGCGAAATGATTGAAGTGAAAAACGTGGTTAAAAGCTTTGACGGCTTCCACGCCCTGGACGGGCTGACCATGACGGTGCCGAAAGGGGCCATTTACGGCCTGGTTGGGCCAAACGGGGCGGGCAAGTCCACCATCCTGCGCCACCTGTGCGGGGCCTACCGCCAGGACTCCGGCGAGATTTTGCTGGAGGGCGCGCCCATCTATGAAAACCCCGCCGCGAAAACGCGCATGGCGGTCATACCCGATGAGCTGTACTACTTCGGCTCCGCCTCCACCCGGGACATGATGAAGTTTTACAAAGGCATTTACCCCAGCTTCGACGTGGAGCGCTACCAGCGTTTGAAGGAGGCATTCCCCGAGGTGGACGAGAAGCGGGCGATCCGCCGCCTGTCCAAGGGGATGCAGAAGCAGTCGGCATTCTGGCTGGCCCTGAGCTGCAAGCCGGACTACCTGCTCTTGGACGAGCCGGTGGACGGGCTGGATCCGGTGATGCGCCGCCAGGTGTGGTCGCTGCTGATGGTGGACGTGGCCGAGCGGGGCGCCACGGTGCTGGTGTCCTCCCACAACCTGCGGGAGTTGGAGGACGTGTGCGACCATGTGGGCATCCTGAGCCACGGGAAGGTGGCCCTGGAGCGGTCTCTGAGCGAACTCCAGGGCGGCACCGTCAAGGTACAGATCGCCTTTCAGAGTGAGACGCCCCCGGAACTGCCGGAGGACATCCACGTCATCCACGAAAGCCACGTGGGCCGGGTGTACACCTATATCGTCCGGGGGAGGTTGGAGGAGGTCAAAGAGAGGTTCCGGCCGCTGGATCCCCTGTTTGTGGACGCGCTCCCCCTGACCCTGGAGGAGATCTTTATCTATGAAATGGGAGGTGAGGACTATGCGGTCCGGGACATCGTTCTTTGATTGGACGGTTTTCAAGAAAACCATCTGCCGCTTCTGGCCCCTGTGGGGGACGTACTTCGCCATCTGGCTGGTGATGCTGCCCCTGAACGGGCTGATGCGGCTGCGGATGCAGATCGCCAATGGCTTCGACTTTATGGAGGACTTTGCCTACAGCTGGGTGGCTTCGGTGGCGGCTGTGGACAGCATCGTGGTGCTGATGGCGCTGTTCGGCGCGCTGTGCGCCATGGCGGTGTTCAGCCACCTGTACAACGCCCGCTCCGCCAACCTGTTCGGCTCCCTGCCCATCCGGCGGGAGGGACTGTTCCTCACCCATTACCTGGCGGGGCTGGCCTTCCTGCTGGCGCCCAATGCGGTCATCTTCCTGCTCACCCTGCTGGTGGAGCTGGCGGGGGGCACGGTGTGTATGCAGGGGCTGCTGTTCTGGCTGGCGGTGGTGTGTGGAGAGGGGTTCTTCTTCTACTCCATGGCGGTGTTCTGCGGAATGTTCACCGGGCATATCCTGGCCCTGCCCGCCTTTTACGCCATCTTTAACTTTATTGTTTCTGGCGTGACCGAGCTGGTGCATACGGTGCTCCGGGGGTTTTACTACGGCTTCTCCGGCTTCACGGAGGAGGTCTATACCGTGGTGAAGTGGTTCACCCCGATCGTGTGGCTGTCCGAGACGGTGCGGGCCAGCACTTACCATACGAATGCCGAGGTCACCGGCGAGGCCCTGCCGGTATTGGAGACGGAGGGCCTTGGCGCGGTGGGCATTTACGCCATTGCGGCGGTGGCGCTGGCGGTGTGCGCCTTCTTCCTCTACCGTGCCCGGCGGCTGGAGAGCGCCGGGGACGTGGTGTCCGTCCGGCCCATGCGCCCGGTGTTCAAGTACGGCGTGGCCCTGTGCGCGGGGCTGGCCCTGGGTATGGTCACCACCATGTTCACCGGCGGCGGAGAGATCCCGCTGATGTGCGCCATTGTGGTCTGGGGCGTCATCGGCTGCTTCGGGGCACAAATGCTGCTGGACAAATCCTTCCGGGTGTTCCGCAAATGGAAGGGCGCGGCAGCGGTGGCAGCGGTGTTTATCGCCCTGTTCCTGGTGGTGAACTTTGACCTCACTGGGTTCGAGACACGTATCCCCGACCCGTCCACCGTGGACAGCGTGGAGGCCGGCGGGATCACCGCGGTGTACCTGGGGGATGACGGCGACCACCTCCAGCAGACGATCACTGACCAGTCCGTCATTGATCTGATCAACATCCTCCACCGGGAGGCGGTGGCGCAGCGGGACGAGGAGCGGCAGGCCCAAATGCAGATCGGGGGCGCCAGCACCAGTCTGGAGCTGACCTACCGCCTGAAAACCGGCGGGACCCTCACCCGGCGGTACACGGTGTGGCTGGACCCGGACGAGGTGAACCGGGAGGGCGCCGCCGCCTGGGCGGTCCAGCAGCTCTATGACAACCGGGAGCTGTACTGGCAGGCGTACGGCTTCGGCCAGCTGGAGACGTACCTGGCCGAGGGCGGCAGGCTGGAGAACGCCAACCACGAGTTTTACGACGAGGAAGCGGGAATGAGCGATTATGCCGTTTACTACGGAAAGGACGCGGCCACGCTGTTCGCCGCCATGAAGGAGGACTTCTTCGCCGGACGCATCGCCGTGCGCCGGGTGGAGGACGAGGAGCATTGGTACGGCGGTTCCCTCAGAAATTACCTCATGTTTGAGGCGGCAACAAAGGCCGGCGGGTCGTTCTACGTCCAGATTTCCCTCCAGGATACGGCCACCAGCACCCTGGCGGCGCTGGAGGGGATGGCCGGACGGGGGGTAGGCCCCGATACGGAGATATACGCGAAGTAAGAACCTGTATTCACAACCTCAATTCACCGTTTGGCCGGGTCTATTCCCGCCATGCCGCGTTAAATTTTCTTGAAATAAACACAATGATTCACCCCCCGTGCCGGACGTCCGGTACGGGGGGTGCTATCGTTAACCGCCGAAGAAATAGTTCCAGGGGAAGCTGTCATAGGGGTTGCTGTAATAGCCTCCGTTCCCGTTCCCGTTTCCGTATCCATCAGGATACTGGTAATTATAGCCGCCGCTGGAGGTGGGCTGGGGAGCGGGATCCTGGGTCTTGCCCTGGTTGTTGGAAGACTGGTTGTCGGTCTGCTCGTCGAAGGTGAGGGTGACGGTGAGGGTTTCGCCGGAGCGGAATACCTCCACGCTCACCGTGTCTCCCGCCCGGTAGCTGTTCTTCACGGACACCAGCTGGTTGGCATCCGTGATCTCGGTGTCATCGATCTTGGTGATGATGTCGCCCTGGCGGATGCCGGCGGTTTCGGCGCAGGAGCCTGGCTCCACGCCGTTGACGTACACACCAGCGGGCCAGCCGAAAAACTGCTTGTTCTCGTCAGAGACGGTCCTGGGGTTCAGGATGCCCATGTAGGGCCGGCCGGTGACGTAGCCGTACTGCATATAGTCGGTGACGATATTGATCACATCGTTGATGGGGATGGCGAAGCCAATGCCCTCGATGGCGGCGTTGGAGGATTGGCCGTTGTTGCTGAGCTTAGCGGAGGTGATGCCCACCACCCGGCCATAGCTGTCAAACAGCGGCCCGCCGGAGTTGCCGGAGTTGATGGTGCAGTCGGTCTGGATCATGTTGTTCATCACGGTGCCGTCGCTCATGGTGATGGAGCGCCCGGTGGAAGACACCTGGCCGGAGGTCTGGGAGAAGGACAGGGTGCCCAGGGCGTTGCCGATGGTGCACACCGTCTCGCCCACCACCAGGTCGTCGGAGTCGCCCAGTACCACACATTTCAGGCCGGACACGCCGTCGATCTTCAGCACCGCCACATCGTTGAGCTCCTCGCCGCCCACCAGCTTGGCGTCGTAGGTGTCGCCGTTGTTCAGCGTTACCTTGATCTCGTTGGCCCCATCAATGACGTGGTAGTTGGTGATGATGTAGCCGTCCTCGCTGATGATGAAGCCGGAGCCCGCGCCGGACGTCTCATACTGGTACCAGCCCTGCTGGGTGGCGCTCCGCACGGAGATGCACACGCAGGCATCGGCGTAGGCGGCGTTGATCTCGGCCAGGCTCATGGGGGTGAGGCCGTCGGCCTGCTTCACCTGCACGGCGGTGGGGGTGGTATCGTTGCGGTAAATGGTGGTTTCCTGCTTGGGGCCGGAATTCAAGGCGTCATAGGCCGCCGCGCCGCCCAGGCCCGCGCCGCCGCCCACCAGAGCGCAGCACAGCACCAGGGCTACCGCCTTGCCCGCGCCGCCGCCCTTTTTCTGCTTCCGGGTGGACTGGGGCGGTGTGGGGGGGGTAGGCTGGGGTCTGTCCCAGGGATCGCCGCTGGGACGGGAGGAATAGCTGTGATGATAGGTGCTGTTGTTGAATTGATCGTTATCGTACATGGAAATCTGCTCCTTTCACTTCCGCGGTTCTGTTTGGAAGGGCCGGGGGAGGGCTGCTTTGCTGTTTTCCCCTGCCGCTTGTCACGCTTCGCCTGCTCACGGCGGCTCCGCGCTTCCGATGAGATTAAGATACTCCATAATTATGTCTAAAATGTGTCATAGGCCCGAAATGATTTTGAATTTGCGCTGAAAAGAAGCTGAAAAAAGGGGGCCTACGCCCCCTTTTTTTCGTCAGGCTTCCGCCCGGAGCGGAGGATGGCGCTGATATCCGCGGCGGCCAGGGACAGATCGTCCAGCACCGGGCGGAATATACCCAGCTTGGCCAGGTTGATGCACACCAGCAGCAGCAGCGGGCCCACCACCATGCCCAGAACGCCGCCCAGCTTCATACCCATGTAAATGCCAACCAGGGACAGGATGGGGGACAACCCGGTCTGGTCGCCCAGGATTTTCGGTTCGGCAAAGCGGCGGAACAGCACGATCACGCCCCACACCGCCATCAGCGCCGCCGCCTCGCCATACTGGGCCAGCACCATGTCGATGACCGCCCAGGGCACCATCACGGTGCCCGCGCCGATGATGGGGATGAAATCCAGCACCGCCAGCCCAAAGGCCAGCAGCAGGCCGTAGGGCTGGCCCATGAAGAAAAAGCCTACGGCGAGGATCAGGAATACTCCCAGCGACAAAATCAGCTGGCTCTTGATATAGCCGCCAAAGGCGCTGATAAAGATGTCCTTCACTGAGCGGCAGAAGTCCCTCGCCACCATGGGCACCCGGTCGGTCAGCTCGAACCGCAGCCGGGGGTAGTCGCCGGTGATGAAGTAGCTGGCCATCATGAACACCACCAGGGCTACGGCAAAGCCGGATACGCTGGTCACCATGGAGGGAGCCTGTCCCGCCATTTCCGCCAGCCAGCCAGAGATGTCCAGCCCCTGCACCCAGTCCAGCAGGGCGTCCGTGAGATCCTCGCCGGAGGTGAGCACGCCCCGGGGCACAAGGTTCCCCAATCCGGCGAGCCAGCTCTGGACGCTGTTGACCACCCGGGCCGCGCCGTCCATCAGCTCGTCCAGCAGGGACTGCTGGTTGGCGAACAGGGAGCGCACCTGATCCACCGCCATCCAGCCCAGGCAGAACAGCACACCCACGATGACGGCGAACACCAGGATCACCACCACCATGGAGATCAGCTTCCGGGAGAGGTTGGTTTTCTGCTGGAGCCAGCGCACCGCCGGGTTGAGCAGCCAGGCCAGCACCAGCGCCAGCACAAAGGGGCTGAGCAGGGACAGCAAGGGCAGTCCCACCCAGATCACCAGGGCCAGCCCGCCCAGGGCCAGCGCCCCCCGCAGGCCCAGCCGCAGCCATAATTGCGCCCGTTCCCTCCAGGCCAGAGGTGTATTGTCCATATGCGCGCCTCCTTACGTAACGGCCAAAAGCTGTGCCAGCACCGCCATGACCGGCAGGGTGACGATGCACAGCAGGGTGGACAGGGTGATTTGCCGCGCCACCAGCGGCGCGTCCTTGCCCATGCTCTGGGCGAACAGGCTGGTGATCCCGGCGGTGGGGCAACCGGCCAGAATCACCGCCGCCACATACACCATCCAATCCAGGCGGAAGGGCAGCAGCATCAGCGCGGTGAGCAGTGGGATAGCCAGCAGCTTGACGGCGGACACAAGATAGAGCTTTTTGGTGGAGAATACCTCCCGCAGGTCGGCCTGGGCCATCTGCCCGCCGATGATCACCATGGCCAGGGGGGTATTCAGGCTGCCCAGGTAGCCTACGGCGGCGTCTACCGGCCCGGGCAGCCGCCAGCCGGTGAAAAACAGCAGCAGCCCCGCCGCAAAGCCCAGCACACCGGGGTTGAGGATCACCTTTTTTACCGCCAGCTCGGACCGCCCGCCGAGGAGGGCGCGGCCATGGGTCCAGGTGGCGATGTTGAAAACCGCCAGGCCCACCACCGCGATCATCATGGCTTCGTCCCCCATGACGGACTGGATCAGGGGCAGGCCCATGAAGCCGGTGTTGCCGTAGACAGCGGCGAAGCGCATCAGTCCCTGATGATCCTTTCCCTCCCGGGGGAACAGGAACTGGGACAGCGCCATGTACACCACATACGCCCCTGCCATCACCGCCAGGGCGGTGAACAGCTGCTCCTGGCTTTCCGGGGTACGCTCCACCTCGAAGGAGGTGATCATGATGCATGGGGTGACCACATACATCAGGATACGGGACACCTGGGACAAGGCGTCGCCGGACAGCAGGCCCAGCCGGCCGAAAGCGAAGCCCACCGCCATGAGCAGGAACAGGGTGAGCACGCTGCCGCTCACCACCAAAAGCGCGTCAAGCATAGGGAGTTCCCCTTTCTCTTTTTGTCCTCTGATTTATTTCCCTGAATTGTACCACAGGCGTCCGTCCGATTCAATAATAATTCGGGTTAATTTGCTGGAGTTTTGTTCAGCCATGCCGCATTGACAAGTGAAACCCTTTCGGTTATACTTATTATTTAACCAAATTTGAAAAAAGGAGTGTCCTCATATGGCGTCAAACCGGTTCAAACGGGGATATGTCCCCATTTTCCTGTCCTATTATAAGCCCCACCTGGGCCTGTTTATTCTGGATATGTGCTGTGCTTTGGGTATTGCCCTGGTGGATCTGGCCTTCCCCTGGGCTTCCAAGGAGGCCATGCAGCAGCTGCTGCCCAAAAATATGTTCGGCGCGTTTTTCGCCGTCATGGCCATCCTGCTGGTGGCCTACGCCCTGCGCTCGGTGATGTACTTTATCGTCACCTATTGGGGCCACATGATGGGGGTGCGTATTGAGGCGGATATCCGCCGGGATCTGTTCGGGCATATGCAGGATCTGTCCTTTTCCTTCTATGACAAAAACCGTACCGGCCAGCTCATGAGCCGGGCTACCAACGATCTGTTTGAGATCACCGAACTTGCCCACCACGGCCCGGAGGATCTGTTCATCTCGGTGGTCACCCTGGTGGGGGCGTTCTGCCTGATGCTCACCATCCAGTGGAAGCTGGCCCTCATTGTGTTCGCCGTGGTACCCATCTTCGTGATCTTCACCATCATCCAGCGCCGCCGGATGGTGGCGGCCTCCGTGCGGGTAAAGCAGAACATGGCGGGCATCAACGGGCAGCTGGAATCCGCCATCTCCGGGATGCGCACCGCGAAAGCCTTCGCCAGCGAGGAGCAGGAAACGGCGAAATTTGAGCAGTCCAACGAGCTGTTCAAAAAGGCCAAGCGGGACTCCTACAAGGCCATGGGCATCTACCACGCGGGGCTGGAGTTCGCCCTGCCCGCCATGAACGTGCTGACGGTGGCGGCGGGCGGCTACTTCATCATGAAGGGCGAACTGGACTTCGTGGGCCTGAGCGCTTTTATCCTGTACATCTCCACCTTTCTCACCCCGGTGCGCAAGCTGGCGGCGTTCGTGGAGCAGTTCCTCAACGGTATGGCGGGCTTCAAGCGCTTTGTGGAACTGATGCGGGTGGAACCCGCCGTCCAGGACGCCCCCGACGCCAAGGAGATGCATCCGGCCCAGGGCGACATCCTGGTGGACGATGTGTCCTTCCACTATGATGACGGTCCGGCGGTGCTGGATCACGTGTCCATCCACATCCCCCAGGGGGAGACGGTGGCGGTGGTGGGACCCTCCGGCGGGGGCAAGTCCACCCTGTGCCAGCTCATTCCCCGGTTTTACGACGTGACGGGGGGCCGGATTCTGGTAGACGGCCAGGACGTGCGGGAGGTCACCCAGCGTTCCCTGCGCCGGAGCATCGGCATCGTCCAGCAGGACGTGTTCCTGTTTGCGGGGACGATTTTGGAGAATATCCGCTATGGACGGCCCGACGCTACCGAGGCGGAGGTCATCGACGCGGCCCGCCGGGCGGAGATTTACGACGATATCATGTCCATGCCCGATGGGTTCCAGACCTACGTGGGTGAGCGGGGCGTGATGCTGTCCGGCGGGCAGAAGCAGCGGGTGTCCATCGCCCGGATTTTCCTGAAAAATCCGCCCATTTTGATCCTGGACGAGGCCACCTCCGCTCTGGACTCCGTCACAGAGGCCCGCATCCAGTCCGCTTTTGATGAGCTGGCCAAGGGCCGCACCACCTTGATTATTGCCCACCGGCTGTCCACCATCCGCTCCGCCAACCGCATTATCGTGGTGGACGAAAACCACATTTTAGAGGAGGGCGCCCACGAGGAGCTGCTGGCCAAGGGCGGGGAATATGCCCAGCTCTACAACGCCCAGAAGCGGGTGGTATAAAGGACGAGGTATAACGAATGGAACAGCCCGAAGTAAAATTTTATGACCATGTGGATGACGCCCAGCTGAAATATGCGGTCATCATCGCCAAATATCAGGGCAAGTGGGTGTTCTGCCGCCACAAAGACCGGGATACCTTGGAGGTCCCCGGCGGACACCGGGAGCCAGGGGAAGCCATTCTGGAAACGGCGCGGCGGGAGCTGGCCGAGGAGACCGGCGCGTCGGAGTTCACGCTGACCCCGGTGTGCGCCTACTCCTTCCGGGACTATGGTATGCTGTACCATGGGGAAATTACCGTTTTGGACAGCGGATTACACCACGAAATCAGGGAAATCTATCTGATGGACGGCCTGCCTGACCGCTGGACCTATCCGCTGATCCAGCCCAAGCTGATGGAGGAAGCCCGGAGACGGGGTGTGATATGAATAAGACTGAACTTTTAAACAAATTCTCCAAAGACCCGGAGGAGCGCATGGTCCTGGCCCGTGCCCTGGACCAGATGGACCGGGCGGCGAACCGTTCCATCCCCTGCGCCACCCAGTTCCTGTCCCCCGCCCAGCGGGCGGCGCTGGAACCGCTGCTGGCCGCGTCGGGCCACCCCCGGCACCTGTTCCACGGCGGCTATGAGGGTGCGGAGCGCACCATGTGCGTGTTCCTCCCCGACTGGCAGGAACCCGAGGACTGGGATGCGCCGGACGAGCTTGCTGCCATCGAGTGCGCCTACCCGCCCACCGGGGCGGATTTGACCCACCGGGATCTGCTGGGGGGCCTGATGGGCATCGGTTTGACGCGGGAAAAGGTGGGGGATATTTTAGTGGGGGACGCCGCCGCCCAGATCGTCTGCCTGAAGGACGCCGCACCCATCATCCTGTCCCAGTTCGGCCAGGCGGGGCGGTACCGGCTGAAGCTGCGGGAAATTCCCCTCGCCGATCTTACCCCCGCCCCCGCCGAGGTAAAGGTGATCCACGACACCGTGTCCACCCTACGGCTGGACGCGGTGCTGGCCAGCGGTTTTTCCCTGGCCCGGGGCAAGGCGGCGGACGCCGTTACCGGTGGACGGGTGTCCCTCAACCACCGGGAATGCGTCAAGCCAGACAAGGCCGTGGCGGAGGGGGACGTGCTGACCTGCCGGGGGTTGGGCAAATGCGTGGTGAAAGCCGTGGGGGGACAGTCCCGGAAGGGGCGGATTATCATCGAAATCGAGAGGTATTTGTGATGGAACAGAAGAAAATCGACCGCATCAATGAGCTGGCCCGCCGGGTGAAGGCTGGGGAAGCCCTGACCCCGGAGGAGCTGGCCGAGCGGGACGCCCTGCGCCGGGAATATATCGACAGCGTAAAGGCCAGTCTTGTGGGGCAGTTGGAGAACACCTATATCATGGAACCCGACGGGACAAAGCGCAGGCTTTCCAAACGGAGCTGAAAAAGCCGCGTGACGGTTGCCTTTAAAACCTGTATTCACAGCCGAAACCGCCGGATGGGCGAGGGATTTTCCCGTCCGGCAAGGCAAATTTTCGCAGAAATCATTGCGTTTATTTCAAGAAAATTTAACGCGGCATGGCGGGAAAAGACCCGGCCAGACGGTGAATCGAGGTTGTGAATACAGGTTCTTATAGTGATAAGAAACTAGATTCACTTATCACTGTTTGCTGACGGTTTCGGGGTGCATACGAAAGCCCGTCTGAATCCTAACAGGGATTTAGGCGGGCAATTTTCATATACTTGGGAGGAAACTCCATAAAAAAATCATTTCCTGCGATTTCAACATCAATACGGCCTGTGTTGAGCTACGCTTCACGGACGGAAGCATGATTTCGATTGCCTGTACTGCCGTAGAGGACGAGGTTCTCTGTTAGCTTCCTTATGCGCGATTGCTTTTGCATATCATCCAACGGGCAGCCTTCGTCACAGTCCTCACCCCCTTTTGCTTGCTGCCATGTCGCTCTCATATGTTTCGAGACCGTTTTTGTTAAGACCGATTTTGTTGATTTGAAACTTTATTGTTGGCAAGCAACATTTTGGGTGATATCATTGGAGGCAGAAAGGGGTGGTATATTGAATGAGCGCATAAAAACTGCGTAAGCTGTCCCGGCTGAAAGAACTGTACTTGATAATGCTGTTTGCTCCGTACTCAAGGGACTGGGAGATTCTACCCACCCTTTCCCTGCTTTCGCTAATCCCTCTCTTATCATTTACGGTCTGTCTGGGTTTCTCCCGGGCAGGCCGTTTTTCGACAGGCAAGGCCCGCCCTGTCGGGCGGGCCTTTGTCTGGTTATTTCAGGCGGGCCTCCGGAACGTAGGCCCGGTAGAGAAAGGTGGCAATGGTGCCCCGGTTGCACACTTTATTGGGGCTGAATTGGGTTTGGGCAGTATCGGTGCCATTGGTGATGCCGTTGGACACGGCCCAGTTTACCGCTTTGGTGTAAGTCACCCCGGCGGGCACATCGGTAAAGCTGCTGGCTTTGGCGTCCTTTTTGCCAAAGGCCTGCCAGATGTAGTTCACGGCGTCGGCCCGGGTGCAGTCGGCATCCTTATTGAAGCTGTCGCCGATCATGCCCTTTTCCCTGGCCCAGGCGATGGCCTTGTCCATGTCCCCGGTCTCAGCGGAGCCCTTGCCCCGATCTGCCCGATACAGGAAGGTTAAAATCTGGGCGTGGGAGCAGCTCCGGGTGGGGGAGAATTTCCCATTCCCGGTACCATTGGTAATGTTCTTGGAGTCTGCCCAGAGCACGGCATCAGCGTACCACTGTCCGGCCTCCACATCGGTGAAAGCAGTGCTGAGCTGGATGGTGCCAACACGCAGATCCTTAGTGGTAAACACAAGATACAGATCGTGTACGCCGCTGGCACCGGACACAACACCGTCAACACGCCTATAGCCTTGCTCATGGATTTCCTGAGCGGCTCCCGCGTTTTTCGCGGCCAGCTTCAGCGTGGTCTCGCCGGTGGAGGACACGACTACCTCACCGATCTTTTGGCCGTCAGGCGCGTCCAACCGCAGCTCCACCTTCCCGCTGACGCCCTTGGGTGCGCCCGCAGTAATGCTCACCCACTCTACGCCGGTGAAATCCACCCTGGGAATCGCGGTCCAGGCCCCGGGGGCCTTGGCGGTGACGGCATAGATGTCGTCGCCCACGCCGTCGGCGATGGCAGATTTGGCTGTTTGGAGCTTGGAGTACTCGTCATAGTGGACGTTTTCTGCATCGAAGCTATGCTCCCAGATGTTGTTCTCCTTGTCAATAGCAAGCTTGGCCAGCTCATTGCCGGAGATATTCACATCAGCGCTCAGCGCATTGGACAGGCTGGAGTCGTGGGCTGCATACAGCTTGTACGCGCCGCTTTCCACAGCATACTTTTCCGCGTTCACATCCCACACCGCCACATCGGTCAGGTCGATGGGGACCGTCACGGTTTTGGTTTCGCCGGGGGCAAGCTCCACCTTTTCAAAACCGGCCAGGCTCTTGATCGCGGCGGCGTTTCCATAGGCGGAGCCGGTCTTGCTCATGTAGACCTGGACGACCTCGGAGGTCTTGATCGATCCGGTGTTGGTCACATCCAGGCTCACCGAGAAGCTGGTTCCATTCTGTGCGCCCGCCTTCAGGTTCTTGTAGGCAAAGCTGGAATAGCTCAGGCCGTAGCCGAAGGGATAGGTGACATGGTCGGCGGTCTGGGCATCCGTGAGATACTTGTAGGTCAGCCCGGTGCCCACCACATCGGCGGCGGTCATGTCTACGGTGATGCGATCGTCGATATCATCCATGGTAAAGCCGTCGGTAAACACGCCGTCCATGGTGTCATGGGTTCGACCCAGGGTGCCTTGGGGCAGGCTGTAGCTGTCCAGTTTGGGGAACAGCTCCAGATCCTTATACCAGGTGCTCACCAGACGCCCAGTGGGGGCATACTCGCCAAACAGCACCTGGGCGGTGGCCTTGCCGCCGTACTGGCCGCCGTAGCCGGCAAACAGGATGGCATCCACATCCTTGCTGGCCTGGAGATCCTCCACCATCACGGGGTAGTTCGCGTAGACCACCGCAATGGTTTTCTTGCCGGCGGCCTTGTACGCCTTGGCGATGTTCAAAGCGCTTTCAATCTGGCTGTCACCCAGATCCAGATCGATACGGTCGGTGCCTTCGCCGGACAGACCCAGATAGCTCTGGCCCACAAAGATCACGGCGCAGTCGTCGCCCGAGGCGGCATTGGCGGCGGAGAAGCCGTAATCCTTTACCTCGGTAACTTTGAAGGTGAGGTCGGTCTTGTCGGACTGGCCCGCGAAGTACTTCAGGCCCGCGCCGGTGCTGGAGTCGCCGCCCATCACCGCGCCGCCCAGTCCCAGGGTTTTGTAGGGGGCGGTGTATGTTTTGTTGCCTTCGGCGGGGGTGTAGGTCTGGGCTTCCAGGTAGTAGCCATAGAAATTGTCCATCATGGGGGCCACGCCCACCACGAAGGTGACGCCATTGACCTTGGCGCCCGCGCGGATGTAATACTCGCCGTCTGCCCCGGCCTTTTCCATGACGAAGTGGTAGGGATAGCCGGACAGCATGGGGGGCAGGCCCATATTGGGCCTCTGCTTGAACACGGCGTCCTCGTCGGCCACCACCAGGGGCTTGTCCGCGGTACCCCAGCCGGCGCCAAAGGGGGATTCGGGCAGGAAGGCGTTGTTCATCAGCGGGGTGGTGCTGCCCACCCAGGCGTTGAAGTTGGTGGTGGGGTCGCTGAGGATGGCCCGCAGCCAGCGGCCATTGCCGTAGGCATAGATGGACACCGCGTCCTGGCCGTTGTCCAGGATGCCGAAATAGTAGCCAGTCTTGTCCGCGGCGGCTTGGAAATCCGCCGCCGTCTTGAGCTGGAGGATCCCATCGGCGGTGTCGGCGGGATCCACGTACAGGTAGGATCCGCCCACCTGGATGGTAACCTGGTTCAGGCCCAGGTCAAAGGCGGCGTCCTGGGTGCGCTTCTGGATGGACTCCAGGGCGTTGTTGCCGGCCTCCTCGCCCCGTCCGGCGTAGTCGTTCACCGCCACAGCGTAGATACCGGAGTTCACCGCCTTGGCAAAGGGGCCGTAGACACCCAGCTTCGCGTTCTTGGCAAGGGGCAGTGCGCCATTGTTATTTTTCAGTAGCACAACGCCCTCCTGAGCGTTGCGCAGGGCCACGTCCTGGCTGCTCTTGGACTCGAAGTTCACCTTCTTGCCGCCGTTGGCGGCTACATCGTTGAAGGGGTAGAACTTGCTCAGGCCGTTGGCGTCCCGCTCGTCATAGATGCCGGTGCGGGTGCGGACGGTGAGGAAGGATACCGCCGCGTTGAGGAGATCGTCCACAGTGAGGCCGTTCAAACCGTTGTCCAGGGCCTTTTGCACCGCCTCGGTACCGCCGCTGGGCCGGTGGCCGGAGGCCGCCATGATGGCCGCTTTGTAATAGATGTCGGGGGAGTAGGCGGCGTCATAGCCGTTGCTCCACTCGCCGTAGGTGTAGTCGATGCCCTGGCCGTTGGGGTTGCCTACGCTGGACAGGTAGGGGGAATCCGCACCGGCGTCCGTGCCGGTGCCCACGGCGTAGGGGCTGAGGCTGGCGGCCCAGTGGGTGATGAAGGAGGCGCTGCTGGGCACACCGTTGATCCGGCCGTAGCTGGACATGAAGCTGGAGAAGGTGCCGTTGGACCAGCCCCGGTTAGCGCTCTTGGCGTTGTATTCGTAGAAGGAGCGCACCCCCACCTGGGTGGAGGCCAGGGCGCGGAACCACTGGGCGTTGTATGCCGTATAGTGCTTGGTGTTCACGCTGCCCATGATGTAGAAGCCGGTCTCGTCGGCCTCGTAGCCGTTATAGCCCCGGGCGTTCAGATCGGCGAAGATGGAGGCCATGGTGCTGTCCTCGCCGTAGCCCTCGTCGTAGCGACCGGACAGGGGGTTCAGGCGCATATCCGTCATGGACGTGCCGGTGCTGCTGGTCCAGTTGTAACCGCCGTTGTCCTGCTTGGACTTGTTCTCGCTGCCGATGAGGTAGCCAATGTCCCGGATCAGCTCCTTGTCCCAGCTCTGGGCCTGATACATGACGGTAGACAGCTCAGTCTGCCCCGCCGCGCCCATCAGGGCCTCGCCGCCGGTGGAACTGCCGCTGGGAATGGTATAGGTGCCGCCTGTCCAGGTCCCGGAGGCGCTGCCCCCGCAGGATAGGGCGACAATCCCCTCATCGCCGATTTCCGTCAGCAGCAGATCGATATAGGCGGGGAAATCCGCCTCTTTGCCATTGAACAGGGGCATACCCTCTACCTTGATATCCACTGTCTTGGCGTTTTCGCCCCAGCCCGTGGTCTGGGTGGTGTTGTAGGCCGCTGTCGCCCGGCCAAAGGTGGCGCCCATATGGGTGACGTGCTGGGTGGGCTCATATGGGTTGGCGGCCGCCGCTGCCGCCGGAGCGATCCCCGCCAGCAGCGACAAGATCATTGCCGCCGTGAGCAGTACGCTCAGAATCTTGCCTCTTCTCATGCTTTTCCCTCCTGTTGTTGATTCCCCGCCCCACTGTCCGGCAGGGGTTCCTGTCTGCTATTGTACCAAAAAAACTGTGACAAAACTGTGACAGTAAAACAGGATGCCCCGGAAACAGGCATCCTGTTTTGTGCATATTTTACATCCAATCCATCAGCTCCGCTGCCGCAGGTCGGCCAAAGTGGGCTCTGCCCAGCTGTAATCCGACAGGTATTCCCCGAAAAACAGCCCTTTCTCCCCCTTCAAATACCGGTAATAGTCGCAGGTGAAGGCGGAGGGGTCAACCCGGACCTTGCCGTAGGCGCTTTGCACCATGTGCTCCACCCCCGCGCCGCGGAGGGTGGCCTTCAGCCGATGGAGTACCTGCCGGTAGTAATCCTTGGCGCTTTTCTCCTCCCTGTCCTCGAACAGGGCGAAGATGATGCTGTCCATACCGGTCCATTCCCCCTGGGTGTGGACCAGGTAGGCCAGAAGCTCCCGGGCTTTTCTGTTGCCAAAGTCCAGCGGAGCACCGTCCACCCAGAGGCCGAAGGTGGGGAAGCACCGCGCTTCCACCCGGGGAAGTCCAGGCGGCTTCCGCCCGGGACGCCGCGCCACCCGCTCCAGCGCCCGCCGGACTCGATCGGTGCCAAAGGGCTTGAGCAGGTAGTCCGCCGCATCCACGTCCCAGGCCCGCAGGGCATATTCCGGGTATGCGGTGACAAAGACGGTCATGGGTGGGTCCGGCAGGGCAGAGAGGGCGGTAGCCAGCTCCATACCGCCCATGCCCGGCATTTCGATGTCCAGAAAGGCCAGATCGCAGCCGGAGCGGCGGATGTGGGCCAGGGCATCCTCCGCACAGGGAAACGCCGCGATATCCGTTTCCCCCAGGTCCCGCAGAACCTTTTCCAGCATCTGCCATGCCCGCCGTTCATCATCCACAATCACAATTTTCACCGGATCCCGCCTCCTCATATGGAATGTGCAGGGTAACCTCCGTGCCTGCCCCAGGACTGCTGCGGACGGTCATACTGCCGTGCATCATCAGGGCCAGACGGCTGCGGATGTTCTCCAGACTGCGGTTTTCCATCTGGGCGGTGTCGAAGCCCGCACCGTTGTCCGCCACGCGAATCGTCACCCAGTTCCCTTCCTGCCGGGTGGATACCCGGACCGTGCCCCGTCCGCTGCCCCGGCGGATGCCGTGGCTCACCGCGTTTTCCATCAGCGGCTGTACCGTCAGAGGCGGGAGCATGAAGTGTTCCACCCCGATGTCCAGCACAAAGTCCACCGCGTCCTCAAAGCGGGCGCGCTGTATCTGGATATAGCTGTCCATGTGCCGGAGCTCCTCCTCAAAAGGAATCTTGTCCTTATAATCCATGAAGTCAATGTTCTGACGCAGGTAATTGGCGAAATGGAGCACTGTGTCCGCCGCCAGCTCCGGGTCGGACCAGCACAGCTCCTGGATAGTGGTCAGGGTGTTGTAAAGGAAATGGGGCTGGATCTGGCTGGCCAGAAAGGCCCCTTGGGTTTTAAGCATACGCTGTTCCAGATCCAGCGCATCCTGGAGCAGGGCCACCTCGTCCTGGCGGTATTGGGCGACCGCCAGGTTCCAGCACAACAGGAACAGCACCATAGCGGCGGGCAGGATCAGCATTTCCGGGCTGCTTACAAACCTGTAACCACTGAGGAAAGATGCCACCATCCCAATCAGCAGGGCCAGGTCTCCCGCCACGTAGATCAGCGGCGGCGAAATACCCCGGCGATAGCAGCGGATCATGGTGGATATCAGCGATCCCGCCGTCAGCAGGATGGACAAGGCCAGCAGCGGCCCCTCCGCCGCCGGGTAAAGCCACAAGCGGCAGGCCGGCGCCGCGGCGATTGCCGCCAGAACCGCGCCCGCAACGGCCATGGCCCCCTTGTGGGAGGCCCCTTCCGGCCAGGCCGTGCATATATGCCACAGCATGGTCAGCTCGATTCCGGTGGCCAGGAGGATATTCAGCACAGGGATTGCCGACAGTGGGATCAGCTTTCCCACAATGTCCAGCACACCGTAAAACCAGACGGTCTGCCCGATATAGAATAGCAGCGCCAGCGCACTGGTAAGGAAATAAAGCTTCAGCTTCCGAACCGCGATATTTCCTCGAGCGTAGAGAACAGGAAATACCACGAAGGCAAAGATCAGCATCCCCAAAAAAGTCAAATGGGCGCTGCGCACACCAAAAACCCACCGGAACAGCTCGTTTACGTCCATAGCGACGGGGCAGATGTCCAGCCCCACCGTCCCGCCCCCGCAGATTTCCAGTACCAGCTCATGGTTCTTCCCGCCTCGCATCACCACAAATTGCAGGTAGTTTGGAGTGACACTGTACACCTCGGAGGGTTTCCCATCCACAAAGATCTGGTAATCGCACATCAGCCCGGGAAAGGCTACCATCAATTGGACATCCTGCCCCAACCCTATAAATGTGAGGCGGTAGCTGGCTCGTCCCTCCGGCATGACCGGGCCGCCGTGGGGGACAGGGGCCAGCTCCGGCACTCCCGATCCCTCGCCGGAAATGATGAGCTGGCCTGGAAATACCTCCCAGTCCCCATCCAGGAACAGCATCCGCATATCCCCGCGGCGGCAGTCGGAAACATCGATCTGTCCAGCCCGCACCGCACGGCCTCCCGCTTGATGTGCTGTCCACACAAATAAGGCTGCCGCAGCAGCGGTCGCAATGAGCAGACCGATGACCAGGATCGGTGCCCACCCTTTTTGTATGCCATTTTGTTTTGCTTCCATAATCTGTGACTCCTAACCGCCGCCGGACAGTGCGGTGGCCTGATTCGTTGGAAGGTATCCCACATGGCGTTCTGCCCCGCAAAGCCCTCGGCGGTTGTATCCTTGAAATAGCGAGAGAGCATCCGCGTGATGGTCGGGAATTGGGGACTTTCCGTCATACCGATTTCAGCGGCAAGTTCGGCCTGTGTGATTTTCCGCTCTTTGATCTGATCCTGTATCCTCGGCCGGACAGTTCCCGGCAAATATGCTTGCGCCATTTCGACACCCTCCCCGATTATTTCCGAGTATACTACATTTCCCTCCAAAAGTTAAGTCGAAATTTGTTTTCTTGCATTTTTGCAATTTTTTAAGCCTGACATCCTTGAAATTGCAATCATGCCATATTTTTTCGGTCTGCACCATTTTCTCCGTATATTGGTATCAGAGGGTCGAACTCCTCAAATCAATGCGGAAAAGAGAATCGAATGTTATAGCGAATATCTGCGGGAGCGCCGCCCTTGAGAACCTGTATTCACAACCTCAATTCACCGTTTGGCCGGGTCTATTCCCGCCATGCCGCGTTAAATTTTCTTGAAATAAACACAATGATTCCTGCGAAAAGTTGCCTTGCCTGTCGGGAAAATCCCTCGCCCATCCGCCGGTTTCGGCTGTGAATACAGGTTCTGAGTTATCGGGGCGGTGTTTTTGCACTTACGACTAAATACGGACAACGGGACACCGGCGGGAAATTCCCCCTACAAACGAGGAAAGAGAGGCACAATGACAAATAACGGCATTTCTCTGGCCAACCTTCACTCTTTCGTGAAATGAAATTGCGTACAGATCGAGCAATGCCGGCAAATGTTCCTCGGCCAGCTTATTGATTTCTGCCTCGTACTTTGGTATCATAAGGATGATGGAACGTTTATAGCCGGCTTTGTTGACAAGGCTGGCAAACGGCATCAGCGGCGGTTTGACACTATGGTTGAAGTTGACAGATGGCTGTATGAAATGCGTCATCAGGACGAGTTCGGGGACGGCAAATACTCGGAGAAACTACGCCGAGCGGTATTCCAAGAATATCAAGTCTGCTGAGCTGAATGGTAAAATCAAGATCCATCCGCTGGACGGCGTAAAGTTCTCCAAGCGTACAAAGGCTGTGGATGACTTGAAGGTTCTCACCGTGGAGGAACAAAAGAAGTTCCTTAAAGCCGCAAGGAGGTCGAACAACTATTATCAGTACGCCTTTTTGCTTGAAACCGGGCTGCGGACGGGGGAATTGATTGGCCTGACTTGGGACGCCATCGACTGGGAGGCCCGGACGCTGACCGTGAACAAAACGTTAGAGTTCCGCCACAATCAGCACACTTGGAGGGCTGGCCCGCCCAAGACCCAGACCAGCTATCGGACGATCCCGCTGACCAACCGGGCGTACAGCATCCTTCAAGAACTCTACAGCGTGCGGGAAACCCGGAAAATGTCAGAGGAATTGTCCCAGGTGCTGACCTACACAGACCGCCGGACGGGTCAAAGTGCTTCCCTCGTTATGCGTGATTTGGTGTTCATCAATTTCCGCACCGGGATGCCGAACAAGAACAGTTCCTATGACACGCATCTATACAAGCTGTGCGAAGCCGCTGGCATTGCGCCCTTCTCCATGCACACCCTCCGTCACACCTATGCCACCCGGGCCATTGAGGGCGGTATGCAGCCGAAAGTCCTGCAAAAGCTGCTGGGCCATTCCAGCATCCAGACCACCATGGACACCTACGTACACGTGACGGAAGATTCTCTGTCCAAGGCCGTAAAGCAGTTTGAAGACAATATCAAGATGGTTTCCTCTTGAAATCGTCCCGTCCAAAGAGTAAAATGGCGTAGACGTTTCGGAAACCGTTGAAAACAAAGGAGTTGTGAGGATATATGAAATTAGGCATCGTGGGACTTCCAAACGTAGGGAAATCCACCCTGTTCAACGCCATTACCAACGCCGGCGCGGAGAGCGCCAACTACCCCTTCTGCACCATCGATCCCAACGTGGGCACCGTGGCGGTGCCGGACAGCCGGCTGGACTGGCTCAGTGATTTCTACAAGCCGAAAAAAACCACCCCCGCCGTGGTGGAGTTCGTGGACATCGCGGGCCTGGTGAAGGGGGCCTCCAAGGGCGAGGGGCTGGGCAATAAATTCCTGGCCAATATCCGGGAGTGCGCCGCCATTGTCCATGTGGTACGGTGCTTTGACGATGAAAACGTCATCCATGTGGAGGGCTCCACCGGCCCCATCCGGGACATGGACATCATTGACCTGGAGCTGATCATGGCGGACGTGGAGATGGCCGACCGCCGCATTGACAAGGCCAGGAAGGCCGCCAAGGCGGATAAGAAGTTCAACCGCGAGGCGGAGGTGTTCGAGGGCCTGCGGGATTGGCTGAATGACGGCAAATCCGCCCGCTCCTATCTCAGCGAGGTGGACGAGGAAGATGCCGCGCTCATTGCCACCAGCGAGCTTCTATCCCTGAAGCCGGTAATCTATGCCGCCAATCTGGACGAGGACGGCTTCGCCGACCCGGCGGGGGTGCCCTATTACGGTCTGGTGTCCGACCGTGCCGCCGCGGAAGGGGCCCAGGTCATCCCGGTGTGCGCCAAGCTGGAGGCGGAAATCGCCGAGCTGCCCGCCGAGGAAAAGGCCATGTTCCTGGAGGATCTGGGCATCGCCGAGAGCGGCCTGGACCGGCTGATCAAGGCGAGCTACACCCTGCTGGGGCTGATCTCCTTCCTCACCTCCGGGGAGGATGAGTGCCGGGCGTGGACCATCACCCGGGGTACAAAAGCCCCCCAGGCGGCCGGCAAAATCCACACCGATTTTGAGCGGGGCTTCATCCGGGCGGAGACGGTGGCCTTTGAGGATTTGAAAACCTGCGGCACCATGTCGGCGGCCAGGGAAAAGGGCCTGATCCGCTCCGAGGGCAAGGACTACGTGGTGAAGGACGGGGATATCATCCTGTTCCGGTTTAATGTGTAAGGCAAAATTTCATCATTGAAACCTTGGAGTTACTGGGGTTGCCGCATTTTGAAGCAAAAGAACACGTCAACCGGCAAAAATGTGGTTGGCGTGTTCTTTTGCTGTCAGCGTCAAATTGGTGGAGAAGATGGCTAATCAATCCGGCTGTTGCGCCAGCGTCCCCAACTGCTCCAGCAAGTTCCTTCGCGGGTCGCTCCGATGTCGCAAGACCATTGAGGCGGCTGACGTAACAGGTCAATCCGCACGGCGCACCGGCACGCGTGTCATAACCTCAGCACCCGATTCCATGGCCTATTGATTGATTTCCTTGATGTTCTCCGCCGGCATCCAAACGCCATTCGCTGCATCAATATAAACGCTAATCGGTGAAATGGCAACGGGGCCGCTTTCCCTCACGCTGCTGGCATCAGATGCGATTGAGAACGTAATGACGGCTTTGTCCGAATACCCAGTGGGGACGCCCGCAAGCATCTCCGAGCGTGAAAGGTGCAGAACGCATTCATCGCTGGTGAGCTGGTAGGTATAGCTATCAAGCCTCCAGTAAACACTGCTGGTATCCATAACATCGAAATAGACGCTGTCCAGGCTTTCAATGGCGGGGCGCCCACCCTTCTCCGAAATCGTAAAGGTTACATTGACAGTGGTGAGGCTGCCAATATACTCTTTGAGAGTCTTTTGGTACACGAGGTACTGGGGCGATACCTCAGAGATGGCGGCGGCATCGGCATCAGAGGCCTCCACCGGGTGGGCAAACGCCGGAATCCCTAATCCGACGCACATAACCAGGGCCAACAACAAACTCATCGCTTTTTTCATTATGATATGCCTCACTTTCTGTTTTACCAAAGGTTTGTTAGTAGTTCACCGTACCCTTCACGGTCACGGCTTCATCGGAACTGTTAAGAATCGCCAAGGAGTAGCTGCCTCGCTCACTGACCCGGATGCCTTTGTTGATACTCCCGTTGTAACCGCTGAGTCCATAGAACAAACCGTCCGGGCCAATATAGCCGAACTTGACACTGGCATTACGGGGCGTGTAAGTGAAGTTGAAGGTAACAAGCTCTCCGCTATCCAAAGAAACATTGTCACCTAAAACCGCAATCTTGTTTGCGGAAATTGTCGCCTCGATTCGGTCAGTGGCCCGTGTAATGGCCTGGGTATCCAAATTGGAGGATACGGTAGCTGCGGCGGGCGCGGCAAGACATCCCAACGCGAACAAGCAGGTAATCAATAGATTCAAAATCTTTCTGAATTTTATTTTCTCACCCCCCTCCAGGACAGTCCTTACGGCTGCAAGGGCTGTCTGGTGACGAACTCAATTTGAAAACTATCCACCTCCTCTCCTTCAATTTCTTCGGCTGGGACGATGTTGTCTGGCTCCAGTCGCTTGTTGATGGAATAGACCCCAATCAGAGCCGCAATCCCAATCAACAGGGCGCACACCACCCCCGCACATACCAGAATCATCGGCCAACGCTTAGCCTTAGCCGGAGCAGCCAGCGGCGGGGCTTCGGCCTCTTTGGGCGTAAGTGTATCCCCCGAAGGCGTGTCCTCCGGAACAGTGGGTGTCTCAAGTTGGGCAAGCATCCGTTCCAGTTCGGCTAACTTGTCCGCATGGGGGCTGCACTCTCCCCGCTCCCATCTTGAGATGGTGTTCCGGGATACGCCCAACGCCTCCGCCAGCTTTTCCTGCGACAGGCCCAGCATTTTTCGGGCCGAGCAAACATCCCTGCCTTGTACCATATTACTCCTCCTTTCCGTAGAATGTCTACCACATAAATGGTGCATCTGCGTTGTGCCGGCGCTGCCATTGCGTAAAATGTTGTTGTCAACCTCTCAAAAATGTGGAAACCTGCCAGCAGATAGTTCAACTGCGTTTCGCCTTCCCATTCATTATACCATATTGGGCCAGGTTTGGCGTAGCACTTTGTCAGCAGCTCGCTTCCGCCTGACAGCTGTGCTTGCGTGGGAGACCCATATAAAAAATACCCGCCGAAAAAATGGCGGGTATTTTTGTGCCATGGTAGGCCGGCGACCCCTTAGTCAGCCAACAGGTTGCGCTCGGTTTCCTTGTCGAACAGGTGCACCAGCTCACCGGGGAAGGTGAAGTTGATGGTGGTCCCGTAGGGGATACCGGCGCGGAAGCTCTCGGGCAGGTCGGTGGTGGACACAACCAGCACCACGTCCTTCTCGGCGCCGTTGTCCTCCTTGGCGGTGACGTGCAGATGGATCTCGCTGCCCATCATCTCGGACACGTCCACGCGGGCGGCGATGGTGTGCTCGCCCTTGCCCTCGGCAAAGGACACATGCACGGGACGGATGCCCAGGATGATGTCCTTCTCGGGAACTTTCTTGGCCGCCAGCTGCTTCTGGATCCGGTCGGAGATCTCCATGGTCGCGCCGGCCACCTTGACCGCGTAGCCGCCGCCGGCTTTCACCAGCTTGGCGTTGAAGAAGTTCATCTGCGGCATACCGATGAAGCCGGCCACGAAGACGTTCACCGGGTTGTCGAACACCTCTTGCGGGGTGCCGATCTGCTGGATGAAGCCGTCCTTCATGATGACGATGCGATCGCCCAGGGTCATGGCCTCGGTCTGGTCATGGGTGACGTAGATGAAGGTGGTGTTGATGCGCTGGCGCAGCTTGATGATCTCGGCACGCATCTGGTTACGGAGCTTGGCGTCCAGGTTGGACAGGGGTTCGTCCATCAGGAAGACCTGCGGCTCACGCACGATGGCGCGGCCGATGGCGACACGCTGGCGCTGGCCGCCGGACAGCGCCTTGGGCTTACGCTCCAGGTACTGGGTGATGTCCAGGATCTCCGCCGCCTCCTTTACGCGGCGGTCGATCTCGTCCTTGGGCAGCTTGCGCAGCTTCAGGGCGAAGGCCATGTTGTCGTACACCGTCATGTGGGGATACAGAGCGTAGCTCTGGAACACCATGGCGATGTCGCGATCCTTGGGCTCCACGTTGTTGACCATGCGGTCACCGATGTACAGCTCACCCTCGCTGATCTCCTCCAGGCCGGCCACCATACGCAGGGTAGTGGACTTGCCGCAGCCGGAGGGGCCGACCAGGACGATGAACTCCTTGTCCGCGATTTCCAGGTTGAAATCGTGAACAGCTGTCACACCGCCGTCGTAGATCTTCTTGATGCCTTTCAAACTCAAAGTTGCCATAGCATGGACCGTAAATGTGCTGCCTCCGCAGCGCATCCTCGCCCGTGGGGAGTTTACCCCAGGGACATTACGGCAAGTCTCCACATTGCCGCACCGCCGGTCCGCGGATGTTTCCTCCTTTTTTAATCCTCGACACGACTATGAGCGCAAGCGCCCAAGGGAGTAGCCGGGCCGGGTGGTTTATTCCGGGCGCCGCCCGGTGGGGGATGGTGCTATGCTTATTTTACAAAAGCGGGCGGCGGGTGTCAAGGGGCCAGCCCGCAATTTTCACAAAAATTTCATTGGGCTGCCAAGGATTTTCTGGCAAAAGGAAATATTTTCCCCCTACGCCTGTTTTTTCGATTCTTCTTCTTCAATGGCCCGGAAGCGGGGCATAATGCCGATCTTGTCCGGGGTGTGGACGGGGAGCTGGTAGATGTCGTGGCCAGGGAACTGGTTGCCCTCCACCAGGCAGGGACCGTCGGGGGTGAAGCACACGTCCCAGCCCACGTAGCCCACCTCCGGAATCACCTGGGCCGCCTCGCTGACCAAAGCCCGGGCCTTTTCCCAGTCCGGGAAGGCGAAGCCTTTGATCCGCGCCCCGGTGGCGGGGTGGTTGACGTACAAATTCTTCTGCTTGTCCAGCGCCCGGTCAATGACGGTGCCTGTCTCCGGATCCATGGGGGCCACCATGCCGCCGCTGTTAAAGTTGTCCACAAATTTGCCGTTGCCGATGCGGAACATGGCGGTAACCAAATAGACCTTGCCGCTTTTCCCCCGTATGGTCACCATGCGCACGGTATTGATGGCGCCGGGGTAGATGGCCGCTACCGCAGGGTGCTGGACGATGACCTGCTCCAGCTCCAGCAGGGGCGCACGTTCCAGCAGGTGATCGTAGAGGGCGTCCACAGAGGGATAATCTTCCACCTTCAGTTTCTCGATCCCCCAGCCGCAGCTCCCCGCCGAGGGCTTGGCCATAAATACCGGGTGGCGCTCCAGGAACGCCAGCACCTCCTCCCGGTTGTCCCCCGTCACCGGCGCCCATTCCCGGTGGAGGAACCTCTGGAACCGGGCGTTGAAGCGGATCTTGTCCCCCAGGTCATCCATGTGGCTCTTGTCGTTGTACTTTGCCACAATCTCGTTATTCCGTCCCCGGGTCAGGTAGGTATCCCGCTGCTCGGGGGTGAGGTTGTACATTTCAAACAGGTCGTAATCCATATAGCCCGCGCCGTATTTCACCGCGCAGTCCTTCATATCCCGGAAAATAGCCAGCCGTGAGCGGCCCGTCTTTTTGTGGATGGAGCCGATTTTGTCCAACATGGCCTTGTAGTTCATGTTCAGCACACGCTGAACCAGATATTTTGCCTTTCCCATGCGATCCCTTCCCGATATCAAATTGGGGTTTATCATAGCTGTCAAGCCATTATATGGCTTGCGCGCCGCAAGCGGCGAAAAACCGGCTCCGCCGGTTTCAGCTAAGGTACAACATCGGCAGCCGGCATTTTGTGCGCAAAATGCCGCCCGCCAAGCGGTCCGCCGCGCACAGCGCGGCATTTGCCGGTATTGTATCACAGACACAAAAAAAACGCAATGCGCCACCGCCCACTTTGTAAACAGCGCACGATTGACAAACACCCCGCCTAATTGTATACTAATATCGCAAATCAAGTTTACAATTAGAGGAGGTATTTCTGATGGCACAACAACGGCAGCTCAGCGTCCGCCGCATGGCGCTGTGCGCGGTCATGGCGGCGGTGATGTGTGTGATCGCCCCCATTTCCATCCCCATCGGCCCCATTTCCATCACCGGAGGCACCCTTGTGATCTATCTGACCACTTACCTGCTGGGCGGTGTATGGGGTGCGGTGAGCACGCTGGTTTACCTGCTGGTAGGTTTTGTGGGCCTGCCGGTGTTCAGCAATTACATGGGGGGCGCGTCCCGGCTGGTGGGTCCCACAGGGGGCTATCTGGTGGGCTACCTGCCCATGGCGCTGCTGGCGGGGCTTGTTGTGGAGCTTACCCTCCGCCGCCTCGGCGGAAAGGGGAAAACGGAGCGGATCCTTGCGGTGTGTCTCCAGTTCCTGGGCATGGTGCTGGCCACCGCCGTGCTGTACGCCTTCGGCACCGCCTGGTACTGCGTCCAGGCCGGGGTGGGGCTTCAGGATGCGCTGGCGGCCTGCGTGCTCCCGTTCATTCCCTTTGATCTCATCAAAATGACCGCCGCGCTGCTCATCGGCGTGCCCGTCCGCCGCCGCCTGGAGCAGGCGGGGCTGCTGTGATACTTTTTCTCGAGAGAAAAAGTATCCAAAAAGAGCTTTCCGCTCGCTGACGGACCATTGCGCAAACCTGCTAAAGTTCGCCCCGGCAGCGAAAAGCACAGCAGACTATGGGAAACCCCCTCCGCGTCTGGAGGGGGTTTTTATGTCTCATCTTCACAAGGCAATTTTACAACTTTTAGCTCGGGCGGAATATCTTCGTCAGAAAGAATCGCTTCTTCACATTCTTGCTGTGCCGCAATCAAAATCTGAATTGCGTCCTCGGATGCGTTAACCATTTTATGGTATAATTTTTTATAGTCGATCATAAACCATCACCAATTTTATTTTAGTCCAATGTGTCCCATCTGTCAATAGGCCATATGGCCTAATAATATGATAGTTGGGGTGATCATTGTGAATTTGAGAATCAGAGATTTGCGGGAAGATTCTGACCTATCCCAACAAGAAATTGCAGATATGCTTGGCATTAACCAGTCCTACTATTCCAAATGTGAACGCAACGTGCGTGTTCTGCACTTGTCAGATGCCGTCAAGCTGGCCCAGTTCTATGAAACCAGCGTGGATTACCTCGTTGGCCTGACTGATGTGCGGGAACCATACCCCAAATCCCGCCGGAAATGACTTGCATTTTCCAGCCAGCCTGATATAATGGTATCAGAAGGTTTATGCCCTACTTTTGAACCATGAGGTGATCCATATGATCAACGCCCTTTCCGGCTACAACCCTTATTCTACATACGGCCTCTATGGCGCGTCTATGCTCAACCGCGCCGCCCAGGCCCAGGGCGCGGATAAGCTCCAGAACGCCCAGCGTTCCGGCGTGGTGGCCACCGCCCAGAAGGTCCACCAGCCCGATACCCCCGTCCAGCCCGTCACCCCGGTGCGCCCGGTGAGCGACCAGGAGGATCCCGCCCAGGCTGGTCTGCTGCGCTTTGCCTCCGATCCGGCGGAGATGGCCGTGCGGATGCGGATCCAGTACCCCGGCGACACCCAGGAGGCCAGCGCCGCCCAGCAGGGTCAGGCCGCTCAGGGAGCGGAGAACGCCCAGGCCCCCGTCCTGCCCGGGGCCAAGGGTGACGCCGCCCAGTTAGGCAACGCGGCCCAGGGCGCGGCCGGCAAGGCCGGCGCCCCCGCCATCGCTGGCCTCAAGAACGAGGACGGCACGTCGGATCCCTCCGCCGTAGACGGGGCCAAAAGCGCCCAGGAGGTCATGGAGGAGGCCGAGTGCCAGACCTGCAAGGAGCGCAAGTATCAGGACGGCTCCGACGACCCCGGCGTGTCTTTCAAAACCCCCACCAGCGTCGCCCCTGAGCAGGCCGCCGCTGCTGTGCGGGGCCATGAGAACGAGCATGTGGTCCGGGAGCAGGCCAAGGCCCAGCAGGAGGACCGCAAGGTGGTCAGCCAGTCCGTCACCTACCATACGGACATCTGCCCGGAGTGCGGCAAGGTGTACGTATCCGGCGGCGAAACCCGCACCGTCACCAAGGCCAACACCGACAACCAGGCGGAGGAGCAGAAGCAGGAGGAACCGCAGAACCCCAACGCTGTCCCCGCCGCCGTGGCATGATGCTTTTTCCCGAGAGGAAAAGTATCCAAAAGGAGCTTCAGTTTGCTGGCGGTTTGCGCTGCTGTCCTTTAAATGGCCGCCCCGGCGACGGGGAAGCTCCGGCAGTGGAAAATCGTATTACATCGAAAAAAGAGCTTCGGGGAATCCCCCCGAAGCTCTTTCTTTTTACAGTTCAAGATGGTAATCGCAGCGATCCTCAATTTGGAACGCACTGAAATACCGCTCCTCCATGGGGATCCACCGTTCCTGAAAGTTTTGCACCTGCGCCCTGCCATCCCGCCGCTCAATCCGGCGCAGCTGCTCCTCTGGCTCCACCGTGAGGAACACCCGCTTGTGGTAGCTGTCCCAAAGCGCCGGATGGCAGGAATAGGAACCCTCCACCACTACCACCGGGGCGGATCCTAAGGCAATAGGCGCGCCCAGCTCCCCGGTTTGGCAGGAATAGGGACGGTAAAACGGAGTCTCTCCCGCCGCCAGGGGACGCAGAACCTCTTTCTGGAACCGCTCGTGATCGATGTTCCCCCCTGGCTTGGCCAGCCGCTCCTGGGTGCGCTGTGACTGGCGGAGGAAGAAATGATCCATATGTACCACCGGCAGTCCAAGCTCCGCCTCCAGCCGGGCCGCCAGCGTGCTCTTGCCGGAGCCGCACCGCCCATCAATGGCCACCACCGCCCGCTCCCCCTTGTCCCGAAGCTGCTCCAGCTCCCGGAACAGCGCCACGACGGAGGATGACCGCTTCACCACCCGGTAGGCCGGACGATACGCGGCCCGGTAGGTGGGGCTGTGGGACAGCGGGCAGCAGCCCGCGCTGATATACCGCTCCAAATAGTTCTCCAGCTCCTGCCGGGTAAAGGCGAACACCTTTTCCTCCGCCAGCAGCCGCAGGGTGTCCAGCTTGCTCAGGAACGTTTTCCGCCTGCCCACATGGATGAGGGCGGAACGGAAGAAATCCCGGTTCAGCTCCCGCAGGGCGCTGTCGCTGAATTCCAGCGCGGCCAGCGCGATGCGCACCATACCGTTGCCAATCTCCTCCACCGGCGCGGCGTCCGGGTCGCTGGGGGTGGCGGCGCGCTCCGCCCGGAGCCACGCCAGGGTGGCGTTGGGCTCGCAGATCAGATGCTCTCCGCCAAATTCGTTTTGAAAAATCAGTTTGACCGCATCGCATGGTTCCATCAGGGGATAACGCTTGGCGTGCTCCAGCAGAATATGGTACAGCTCTTGCTGATGGTCTGCTTCCATCGCTCAGATACCGTCCTTTCCGTTGACGGCCTTCCGCCGCTTTGTTTTCGCTGTGGCGTGATCCGGTTACGACGCCTTTTACACAAAAAAGCGGGCAGCGTAAGAAGGGCACAGGCCCTTCTTACGCTGCCCGCTTTTTTATTGTAGCAAGGTTTTCTGTCCCTGTCAAGACAGGGTTTTATCCTCATTTTCCCGTTTATTGGGTACTTACGGCAGACTTGGAAATAACTTCCATATCTGCTGTGGGGCTGCGCCGCCGCAGGTGGGCGATGCAGCCCAGACACGCCGGAATCAGGAACAGATCCGCGCAGATCCACGCCGCGGGGGAGGCAAAGCAGGCGGCGGGATAACCCATAACGGGGACGAAGAAGTGGCCCACCACTGTGCGGGCGATCATCTCCAGCACCCCGGCCAGAATGGCAAAAAAGCCAAAGCCCATGCCCTGGATGGAAAAACGCAGGATGTTCACCAGGGCCAGGGGGAAGAAGAAGGCGGACAGGGTAAGGATATACCGGGTGGTGAGGCTCACCAGCGTCTCCAGCCCGCCCTCGGCGGGGTCCAGGAACAGCATGGTGGCCTGGGGGGCCAGGAACAGCATGGCCACAAAGGCGATGAGCGCGTACACCGCCCCAAGGATGGAACAGGCCCGCACACCCTGGCGCAGCCGGTCCAAACGGCCCGCGCCCACGTTCTGGCCGCAGTAGGTGGCCATGGCGGAGCCCATAGCGTCAAAGGGACAGGCCAGCAGCTGATACACCTTGGAGCCGGTGGCCACAGCGGTGACGTACAGGCTGCCCAGGCCGTTTACCGAGGTCTGGAGCACGATGGATCCGATGGCGGTGATGGAATACTGCAAGCCCATGGGCACCCCCATGGCGCACAGCGCCTTGCAGGCGTCCAGGCTGGGGCGGCTCTCCTCCCGGGTGACGTGGAGGATGGGGAAACGGCGCACCATATAGAGCAGGCATGCCAAGGCAGACACGGTCTGGGACGTCACCGTGGCGATGGCCGCGCCGGCCACCCCCCAGTTGCACAGCAGGATAAACGCCAAGTCCAGCACGATATTCAGCCCGGATGACAGAGCCAGGAAATACACCGGGGTCCGGCTGTCCCCCAGCGCCCGGATAACACAGGCCAGCAGGTTGTACAGGAACACCACCGGGATGCCCATAAAGATCACGAAGATATAGGCGTTGGCGTCCGCAAAGAGATCCGCCGGGGTATCCATGGCGGCGAGGATGTCCCGGCAGAAGATGCCGGTGATCACTGTCAGCACCAGGGCGACGCCAGCGGACAGGTACGCGGCGTTGGCCACATAGCGCCGCATCTGGGGGTAATCCCTGGCGCCCATCTTCTGGGCTACGGGGATGGCAAAGCCGGAGCATACGCCCAGACAGAACCCGATCACAAAAAAGTTGATGGAACCGGTGGCGCCTACCGCGCCCAGGGCCTGGGAGCCCAGCAGCTTGCCCACAATCATGGCGTCTACCATGTTATAGAACTGCTGGAACAGCAGTCCAAACAGGGTTGGCACCGTAAAGTTCAGGATCAGCCGCATGGGGCTGCCTGATGTCAAATCTTTGGTCATTGAAATTGCCTCCTTTCCAAAGGCGGGTAAACGTATTTGCCTCCCTGGGGCCGCGCAGCCGCCCCAGCTTTCGAATATTATAGCTTTTTCCCTGCGGAAAACAAGGGGCCTTTTTAACAAGAATTTCTTATGATTTTCCGAAGATATGGGAAGATTACCAGTTAAGAAACAAGAATAGATGCAAAAAATTCTCTTGACCCATTCCCCATTTGTGCAAAACAGCAAAAATCCCGTCCCCGCAGAAGCGGGGACGGGATTTTAATCTGTACCGCAGTCTCAGTATACCGCCCGGCGCTTGCGGATCTCCTCGCGCTGGATGGTGAAAATGGCCTGAAGCAGGCGATCCTGCTCCTTGGGCGTCAGGGATTCGAACTGGCAGCCGTAGTGGGTTACGCCCTTTTTCCACTCCCCCGCCCGGCGGATCCGGCATTTAAAGACGAATTCCGGCGCGCGCTCCACCAGGAACAGCTTTTTGATGATCAGGCGGGCCCCTTCGGCATAGGGCTCGGCGCAGCTGATGAGCATCCCCCCAGCACTGATGTCCAGCACATGGCAGGGGAAGTACACCTTCGGCGGTCCCCCCTGAGAGGGCAGTCTGCCGCATTGTCCCTCAATGTCGATGCTGATGTTTTGGCGGAAAAAGCCCCGCTTCTCCCGAGCAAAGGTGGTCTCCAGCCTGTCGACCTTCCATATTTTCGTGGTGCTGCCGCACACCTTGCCCTGGAGCACAAGATTGTCCGACTCCCGGTAAAAGCGCACCTTGACGGGCGTGTTCACCACCACCATGGGCAGCGTGTCGTCATTGGCCTCCCGGATGTATACGCCGCCGTTCTGAATTTTCTCCACCCTGCCCACGTAGAGCAGGCGGTTTTCCGGCGTCATAACCTCCACCATCATGCCGGGCCAGAGCTGGACCGTCTGCGTTTTGGGCATCTGCGCGTCAGCCGCCTGCGTTTCGGCCGCCTGCGTTTCAGGCTGGGGAACCGGGGTTTCACTCATATTCCGAGCCTCCTTTTCCTCTGATGTCATATAGTCAAAACACTTGAAAGCCAGCGGACGATTTTCACGGCGGGCAAAGCCCGCTGGCATATAAAATGCGCCGCGTTTTGACTACGAAGTCCACCGCAGGGCCACATCACGGCCCCGCAGCGTAAGACGCCGCTTAGCTTAAAAGGAGCAGATGCTCCTTTTAAGCCGCGGTGGCTATGTCGCTCACATCGTCAGGACGAAGTGGAAGATGATCGCCGCCTCCGCCCGGGTGATGGGATTGTGGGGATTCAGACGGCCGCTGGTAGAGCCGTTTACCGCCCCAAGCTGCACCAGGGCGCTCACCGCGTTTCTGGCGTAGTCGTTCACGGAACCGCCGTCAGAGAACTGGTTCAGCACAGAGGTGGACGCCGGCGCGATGTTCCAGCCCGCGGCGTTCAGCGCGTTGTAGATCATCAGCATACCGTCCTCCCTGGTGACCTCGCCGTTGGGGTTGAAGTAGCCGCCGCTGATAATGCCCAACCGCTTGGCGGTAGCAGCCGCCTGGGAATAGTAAGCGTTGAGGGGCACATCGGCAAAGCTGTATTCGTTGTTTCCGCTAAGCCGGAAGGCACGGCACAGCATGAGCACAAAATCACACCGCTTGATGTGGCTGTTGGGGCTGAAGGTGGTGGCGGACGTCCCCTTCACCACGTTGTTCCGGTACAGGTAGTCCACCGACGGGGCCGCCCAGGTGTGGTAATACATATCGTTGAAGTAGGCGGAATTCCCGGTGCTGGTGATGTTGAACATGATGCGCCCGCTGACGGCCTGACCGCTGGTGCTCACGGCGGTATAGCCCACGCCCACCTGGCCCGTGCACCGGCCCCTGGGGACGAAGCTGATTTGGTCAATGCCGGAGGTGCCGGAGGCATAGTACCGGGTGCCGGTAGTCACCGGGGTTCCGGTACCCAGGCCCGAATAGTTGAGGCACAGCTTGCCGGCGGTGGTGTCGGGCAGGTTGTTGAAGGTGATGTAGGACAGGCTGCCGTTCAGCGCATTGCCCGCCGCGGAGGCCACCCGGGAGGAGGACAGCGCGATGGGGTTGGCAGTCGTGCCGGAGTAGGTAATCTCGCTGGAGACAGGGGGCGTCACCACGATGGTCACCACGTCGCTGAAGGTGGCACCGCTCTCACTGGTCCCGGTGAAGGGGATTGTAAAAGTCCCGGTGTAGCCGGTGGCGGCCTGGAAATAGATGTTCTCGATCAGGTTGGAGGTGCTGCTTCCTGAGCGCAGGAACCGGGTTCCGGTGGTCACGTTGTTGGGCGTGGAGCTGTTCCCACGGGTAAAGCGCAGACTGCCCTGGCTGGTCCCGGGCAGACCATTAAACTGGATGGAGGCCAGGTTCCTGCCCAGCTTGGTGACGCACAGGGTGTTGAAATCACCGGCGTTGAAATTCACCGACCTGCCGGTGAACACCGTGTAGCGCAGCCCGGTCTGCTCCGACGGGGTGGAGTTGGTTCCGCTGCCCAGGCTGATGTGAACGGTGCCGGTGAAGGTGTTCCCCCGGGTGGTGTACCCGGTGTAGGGGATGTCCACCCGGCCGGGGGTGGTGGTGGTGGGCACAAAAGCCACGCCGCTGATGGTGGGGGTGCCGTTGTAATTGTAGTCAGTGGTGGAGGACACCGTGCCGTCAAAATGGCTGAAGCCCTGATAATTGTAGAACAAGGTGCCTTGGTCGGCGGACGGCTGGGTGAAGCGCACATGGGACAGCGACTCGCCCATGGCCAGACGGCAGGCGGTGCTGAAGTCGGCGGGCCGGAAGTTGACCCAGCTGTCCTCCCGCACGGAATAGGAGATGTCCGAGGCGCTGGATCCGCTCCCGGTGTCGTTGGTGACGTTGATGGTCACCGTGCCGGAGATGCTCCGCCCAGAGGTATCCGCGCCCTTGTAGGGGATCCGCACGGTGCCCTGGTAGCCAGCGGCGGGCACAAAGGCCACGTCATCCAGGCTGGGGGTGCCGGTGCGGTAGTAGACGTCGCTGGAGGTCACCCGGTTCCCCGGCTGGCTGGAGCTGGTGTACTTGTAGTAGAGGGTGCCGGTGTTCTCCAGGGGCGGGGTGAAGGACACAGAACGGATATTGGAATGGATGCGGTTGAAGTCGGCGGCCAGGAAGTTGACCGGGGAGCCCGCCTTGCCGCCGTACATCACATCGCCGGTGCCGTTCACCGTGATGCGAATGACGCCGTTGACGGACTGGTTATTGGTGGACCAGGCAGTGTAGCTGATCTCCGCCGTACCGCTGAAGGTGGTGCGGGGCACGAAGGAGAGATCGCTCACTGGGCGCTGGCCCTGTGGCGCGGTGCCGGGGTAATACCGGTCCTGGATGCCCACGCCCGCGCCGGTGTCGTCAGCGGAGAAGTGCTTGTCGTGGAGGATGCCCTGGTCTGTGGAGGAAACCGCCAGATTGGTGATATAGGACAGGCTCGCGTTGGTTTTGGTCTGGCAGGCGGACTGGATCCTGCTGATCAGATTGCTGAACTCGTAGGCCACACCGGGCTTGGTGGAGATGCCCTCAATGACGCCCGCAGTGTCCTTTGTCACCGTGACGTTGCAGATGGCGGTGTAGGTGCCCTTGGTGGCGGTGATGATGGCGGTGCCCTCGTGGCGGGCGGTGATGGTGGTGGTGCCGCTGTTCTTGTTGCTCACCGACACCACGGACGGGTCGCTGGAGATCCAGTCAACCGCCGGGTCGCCATTAAAGGCGGAGCCCAGTACCTGCCCCTCGATCTGCCGGTGCTGGCCCTCCATCAGGGTCAGAGAGGTGATGGGGGAGCTCGCGTCGTTCAAAATGGTAACGCCGGAGACAGTCACCTCGATCTCAGCGGGATCAATATTCCGGTCCTTGCCATTGTGATCCACCGGCACGGCGGTGATGGTAGTCTTGCCAGGGGCCACCGCCGTGATCCGCGTCTGGAGGCCCTGGCCGCTGCCCACGGTGGCAATCGCGGGGTTCTTGCTCACCCAGTGGATGGGATCGGCGGGAGGATAGTCCCCGTTCGGGGTGAGAATGGCGGTAACATCGACATAATTGTTGCCGGTGTTTCGGAACGTATAGGTGTATTTATTGGTGCCCGCTTGATTGGAATCATAGTTAAACGCAAGGTTAATGAACTCGGCCTTATGGGTAACCGTCACAACGCAGATGGCCTGCACTCCGCCAAAGTCCGCCGTGGCAATGACAGCGGCCTGCCCCGCCCCTACGGCGGTTACCTTGCCCGTTTTTTCGTCTACCTTGATGATATTTTCGTCCGCATCGTTGGTGGACCATGTCACCGTTTTCACAGGAGTATTGGAGGGCAAGACGCTTTTCACCGTCAGCGTAAAGGAATCGTCCACGGGCATACTGTGGGTGGTTTCGCTCAGCGTGATGGACGTGACGGGGATCGAATTGCCATCCAGGACGGTAATCTTGCTGGTGGCGGTCTTTGTCACTTTCCCGCCCCTTGCGTTCGTGAACACAGCCGTCGCCGTAATGGTGGCGGTACCGGCATTCACGGCGGTGACCAGGCCATTTGCATCCACCGTGGCCACCCTTGTGTTGCTGGAACGGTACGTCACGACTGCGGTCGCGCTGTTTTCGCCGGTGGGGGTGGCGGTGAGCTGCGCCGTTTGTACCGGCGGGTTCGCCGCAAGGTTCAGCACCACATTGGCCGGGGTCATCGTCAGCGCGGACGCGGAATCCTTTACGGTTACCACACAGCTGCTGGACAACCCGCTGCCATCCTTTGCCGTGGCGGTCACGGTAGCGCTGCCCGGTTTTTCAGCGGTGATTTCGCCGGTTTCCGCGTTCACCGTGACAGCGTCCCCGCTGGTGACTTGCCAGGAGAGCTGCTTGTTGGCGGCATTGGTGGGCAGAATGGTAATTTCCGAAGCCTTGAAGGTGTAGGTATCCCCGGCGGTCATTGTGAGCACAGGGGGCAGATGCAGATAAGTGATCAGTTTATCGGTATTTGCAACAATTCTCAAACTCCAAGTCTTGACAACAGTCCCTTTTAACGACATTGTGATGGAAACCGATCCCGAGTTGAGCAGCTGTATGGCTTTAATTTTTGCGTTGATGCTGGTGCCATTGCGTTCATGGGTGATTTCCAAATAAGACGCGGGGTAGTCGAAGGTGATATCGTCATTTTCGAGAAACTCCGCAACGGCAGGATCTGTAATGCCAATATTCAGGTCAATTGTTTTGCCGACAGCCACAGGTCCGATCTCATCCGGCGCGGTAATGGGGGCGGCGTTACAATAGACATGACACGTAAGTGTTGGAAATTGAAGCATGGGGTCGCCATTGGAATCCAGACGGCTCACCTGGATAGTTCCGCCGGATACCGTCTGTGTCGCGGACACGTTCACTGTGATGGACTTGGTGGCGTCATTGTATATGTCGTCATTGACTGGAATCCTTTGCGTTCCGGCGTTTCCATTCACCGTAACGTTCGTGGAGGGCGCCAAAACCACAGTCTCGCCCTTGGCCACCCCTTTGATGACCAGCTCTTTGACGGAGGAGGTGCTCGCTAAAATAATCACCCGCTCAAGCTCCAGCGCTTGGGGTTCGGCCGGCGTCACGGTGCCGGTTCCGTCACCGCTGCCATCGCCAGGATCCGCCCACGCGGGGGTGACGCACAAGGATGCCGCTAAAATCCACGCCAGGGCCAAGGCGGACAGGCGGCGCAAAAATTGATGTTTCATATTCTCACTGCTCCTTTGCGGGGAAGTCGTTTCAAGTGATGGGAGCGGGCGGGGGTCCGCCCGCTCCCGGGATCATGATTTGTAGTTTAGGTTCCCGGCACTCCGTTGATGGTATAGCTGAAGGTTCTCTCGGCTACAGGTGCGGATGGATTGTCACAACGGATGTTAACCACATAGACCTGGCAGGGTGTTCCCCAACGGTTGCAGGCATTGTTGACCGTAACCGAAATCGCGGCGGACGGGCAATCCGTTACGCTAAGCTCAATGGTCGGGCCTGTGGGTGTGTTGCTGCCATCAGCCGCGATCTCCGCGAACGTTGAACGGACAATCCCGCCAAGTCCCGCGTACGAGGTACCAGCAATATTCCCAGTCGTCTTGCTCTGCGCAAGCGGCGTGCGCTGATTATTGTAAAGGTTTTTGTCGAAGTTAAGCAAAATCGAACCTTGTATCGTGTTGTTGGCATCATAGTAAAGCCCCAGGGAAGCAGAGGTCAGAATGGGCGGCGCGTCGTCCATGACCTGGAGCGGATAGGTGGCACGGAACCCGGTAGCCGCGTCGGAACCGCCCCTTGCGTACGCAAGGCACATATACTCCGTATCCGGCTGCAAATTTTGGTCGGAGAAACGCAAGGGAAGTTTCCCTTCGGTGGCGTTCCCCGTGACAGAAACCGTCTGTGTCTGGGTATACGCCTTGACTACCGTGGGCGCGCTGGTAGTCTCGATCAACTGGCGCACAGTACGCTTGATGTCGTCATTGGCAAAGTAGTCGAACACGGAGCAGCCGCCGCCCGCATCGTAATCCTCAAACAGGGCGTCCCGTACCAAATAATCGCTGCCTTTGTTCAGGGCCGCAAACGAGGAACTCAAACCGTCCTTTACATACTGCGCAAAGAGCGCTTTACCGTTATTTGCGGTTGCATCGTTCAGCAGGACACTAAAGTTCCCCTGATCCAAGCCGGTTTCCACCAGCAGCACGGAGCGCACGTCGGAGGTGCGATCCACGATGGCGTCCACCGAGGTGGCGCTGGTGCCCTGCAGTTTCAGGATGGGCCGATCAGGCATACTCGTGGTAAAGCGGTAGCAGTAGATGCTATCCGCGTAGACGGCGGACACGCCCCGGGTCAGCAGGCAGACCAGGTATACCTTGTTGGACTCCAGCTTCCCGTTCAGGTCGATGGTAGCCCGAGTATAGGCGGGAACGCTGGCCGTGGTGCCCTTAAACACGTTGGCAAATGTTTGGCTGTTGATGAAGGAGTCCCTGACGGGCGTTGTAACCGGATACCTGTTATCCACCGTCTCCGATACCTTGATGCCCTCATTGCCCTCGGCGCCGCCGCCGGTCATACGGGGCACATCGCCCAAGACAGGAACGATGTTGCCTGTCTGAAACACATCCATAGCGGCGATGTAATTCGTTCCCACCTTCTGGAGGTCGGTTTCCGACAGCTCCACATCAGCGCTCAAATCGGTTGTGACTCCATTTTCCGTCTTTTGCAGGTTGCTCAGGGGGATCACCAGATAGTAGACCTGACCCGGGCTGTTCAGCGTCATGCTGATCTCCGCGCCCACGTCGTGGATCTCCACGGTGGGCCGGCCGTTGATCTCCGGCGGCCTGCTGTCCGTAAAGAGCTTGGTCATGGTGAAGGGGTCGGGGGTGCCCACGGAGGAAACGCCCAGTCCCAGCGCCTTGTCGTAATCCGTCTGGGTACTGCCGTTGATCACCTGGTTGGACAGCACGCTCTGCGTCCCCGCCACAATGGAGGCGCGGATGGACACCGTCCGGTTCCAGGCGTTGAAGCTGGTATCGCCCTCCAGCGCGTCAATGTGGATGGCATACTCATGGACGCCATACTGCGTGTCCATGTCCTTCAAGGCATCATAACTGGGCGTGGGATTCGCCGTACCCGAAATCCACTTGCCGACGCTCCGGTAGGTGAAGCCCTCGCTCTGGTCCGCAAGGATTTCCATCTGTCCCAACCGGGTCCATGCTCCGTTGTTTGCGTCCGTCTTGGGCCGGCGGTACAGGGTAAACTTCATGGAGGTGTCGGTCCAGATCAGCAGATCCCAGCGGGTGCGCTCGTCCTTCACCTCGTCCACGCCTTCCGGATCCGCGATGAAATGGTAGTCGATGCGGCTGTCCTTGTTGGTGCCGCTGTCGTCCAATGTTCCGCTCGCCACGCTGCCGATGGTCAGCTCGTCACCGGGGGTGAGGATCACCTGGGCAAAGGCGGTGGTAAACTTCACGTCGCAGGGAGTGGGGTCCAAAGCGTTGCCGATGATAGCCAGATCCCAGATGTTGGTCAGGTGGAAGTAGTAAGACTCCCCGCTTCCCAGATTCAGCGCGGCGGGATGCTCAATGCCGTTCCGATCGGTGGTCGTCGAGCCGCGCAGGAGGATCTCCACCCGCCCGGTGCCGTCGTCCAGCATGGACACCTCAGCGTTGCGCCAGTCGATGACCCAGTTTCTGGCGTTCGGATCGTCCGGATCTTCCGGATCCCAAGTACGCACATCCACCGCCTCGTGCTTTCCGTCGGGGGTGCCGCTGTACATGGTGAGGTAGGTATCCAGCATCTCGCCGAATGCTTTTCTCGCCGCGTTGTACGCGCTCTCGGCTTCCTTTTTCTCATCGCTCGTATCGCTGGAAGCAAAGCCGCCAAGCGTATTCTTCAGATCCACCAGTTTATTGTACTCGGTGTAGAAGATATTCTGTCCCTTGGTCGTGCCGCCCTTGACGCTCTCGGAGAAGATCAGACGGATGTCGGCATTCACCCGGGGATTCTCAGTTGACGGGACCAGGCTGCCGTCCGCGTTGGTAAAGGTCGCCGTCACGGTGGGAGGGATGTTGTCCTCGGTGTGCACCCGCAGGGCCTTGATCTGGGTGGACAGGTTGCCGGTATCGGTGGCCTTGTCGTTTGCCATATAGTACAGCACATAGGACGAGGTCGTGGTGGGCAGGTTGGTGATGTTCAGCGGGGAAGACGTGCTGCTGCCGCTGGCAATGGCCCCCGTGCCGCTCATCAGCCGGACCTTGGCGGCCAGCAGCGCGGCATCGTCCTTGAACTTCAGCGTGGTGTGATCCTCGTCAACCCCGGTGTTTTCCTCGGTCCAATCCAGCAGCCGCTTGGCGAGATGGTCGCCCTCGGTGACAATGGCCCATACCAGGTCGGCGGGCTCGTCAATGGTATAGCTCACACGGATGGAGTTTGGCGTCTCGCCGACCTGCCGGATATCGGTGACGGTGGGCGGCGTCTCATCCGGCGTGCTGAAGTTCACGGCCACCACGGCGGAACTCTTGGCCCCGTCGTAATCGGTGAGCCACAGGTAGAGCACGTAATCGGTCTGCTCGTCCAGACGGACGGAGTTGACATTAATGGGCGTGGTGACGTTCTTGGTCACGCTCTGGGAGCCGTAGCCCAGGTTGCCCTGAATCGCGGCGGCCTTGAACTCCGCGGGGGTGGGGGCGGTGCTTCCGGCGGGCAGCAGGGCATAGTAGAGCTGGCAGCTCTTGTTGGTCATCACCGTGACCTGGGCCTGGTCGCAGGTCACCTTGGACATAACGGGATAGCCCTGGGCAAAGGCGGGCACCGTATCGTCCGGGGTGGTGAAGGATGTAACCTTGAGGGGGCTGCGCTGCTCACGCCCGTCCACCAGCATGGCGGTGACGTAGTAGGATCCGTCCTTGGTCAGGCCGGTGACCTCCGCTGTGTAATCCGTATTGGCGGCGGTAGCGGTGACGGTGCCGGACTGGATGATCTTGCCGCCGTAGACGGGGGGCTCCAGCAGATCGTCTTCGCTCACCGAGCCGTCGGCCACGGCGGAAATGGCCCAGTAGACGGTGCCCGGCTTATTGGTGCGGAACACCAGGGTGGCGGAGGCGGGCGCGATGTTCTTCACCGCCGGATAGCCCGCCAGCAGCTTGGGATCGTTGGAGGTTTCCGTCGCCTGGGAGCTGTTCATGGTTTCGCCGTTGATATCGGCCTCCAGGCCCGGGCGGATCTCGACCTTGTCGGGCAGCTGCTCCACGGTGGAGCCCGCCGCGCCCACGTTCAGCTTGCCGATGTCGCCCTTGCCGATGACATTGGCGCCGGCGTCCAGGTTCAGATCGTCCACCCGGGCGTCCTCGTCCACCAGGACGGTGGATCCGGTGGCTTTCTCATCCACGGTGACCTTATCGGCCGAACCCTGGACCACCTCCAGCCGGGAGTCGGGGGTCTGGTTCCAGACCTCCTTGACGCTGCCGGCCACCTGCAGCAGGCTGCCGCCGTCCTGGATGATCTTCCACAGGCCGTAGCCGGACAGGGAGGAATCGTCCACATAGGCGTTGGTGCGCACGGAAACCGTGGGGATATTGGTATTGCCCTCGGCGCGGATGGTGACAAACTGGCTGCTGATGCTGTCCACCGTCATGCCGTCGGCCTCTACGTTGCGCATGATGATACTGCTGTCGCTGGAGTTGCTCTCGCCGCCGCCGCTGACAATGATCTCGCCCAGCACGGTGACGTTCTCCAGCAGCACCTCGCCCAGGTCAATGCCGCCGGTGAGGTACAGGTTGCCCACGATGACGCCATCGCGCAGCTTCACGCCGGAGGTGTTCACCGTGACGTTTCCGTACACATTGCCCAGGGCATGGTCGCCCGGGGTCTGGATGGGCGTGCCCAGGGAGCGCACCAGCATGGCGGCCACTTCGCCCCGGGTGATGTTCCGCTTGGGCTGGAAGGATCCGTCGCTGTAGCCGCTGAGAATCCCACTCTCGGTAGCGGCGCCCACCAGGCCCCGGCTCCACTCGCTGAGGGTGCGGCTGTCGGAGAAGCCCAGGGTTTCGCCCACGGTCTCCTGCATCATCATATTCCGGGCCAGCAGCACGGCGGCCTCCTCCCGGGTGAGGGTCTTCCTGGGGGAGGCGGTGGTGGCGGAGGTGCCCTTGAAATAGCCGATGTTGTAAGCGATGTCAATATCGTCGCTGTACCAGTCGGTAGAGCGCACATCGGTAAAGGGGTGTCCGCCCCGGTTGGTGTAGCCGTAGGCACGGTTCATCATGGTGACAAATTCCGCGCGGGTGATGGCGTTGCCCAGGTTCAGGTTCCCGCTGATGTCGCCGCGCATAATGCCCCAGTCCACCAGCTGCTGTGCGTAGGAATCAGCCCAGTGGGCCCCGGCGGGGGTGATGAGCCCCGCCGGCAGCAGCCCCAGCATCAGTGCCAGGCACAGCACACCGGAAATCAGCCTGCGCAGCATTGCCCCATGTGTACGTTCATTGCTCATGTGATGTGACCTTTCCTTTCTGATCCGCCTGAAGCGCGGCGGACCTGTCCGTTTGCGTTGGGGTTTGTATATCGATACCGGACGGCCTACCTGAACCGCCCGGACAGCTGGAGGTTGAACACCGACTCACGCAGCAGCGTCTCCTCGTCCTCGCAGAGATCGACGAATTTCGCGGCGTACATAATGGATCCGCCCTGATTGGAGGGCCGCATACGCAGGATCTCCCCCACGACCACCAGCGGCTGGCTGGTCACGGTAACCACCACCTCGAACCGCTCCCCGATCTGGAGGCTCTGGTCGGTAAAGAAGGCGATGCCGCCGCAGCTGAGATCGTGGCTCTCCACCGACCGCCTGCCGGGCCAGCCCCCGGTCACGGGATAGATAAAGCTCTTGAAGCGGACGGGCACCCGGAGATTTTTCCGCATATCGTTTCCGTTGGTGGCGCTTTTGCGCACCTCCAGCTGGATCATATCGTTGCGGCTGCGCACCAGCGTCCCCTCATAGGACGGGCTGGCGTCCGTGATGGCCATCAGCTTGAACTGCTTATGCTCCAGCACCAGATCGATCTTGTCGTCCTGCACCACCAGCTGCCACAGGTTCCCGCTGATGGACGCCGGGCCCTGGGGCCTGGCCTGGGCCAAGGGGATGCCCCCGCTGTCCAGCAGCAGATATAAGTTTTGCTCCTGTCCCATTCCTGTTCCTCCTATTTCTGGGTTTCCGCCGCGCCGCTCCGGGCGGCCTGCTCCGCCGTTTTTTCCTTGTCCTCGTCTTTCGCCTTATCCTGTCCCTTGTCCTTTTCCTTCCCCTTCGCCCCGCTGTTGGGATCGAAATGGAGGAAGTACACATAGATCTCCACAATGGCCTTGTACAGCTCCTCCGGGATCTCCTGGCCCAGCTTCAGCTGGGTGAGGATGGTGGCTAGGGAGTTGTCCTCGTAGATGGGTACGCCGCTGTCCGACGCCACCTCAACGATTTTTTCCGCCATATAGCCCATGCCCGACGCCACGATTACCGGCGCGCCGTCCCCCACGTCGTATTGCAGGGCCACCGCCTTCTTGGACGGGTTCCGTCTGCCGTCATACTTTGACATTGACACTGTTCTTCCCTTCAAAAATTTTGGGGAACACCTCGGTAAGCGTTACCGGGCGGTCCATTTTGCGCACGCTGATCCCCGCGGGCTTCAAATCGTTCCGGGCGAGGATCTTGGACACCGTCTTTTCAATCTCCTTGGAGAATGGGGCCGCCCCCTCCGGGCAGGCGATGGCCACCTCCACCTCCATGTCCCGGCTGGTGAGGATCACATCGAAAAGCCCCAGCTTTTCCACGTCGATTTTAAAGAGGAATTTCATGCACTTTTCCCCTTGGCCCCTGCCGTTCTTCTTGTCCTCGGCGTCGGCGTCCACCCACAGCTCGGAGAACAGCTTGCGCCCGTCCATCTCCATAGGGATGAGGAAATGGCTGACGGGCATATACACGCTCTCGTTCACCAGCATAGACGACACCAGGTTGCGGAAGGTTTCCTGCACCTCGGCGCTGCCCTCCCCACGCAGGGCCCGGGCGGCGGCGGCGGCCAGGTGGTCGGCGAACTGGGTGGCGGCGGCATCCTTCACCATGCTGCTTTGCAGCAGCTTCAGCAGGGATTTGTCGTCAATCCCCCCCAGCATCCCCTTCAACGTGCCGTAGCCGCTGAGCTGGTGGAACGCCTCGGCCAGCTTATCCTCCGATCCGTTCTCGTACCGGGCCACGTCCAGCGCCAGCAGGCTGAGCAGCTCCCGGGGGGTGCCCAGATCGTGGGTGGTGCTGACGTAATTAGACATATAGGGAAAAACCTCCTGCTGGATCAGGTTGATGTTCCCCTGCCGGTCCCCGGCGGCCACGCCGTTTTCCAGCTGGGCCAGCAGTTCCCGCAGCTTATCCCCCCAGCTTGCGGGCATGGCGTCCGCCATCCCGGCCAGGTTGCGCAGCAGATTGCCCTCCAGGTGGGCGGTGGAGGAATAGTCGCTGTAGCTTTTCAGGAAATTCAGGATATCCGCCCGCACGCCCGCGGAATCCGCCCGGGCGTAGGCGTTCCTGAGCAGGGCAAACAGGGCCCCGCCGAAACGGGTCCCTGCTTTCATCTGTGCGCTGAGGAATTTGAGCAGCTGGCCCTCGTCCATTTTCAGCATCTGCATGACCTGGGACATCTCCTCGGCGATGCCCTCGCTCATGCCGGAGGCAACCACCGTCCCCTCCCGGGCCAGCAGCTTGGCCAGGGTCTGCACCCCGTCCTGGCTCCGGCGCAGCTGCTGCAAAAAGGTCTGGAAATTGGAGTCGTACCTTACCTGATCCCCCGACTGGCTGGCATCCTGCTGCTCGGTGCGGTTGTCCGCCCCGGTGACCCGGCTGGGATCCGGGATGTTCTGAACCTGGTTATTATTGGGGGAGATCGGGATATTCCGGTTCACCGATGTATTGTCATAACCCGGTACCGGGTTGGTCGCTCCTAAAAGATCAGGCATTTTTCTCACCTCTGAGATAAAACTTATAAAACCTACTTAATTTTCATCCGCCCTCTGCCGATAATACTAAGGATAAAAGATATTTACTGAGGTGGTGCTTTTTTATGGGCAGCGGAAACGAAATTCTGGATATGTACATCTACGAAACCGGCACCTTGCTGGAGCAGCTGGAGACCATCGTTCTGGAAGCCGAAAAGGTGGATACCTTCTCTCAGGAGAACGTCAACGAGATCTTCCGCATCATGCACACCATCAAGGGCTCCTCCGCCATGATGGAATTTGACACCCTGGCACGCGTGGCCCACCGGATTGAGGATATGTTCTTCATCATCCGGGAGGGGACCATGTCGGTGGTGTCCGAGGAAAACCGCCCGGCTCTGTTCGACGTGGTGTTCCAATCCATCGACTACTTCCGCGGCGAGGTGGATAAGGTAGAGTCCGGCGAACCTCTTGATGAGGATATCGACAGCTTTATGACAAATATTAATACCCTGATCTCTAAAATTAAAGGAGAAGAACCGGAGGAGGCGGCTCCCGCGCCTGCGGGGGCGCAGGCCGCCGCGGCCCCCGCTCCCGCCGCCGCCCCTGCGTCCGCCGGGGCCGCAGGCTTCCCCTTCGGCCTCCAGGTCAACTTCGAGGAGGGTTGCGGCATGGAGAGCCTGCGTGCCTTCATGCTGGTCACCTCCGTGAAGGACGTGTGCAGTGAGTCGGACTTCACCTTCACCCCCGCCGACGTGGAAACCAACTCCTCTACCTCCGAGAGCATTATTGAGAACGGCTTCCACATGATGTTCGTCTCCCCCGAGGCGCGGGAGAGCGCCATCGCGGCCATCAAGACGGCGGGCTCCGTCCAGGGCTACGCCTCCTATGACTGCCCGCCCCCCGCGCCCGAGCCTGCTGCTGCGCCCCCCGCGCCCGCCGCCAGCGCGGCGTCCCCCGCGGCCGCGG
>CAJTVM010000004.1 GCA_910579595.1 uncultured Oscillospiraceae bacterium
GCTATCAAGTGGTGCGCGGTCAATTTATGATGCGCCGCGCGGAATGCCCCTGCATCACCATCACAGATCAGAAAATCAGTTTCAATTATGAATGCCAGCGCAAGTTTTTGGATGTGGGATATGTCCAGCTGCTGATCCACCCAGAGCAGCGCAGACTGATTATCCGCCCCTGTGACCCGGACGCGCCGGATTCCTTGCGCTGGGCAAATGGCGGCGGTGAAAAGGAGCGCAGAAACCGAGATATGCGCTGCCACATTTTTGCGGCAAAGCTGTTTGATCTTATGCGATGGGACAGACAGTATCGCTACAAAATGCTGGGGAAGCCCGCCGTGTACGGGAGCGAAGTGTTATTTCTTTTTAATTTATCAGATTTTGAGTTGTTTGTCACTACCGATTCAAAAAAAAGGCGCTCCTATTTGCCAGAGGATTGGCGGGATTATTTTGGGCCTCCCGTAGAACGGCACGAGGAAGCCTACAAAATCGACCTTGCGGACGGATATGTGACTACAGACAACGCATAGGAGGCATTGTGATATGGGACAAGCAGATTTTGTAATCGGAGACATCAGCATGGAAGGATTTCAAGTAGTACGAGGCCTCTATTTCAGCCGGATACCGGAACCGTCGCTAAAGTTATGGAATACCGCTATTTCATTCAACGTTCCTGTTTGAATGCGGCGAATTTGGTACATTCCATAATGGATATTCCCCCACTTTTCAGGTATCCTGTGTGCTCATCAAAGGAGGCGGAACAGTGTGACTATATTGAGAATTCGCAATGGAAAGACTATTTTCGATCTACCCCTACGAGCAACCTTATCACAATGGCGGATATGCGAACGACCTATTCACGGGAGATCATCGAGCTGCTCTACAATTCCTACAGGTATAAACTATCGTTCAGTACCGCCGCGACTATATCGCCATTCTGACAGAACAGGAGCAGACCATCCTCGCATCGGTAATGGACAAGCCGGGTGTAATTCCTTGTAGGATACATGAGTCAATCCCCCCTGCCCTTCCAATGTCTGGCAGGGAAAACCAAGGGCATATTAGCCATCCCCCAGCTCCTCCGCCCGTTCCAGCGCCATATCGATGTTAGGCAGGAAGTTTTCCCCGCCCACCAGATCAAACATTCCCGACTTGCAGAACACTGCCATGGGCTGTTTGTCCACATGGGAGAACAATACCTGGATATCCTTGCTTCTGCACTCTGAATACAGCCGCTGCAGGCCGTTCATCGCGGTGATGTCGATGGCTGGGACAGCACGCATCCGAAGGATAAGCACACGCTTCCCGGTGTTACGCTCAATGTGGGGAATCTTGTCCGCCGCGCCGAAGAACAGCGGGCCGGTGAACTCATAGACCATCACATGGGGCGGTACGGGCTTCATCCGGCCCTGGTTATCCCCAGTGTCCTCCACATATTCCCACTCCTTGACCTCGGATACATCGGCCATGCGCTTCATAAACAGCAGACAGGCCAGACCAAGCCCCACCGCAATGGCCACCACCAAATCAAAGATCACCGTGAGCAGAAATGTAACCACCAGAACGGCAATATCGCTCTTGGGAGCGTGCTTGACCTCACCTGCCACGGTGCGCCAGCCGCTCATGTTATAGGCCACCTGAAACAGGATGGCGGCAATGCAGGGCATGGGGATAAGGGCTGCGTAAGGCATGAGCAGCACCAGAACCAGCAGCAAAACCACCGCGTGAACCATACCAGCCACTGGGGAACTGCCGCCGTTTTTGATGTTGGCCGCAGTCCGGGCGATGGCCCCAGTGGCGGGGATGCCCCCGAACAAGGCGGACGCCGCATTGCCCGCACCTTGGGCAATCAGCTCCATGTTAGAGTTGTGGCGGGCGCCGATCATCTCATCGGCCACCACAGCGGACAGCAGGGATTCAATGGCCGCCAGGATGGCGATGGTGAACGCGTCAGGCAGCACCGCCGCCACCGTCTCATAGGAAAAGGCAGGCAAGGCAAACTGGGGCAGATCGCTGGAAATTGTGTACAAGTCGCCAATGGTGTTCACCGGCAGGTCAAAGAACCTTACAGCCCCCGCCGTCACTATCACCGCAATGAGGGAGGCAGGGATTTTTTTGAACACCATGGGCCATAAAATCAGGATGGCCAAGGCCAGACAGCCTATCCCCACCGCAGTCAGATTCACCGAGTGAAAAGTGCAGACAACCTCCTCCAGTTTCTCCATGGTCTCCACCGGGGAATGGGTAAAGGTCAGGCCGAAGAAATCTTTCAGCTGTCCAATGACAATGGTGACGGCAATACCCGCAGTAAAGCCAGTAGTGATAGTATAGGGGATGAATTTGATCAGGCCGCCCATGCGCAGCAAACCCATCAGGATCAGGATCCCCCCCGCCAAGATAGTGGCCACGGCCAGGCCTTCCAGACCGCTGCGGGCCACAATGCCCGCCACAATGGTGGCAAACGCTGCGGTTGGCCCCGCAATCTGCACCTTACTGCCGCCCAGGGCGGAGATCAGGAAGCCCGCCACAATGGCGGTGTAAAGCCCCTGCTCTGGGGAAACCCCGGAGGCCAGGGCCAGCGCGATAGACAGCGGCAGCGCAATGATGGCCACGATCACACCGGCCACTATATCTTTGACAAGGCTTTCTTTGGAATAGTGCTTCAATGAATGCACCAATTGAGGCGTCAGCTCTCTCATTGTTCTCTCTCCTTGGTATCAGGTTTTGCAAAACACACCATGCCATCATACTCGTGTAACCGGGAGATTTCAAGTAATTTCGCTATACAGAATTCACAAAAATGGTGTGTTCCCAGGTGCTGGCACGAACATAACAATACCATTCTGACGCTGTATCCGAAAAAATCAACCGAACCAAGGAGCACTTTATTGCCCAGCAGCGAGCGGAAAGCACCCACCCCTGCGATACACTTCTGCGTGGGGCAGCGGACGGCGCAAAATTCCCCGCCGGCAGGCGTAAAGGTTTCAAGATGCTGCCCACATGATTTCGGGGCACGCATTTTTCCTAATAAATCGAATCCCTCTGCGGGCCGGATGAACACCCAGCCCACAGAGGGAACCTTCTTACATAGTTCAGATCATTGCAAAAATCTGTTCCGTGCCCCGCTTGGGCGCGAAACGTTCAACATCATGGCCGCTGCTTTACCGCTGGATAGCGACCACCTCATACTCAATGTTCCCGGCAGGGGCCTCCACCACAGCGATCTCGCCGATGGCTTTGCCCAGCAGGGCCTTGCCAAAGGGGGACTCCTCAGAAATTCGTCCGTTCATAGGATCCGCCTCCTGAGAACCAACCACCTGGTAGGTCTCCTCGTCATCAGTAACCACATCCTTCACCGTGATCCGGCTACCCAGGCGCACCGTGTTGGGATCGGTAGCGTGCTCCTCAATGACCACGCAGTTGGACAGGATATTTTCCAGCTCCGCAATACGGGAGTAGAGCTTACCCTGCTCATTTTTCGCCTCGTCGTACTCACTGTTCTCCGACAGATCACCAAAGGACCGGGCCTCCTTAATCTGGTCGGCCACCTCTTTTTCCCGCACGGTTTTGAGGTAGGTCAACTCACTTTTCAGTTCCTCCATGCGCTCCGCGCTCAGTTTGTACTCTTTGGCCATCTTGCTTTCATCCTTTCTCCCGCCCTGACGCCCAAATCGGGGCGGCAGGCGGATTTACACAATGCTTCTATGGAATTATAGATACTTTACCGCCTTTTGTCAAGGGGGGCGGCGCACATCCCTGCGATACATTCCAATTTTTGGGCCGCTCACTTTCCGTTGGGATATTCTCCAAAAAAGATTGTATTTTGTTTCAAAATATTGTAGAATAAAGGGGGGACACATGGGAAACCCTTCCCCAGCAAAACAACATGACCATGATTTTGAGGAGGCCATTCTATGGAAGAAAAGAGAATGCTGAATGTCACCGTGGACGGCGTGGAGTACGCCTATCCCTGTGGGACGCCCTACCGGACCATCGCGGCGGATTTCCAGGAGAAGTTTCCCTGCGACATCCTGCTAGTCAACCGGGACGGGAAACTGTGTGAACTCCACAAGGTTTTAGATCGGGACTGCTCCCTGAAAATGGTCACCGCTCAGGATGTCCCCGGGATTCAGACCTATGAGCGCAGCGCGCTTTTCCTGATGCTGAAGGCGTTCTACGATGTGGCGGGCCGGGAAAACGTGGAGCACATTTCCGTAAACTACTCCCTCAGCCGCGCCCTTTTTTTTCGCACCCAGGGCAGCTTTACCCTAAATCAGGCCCTGCTGGACCGGGTGGAGAAACGGATGCGGGAACTGTCCGCCCAGGCGCTGCCCATCGAAAAGAGATCCATCAACACCGATGACGCCATAGAGCTGTTCCACAAGGAGGGGCTGATCCACAAAGCCAAGCTGCTCAGCTTCCGCATCAGCTCCCACGTCAACGTCTACTCCCTGGACGGCTTTGTGGACTACTTCTACGGTTACATGGTGCCGGACACTGGCTACATCCGCTGCTTCGCGCTGGAACTGTTTGAGGACGGCTTTGTCCTGCGCCTGCCCACCCTAAAAAACCCCAACCAGCTGGGGGCGTTCAAGCCCTCCATGAAGGTGTTCCAGGCGTTGTCGGAGTCCACCCAGCGCGCCGAGTCGCTCAACTCCTCCAACGTGGCGGATCTGAACACCATTATCTCTCAGGGGCAGGCCACGCCGCTGATTTTGGCCTATGAGGCTATGATGGAAAAGAAGATCGGCGACATCGCCTCCGAGATCGCATCCCGGAAGGAGGTCCGCTTCGTCATGATTGCGGGGCCCTCCTCCTCCGGCAAAACCACCTTCTCCCACCGGCTGTCCACCCAGCTGCGGGCCTGCGGCCTTCATCCCCACCCCATCGCCACCGACAACTATTTCTTAAACCGGGACAGGACCCCCCGGGACGAAAACGGCAACTACGACTTCGAGGGCCTGGGGGCCATGGACGTGAAACAGTTCAACCAGGACATGGTGCGTCTGCTCAATGGCGAGACGGTGGAGATGCCCACCTATAACTTCAAGAAGGGCGCGCGGGAATATAACGGCAACTTCCTCACCCTGAAGGAGGGGGATGTGCTGGTCATCGAGGGCATCCACTGCCTCAACGACCAATTCACCTACGCCCTGCCCAAGGAGAGCAAGTACCGCATTTACATCAGCTGCCTCACCACCCTGAACATTGACGACCACAACCGCATCCCCACTACCGACGCCCGCCTGCTGCGGCGCATTGAGCGGGATGCCCGCACCCGGGGCTACAGCGCCCAGGCCACCATCAAAATGTGGCCCTCCGTCCGCCGGGGAGAGGAAAACAACATCTTCCCCTTCCAGGACAGCGCGGACATGGTGTTTAACTCGTCCCTGATCTATGAAACAGCCCTGCTCAAGCCCTACGTGCAGCCCCTGCTTTTCGGCGTCCCCCGGGACAGCGAGGAGTACATCGAGGCCAAGCGCCTGCTGAAATTCCTGAATTACTTCCTCCCCATCCCCGCGGACAATATTCCCAAAACATCCCTGACACGGGAGTTTATCGGCGGCGGCTGCTACCATGTCTAATTTTGTCTTTTCAGTAGACACGGCAGGTGGTTTGTGCTATACTCAAAAAAGTTGAGCTGCTAATCGCGTCAACGGTTTCGACGTGACCACCAGTAAAAAATGCGCTTGGCTGTGTCAAAGGGGGAGTTCATATGGAAGGTCAATTTGAGTGGCGGGACGAGTTCAACATAGGAGTGGACATTATCGATAGGGAACACAGGCAGCTTTTCAAGATCATTGACAAGCTGTTCCACTTCAAAGAGGAAGAAAAGGACAACCAATGGATTTGCCAGGAAGGGATCAAATACTTTAAGGGCCACACGCTTCAGCATTTCGCGGACGAGGAGGCTTATATGCGCTCCATTGGGCTGGGCGGGCTTGAGCGCCATAGGAATATCCATAAGGACTTCCGGGAAATAACCCTCCCGGCTTTGGAGGCAGAGCTGCTCCAGACCAACTATTCCACCGATGCCATGGAACATTTCCTGGGTGTGTGCGCCGGATGGCTGATCGGTCACACCCTAACGGAGGACATGGCTATCCGGGTAGACGGCGCCAGTACCTGGGAAAACCTCCTGCCCAACGAGGAAATCGCGGCCATGAAAAAAGTTATCACCCACTTGGTGTTCGATATGTTCCACCTGGAGGCGCAAGCCATCAGCGATGTCTACAGCGGAGAAAAGTTCGGCAGCGGAGTCTACTACCGGCTGGCCTACGGCAGGCCCCAGGACGAAAAAAGACTGGAAGTCCTGATGGTTTTCGAGGAAAAGCTGCTGATCAACACAGTGGGACAGGTGATGGGCCTCCAGACCAACAGGCTGAACGCCATGCTCACCAACACCGCCCGGTACACGGCGCGGCAGTTTGTCAGCCGCATTATAGAGCTTTTCCCGGACTTCCGATCTTTTGAACTGAAAACGGAAAATCTGCTATCCTATGACCAGTTTCAGCGGGTGTTTAAACGGGAAAAACCCCAGATCAGCCTGCTGTTCAATACCGGCGGGGCAGGTTACTTCTCCTTCTCTGTCATTGCCCCCCATCTGCTGGAGGAAGGAATCGGAACGCCCATTGACCCCGAAAACGCCATGACAGAGGTGGAGGACTACCTGAAACGGCGGGAACAGCAGGACAAGGACAAAGACAAACCCACCATCCTGGTGGTGGATGACTCCGCTACCATCCGGCAGGCCATGAAAAACCTGCTGGAAACGGATTACGAGATCCTGTTGGCGGAATCTGGGGTGGCAGCCATCCGGGCTATTACGCTGAATCGGCCGGATTTGATCCTATTGGACTATGAAATGCCGGTGTGCGACGGCAGCCAGACGCTGTCTATGCTCCGCTCGGAGGAATCCTTTGCGGACATCCCGGTCTTTTTCCTCACCGGCCGGGACGACCCAATTGTTGTGCGGAAACTGCTGTCGTTGAAGCCTGCGGGCTACCTGCTGAAATACCTAAAGCCGGAGGAGATCAAGCAAAAGATCGACATCTTTGTCACAACAAAGCTCAACGCAGGCTAACCCAGCCGCACAGCATCTACATCAGTTTAAAAACCGGCAGCCGCAATGGTGCGGCTGCCGGTTCTTTTATTTTTCCTTCGGCATGGCGGCAAGCCCTAACAACAGCACAACCGGAAATAACGCCGCCGCCAGAATCCCTGCCCTCAGCCCACCGCCCGCAACGCCGGCAGCAAACCCCACCAGCCCCGGTCCAGCGGAGCACCCCAGATCCCCGGCCAGCGCCAGCAGCGCGTACATTGCCGTCCCACCAGCAGGCAGGGCCTTGGCCGCCATGCTGAACGTACCAGGCCAGAAAATGCCCACCGAGAAACCACACAGGGCACAGCCAACCAACCCCAGCACCGGGTGGGGCGCGAACACCGCCAGCAAATAACAGCCGGTGCACAGCACCGCGCAGGCCGCCATCGCCTTTTTCATGGGGACGCGATCGCTGAATTTGCCGTACAGCGCCCGGGATGTGCCCATGCACAGGGCAAAGCAGCACGGCCCCGCCAGATCCCCCGCCGTCTTGGATAGGTGGAGGGCCGACTCAGCAAAGGCAGAAGCCCACTGGCTCATGCCCTGCTCGCTGGCCCCAGCGCATACCATCAGTAGCGCAATGAACCAGAACAGCCGGGATCGCAACAACCCACCCGGAGTAGACTGCTCCTGCTCCGGCGCGATGGGGTAAATGGGCACCTGGGTGAAATATACCAGATTCAAAAGGGGCACCACAGCCCACAGCAAGGCCAGGATCCGCCAGTTTTCAATGCCGACCAGGGCAAAAAAAACTGTGGACAGCACCACCACCGCCAAATGCCCCCAGCAATAGAAGGAATGGAGGAGGCTCATCGCCGCCTCTTTTTTCTGGGTGGGGCACGCCTCCACAATGGGGCTGATGAGCACCTCTATGATGCCGCCTCCAACAGCGTACAGGGCCGCTGCCAGCAAAAGCCCCCCAAAGGCGCTGCCCAGCAGGGCAGGAAACACCGTCAGCCCTGCAATGCCCGCCGCCGCAAAACCATGGGCGGCCAGGACGCTGGCCCGATAGCCTACCTTGTCAATCACCTTGGCGGACAGCAGATCCACACACAGCTGGATGGCAAAGTTCACCGTTGAGATCAGGGCAATCTGCTCCAGCTCCAGACCGAAGCTGGCGGAAAAGGTGAGGAACAGCAGGGGAGCGAAGTTATTGACAATGGCCTGGACAATATAACCCATGTAACAGGCATAAATGGTATGGGTGTAGCTGGTACGGATGGATTTCATGTAGGCTTGCTCCTTTTTATCTGCATTCATCAGGGGCGAAAAGGAAGCGGTGTGACCGAAGCCACGCCGCTTCCTAAAGCATTGGCCCGCAGGCCAGGAACAGCTCCCGCAGTTACGGGACAGGCTGGTTGGGATCTCCCGCCGGGATATAGGGCGGATCGGTGATAGGCGGCGGATCGATGTTGATGGGCGGCTCCGTTGTTGGCTCCATCGGCGGGTTAGTGGGCTCCACAAAAGGCGGAATGCTGGTGGTGGGTTCCACGCTGGAATCCGTCTCCACCGGCTGTGGATCGGATACCTCCGGGTCCTCTATATCAGGAGATTCCGTTGGCTCCCCGCTGGGCTGCGCCGTGAGATGCACCTGGCAGGTACCGCCGTGATAGCTGCTCAGCAGCGCCAGCTGGTCGCCCACTGACACGTTTATACCTGTCAGATCGCGCTCATAGTCCACAAAGGCAATGGTCGCCACGCTCTCCTCCGGGCAGAACTCCCCAGCCTGGTGGAAGTAACCGGTGGGAACACCGTCCGCGTCCAGGATAGGACTCTCCATACAAACCTGCACGGGCACATGGCAGATGCAGGCCTCCGTGGGGCCGTCGCCGCTGAGCAGGCGGAAGGACTGCACCCGGCTGCCCCGGGGGTCGGATGCGCACACCCCGCTGGCCAGCTTTCCGCAGTCGATGCAGATATCGTAGGTGGACAGATCGCCGGGCACATCGAACGCCTGGTTCTCCAGGCCCTGGTGAACGATGTTCATCACCTTCTGCCACAGGGAAATCGACGGGTTGTAGTAGTTATAATTGATGACTTCCCCGTTGTTGTAGCCTGTCCACACCGCGGCGGTATAATGGGTGGTATAGCCGCAGAAATAGTAGTCGAAGGTGTTCTGGGTGGTGCCCGTTTTACCTGCCACCGTCTGACCGGAAATCCTGGCCGCACCGGCGGTACCGGTGGGGGAGGTCACCGCGTTGGACAGCATGGTGTTGATATAATAGGCGGTGCTGGGCTTGATCACATTCTCTGTGGTGTTGCTGTTGTCGGTGATGGTATTGTCAGCGGCATCCTTAATCTCCACGATGGTGGTTGCCGGAGTATGGTCGCCGCCCCGGGGGAAGGTGGCAAAAGCCGCCGCCATCTCAAAGGTGGTCACGCCGTGGGTCAGGCCGCCCATAGCCAGCGGGCTGAGGTTGTTGTCCGACAGCACATCGCCGTTGCTGGCCACCATACCAGGCTCCAGCGTGGTGATGCCATACACGTCCTCCAGGAATTCGTAGGACTTCTCCGTTGTGACCTGCTTCAGCACATTGACCGAGACTGTGTTCAGCGACCGGGTAAGGCCCTCCATCACAGTGGTCAGGCCGCGGTAGGTGGGGGTGACATTGACGGGCCATGCCCTTCCGTTCAACAGCCCAGGGCAATCGTCAATGACGGACGCCGGGGTGATCAGCCCCATCTCAAGGGCGGGGGAATAGACGGACAGGGGCTTGATGGACGATCCGGGCTGGCGCGTTGAGTGGACAGCGGGGTTCAGCACCCGGTCCCCCGTTTTTTCGATGGTATTGCCGATAGCCACCACATAACCGCTGGAGTTGTCCACCACCGTGATAGCCGACATCAGCCGCTGCCCGGTGCGGGAGGACACCTGGTCCAAATTGGACCTGTCGTTGAAAATGGTGTCCACCGCCGACTGCACCGTGGGATCATAGGAGGTATAGATGGACAGGCCGCTGTTGAACACCAGTTGGTTGGCCGCCTCCCAGTTGATGGAACGGGCCTCCATCAGCGCCTCAATGGCGTCGTCGATCACCGCCTCCACATACCAGGAGTAGCGGGCCGCAGCCGGCTTGGCGGCCTGGGCACCATTCGGATCCTCCCCATCGGTCTTGAGATCCCGTCCAAACACCAGGGGCTGGGCGATGGCGGCGTCCCGCTCCGCCTCGGTGATATACGGGATGGGCCGCACGTCCTCGTCCGTCTTGGCCATCTCCCGTAGGATCAGCTCCTGCCGGGCCTTGTTGAACTCCCGGTTTGTCCAGACGGTGCCGTTGTCAAAAGAGTTTTCCGCCCCGCAGGCCCCGCACACCGTCTCCTTTTCATTGGAATACGGATCCGGGCAGCCCGGGTTCTGGCACTTGTAGCGCGTCATCTCCACTACGCCGTAGGGCGCGTACAGGGACGGGTTGTTGGTGATACCCGCCAAGCTGGCGCACTCGGCCAGGTTCAGATCCCACACGTCCTTGCCGAAGTAGTACTGGGACGCGGCCTGCACACCATAGCACTTGTTGCCCATGTAAATATAGTTGAAATAGACGGTGAGGATGGTTTCCTTGTCGTAGTTTTTGTCCAGCTCCAAGGCGGTGAAAATCTCCTGGATCTTCCGGGTGACGGTAACGTCATCGTAGGTGGTCAAATTCTTGATGAGCTGCTGGGTGATGGTGGAGCCGCCCTGAATATTGCCGCCGGTGAACATCCGCAGCATACCGTTGGCGGTGCGCCGCCAGTCCACGCCGTCGTGGACCCAGAACCGCTTGTCCTCAATGGCCACAAAGGCGTTGATCAGATCCTGGGGGATGTCGGTGTAGCTCACGATCTCCCGGTTTTCATCGCCCATCAGGGTCTGGAGCTCCTCCCACTGTCCCGTGGCCTTGTTCTCGTAGTAGATAATCGAGTTCTCGCTCAAGGTGTACTCATCCAGGTTCAGGTAGGTTTTCGGCATAACCACCGTCTTGACGTAGACGGCGGCGTAGCAGACCAAAAAGGAACCGGTGATCACGCCGATGAGCAGCAGCGTCCCAATGATCTGGAAAAACCGGAGCAGGATGGTCAGAATCAAGGGGCGGCGGCGTTGTTTCCGTGCTTTGGCCTTGGGCGCCTGCCGCCCTCCGCTGGGCGGCTGGGGTTCGCGGCGTCCGGCACTGTTATTGTGGTTTATCTCTGGCATTTTGAGATCCCTCCGATACATTCAAGCCCGTCCCTTGCGGGGCGGTCCGGATTCCTCTCTCTCCCCACCGCGGCGCGTCAGCACACCCGGCGGGTTGGTATATTATAGCACAGCTTGTTCCGTTTGTCCACCCTTGGGCGGCCTGTCCAATTCCAGCAGGATTTTTCTCGTTTTTTTTGTAAATCCTCTTGCTTTTTCTCTCCATACCCGTTACAATAAGAGACGCAAAAGCAATCCGCGCTTCGAAAAAGGAGGGCAGAAATATGAGTGAGGAATTTGGCCCTGATTTTGTTTCCGTCACCGACGACGAAGGCAATGAATTTGAATTGGAGCATCTGGGCACCCTTGAACATAAGGGCAATCAGTATATGGCGTTTGTCCCCGCCGACATGGACGAGGACAATGAGGACTTCGGTCTGATCCTGCTGCGGGTCATCGAGCAGGACGGCGAGTCCCTCCTGGCCGACATCGACGATGAGCAGGAACTCGACGAGGTGTATGAGCAGTTCATGGAGGAGCTGTTCGAGGACGAGGAGGAGTAAGCCCGCTGTTCGCGACGGCTCAAACGCATTTTCGCACCTACGTTTCGCCTGCTCACGACGCGCGGCTTCGCTGCGGCTCGGGCAAAACCCGCCCCCGCTTTGCGGCGGCTGGGCTTTTCCCCTCGCTCCGCTCCATCCGCGCTGTTCGCGACGGCTCAAACGCATTTTCGCACCTACGTTTCGCCTGCTCACGACGCGCGGCTTCGCTGCGGCTCGGGCAAAACCCGCCCCCGCTTTGCGGCGGCTGGGCTTTTCCCCTCGCTCCGCTCCATCCGCGCTGTTCGCGACGGCTCAAACGCATTTTCCCCTGCTGGGTTCTAACTACGTGACCGCCCTTTTAAAACCCACATTTTTGAAACGGGACGCCCCCTCGCGCTGTGGCTCGCAGGCCTCCCGGCCCTCTCCGGAGGTGTCTGGACGTTGGAAGCGGTAAAGCAGCGCGGAGGCGACCCACCTGCATGATCGTGCAGGTTTTTAACGGGGCGGCACGGCCTTGGCGGGGGGCTGTAAATAGACAGGCGGAAGGGTTTTTTCCCTTCCGCCTGTTTTTTCTGCCTGTGTTTCCTGGGCCTTATCCGACCTCGTACCGCTGGCCGTCCACCACCACGGCGGCCACCTGGGACGGGTCTACCAGCCGGTTGAACACATACCGCGCCACCATATTGGGGCTCTCCCCGTCACCAAGCCCATAGTCCGCATTGTCCAGGTTGCTGGTACTGTCATACACCGTATACCGGGTGCCATCGGCGTACTCCAGCGCCACACATCCTATCATGTCCAGATCCTCGCAGCCCACCTTGAGGCCGATCACGGACAGCTGCACAGTGTCCCCCGTAACCGGATCCACCGCAGACACCACGGGCAGGCTTTCCACGCCGGGCAAATCCAGATAGACGTCCAGACTGGGGTCATCCCGGTATATTCTGAGCCCTTCCTCATGCAGCTCACCCTGGAGCAGGAAGCGGATGCGCAGGCCGTCCTCCGCCTTCCAGCCGCCAAAACCGGCGGCACTTTCCACAATGTACAGCTTCTCCTGCGTGGAACGCTCCAAATCCACATAGGCCCGCCCGCCAAAAAAGGAGGGATCCACATCGGACTTTGTTTCAAATTGCAGATAGGGCTTATAGACATCACTGTTCAGCAAGCCGTGCGTCCAGTCCACCGCGCCCTCGCCGAACCCGCCGGGATGCTCGATGGTGTAGTAAAATTTGGCGGTGCTGGTGCTCTCGTCCAGCACATAGCCCTCCACGGTAAGGGTGTAGTCCTCAAGCTGCCACTGGTAGCCGCTCTCCGGCAGGTAGGCCCCTAACAGCCCCTCCGCCAGGGCGGTATCGGATCGCACCACCTCGCGGTTGGGGTAGTGGCGCGGCTTGCCGCCGTCGGGGGCATCCACCACTTGCTGCGTCCAGGACGGCTGGCCGTTCCCCACAATGCCTTGGACGGTCTGGTCTGGGTCTACCGGCACGCTCTGCCGGACGTAGAAGTCATAGGCCGCCGCGGCCGACCCGCACAGCAGGGCCACCGCCGCCGCCGCGATGAGCACCGTACGCAGGGGTCGGACCCTCCGCCGCTTCCCCGGACGCTCCCGCTGTTCCACCAGGGCATAGACCTCCTCCAATTTCTTATTTACCATATTTGGCACCTCCAAATCTTGTCCTAAAATCTCGTGCAGTTTCCGTTCGTCCATGCTCCGTTCCTCCTATTCCGCCTCGTAGGCCAGCCGGAACCCGGCCCTGGCCCGCTTGAGACGGGTTTTCACCGTCTCCACCTTCAAATCCATTGCCTGGGCGATCTCCCCCACGGTAAAGCCCTCGCCATAGTAGAGCAGCAGCACCGTGCGGTATTTTTCGTCCAAACTGTCCAGCAGATCGAGGAATTCCACCCTGGCATGGCCCGGCTCTTCCCGGCCCACCTGGGTTAGCTCGTCCAGGGGGACGCTTCGCCTCCGCTGCCGCAGCAGATCCTGGCACTTGCGGATCAGGATCCGGATGAGCCAGGTGCGGAAATACTGGGGCTGGCGCAGAGTGTTCAGCTTTTCAAAGCAGGCCAGCACCGTCTCGCTCATGGCATCCGCCGCGTCCGCGTCGTTGTGGAGGTAGCTCCGGGCCACCTTGTACATGACGCCTTTCTGGCCCTCCATCAGCTCCACAAAGGCGGCGCTGTCCCCTGCCCTGGCCCGTTCGATTAAGTCTTCCATATCATCCCTTCTTTGCCGCTGTTGACCGGTCACACTGATTAGACGGAGCACAGCGCCTTTTGGGTCCAGCGCGGTGAAAATTCACGCCAAGGCTGCAAAGCATAGTGTTCCCCGCCCGCAAAAGGACAGCCGCCCAGTTGGGCGGCTGTCCTATCCTATCGCTTTTCTACACAAACAAGCTTTCCAGCAGCCCGTAAAAGTCCCCGTCCATCCGCCGGAAATTGTCGCCATGGTTGATGCGCCGGTCCACGAGATAGCACACCCCGTCCGCCTCAAACACATCCAGACGGGCCATAGCATCGTGGGAAAGATACTGCTCACGGACTTGATATTCGATGACCACCTGAAAGCCGCCGGACATATCCAGGCCGCTCATATCCTGATAGATGGCGTCCTCCCAGCCCAGCCGTTCCCCGCCGTCGATGGCCGCCATGAGCTGGTACAGCGTGTCCTCGTCCGTCACCCCTGTGGAATCCACCACTTTGCCGCTCCCTTTTCCGGTGCTTTCCAGTTTGATCACGGTGATGCGCTCCGGCAGGAACAGCACCTCGTCCCGCTGGAGCTGGGAATAGTCGGGGTAGATGAGGAAGGTGGTGGGGTTGTAATCCACCTCCCGCACCTCACAGCGCAGGCGTTTGCCGCCCAGGGTGACGCGCAGGCCGGGCGCCTTTTCCGATGTGGCCATCACGCAGAACAGGGAGCCGCTGTCCCCCGTCTCCTCCAATTCCAGCTCAACGGCAGGGGCAAACAGGCCGGAGGCCACGCCGAAGCTGGAGGAGGCGCTGTTTCCCCCGCCGGGGACGTAGATGAGGAAATAGTGCTTGTTTTCGTACTCGTACTCCCCGGGAAGGTCGTACCGCAGGGCGTAGGCCCGGTCGGTGCGGCCTTCCAGCCCGTCCAGCCAGCGATGGACCGAGCCCCGCACTGTCTCCGACGGCTGGAGCTGGTCATACTCGTCAAGGGTGACCTTCTGTATGCTGGCAGAACCGCCCTTGGACTGGGCCATATAGCACCCCACCGCAATGGCTACCATCAGCACCGGCGCGGCCACCACCACCACCAGCACCCGTTTCAGTCCCCGGTCCTTCCGCCGCACGGGGGGCGTCACCCCTTCCCCCGTTCCGTCCAGGGGCACAGCGCAGTGGGGGCACACCTTCCAGTCCTGCTCCGCCGGGGCGGCACAGCCGGGGCAGGCCCGCCGCAGCTTCGCCCCGCACCGGGGGCACACCGTGTACCGCTCCGCCACCTGCCCCCCGCACTGAGGGCATATCAGGTCGGGCCGTCCGGTCCGCACCAGCAGGTAGATGATGAACCCCGCCAGCGCCGGGGCCAGCACCGCCGCCAGCGTCCACGCCGCGGCGTTCATCCCCCGGCGCTTGGCGTCATAATACACATAAACGCCCACAAACATGGGTATGGACAGCACCAGCACCGCCATCAGCCCCAACAGCAATATACTTTGCAGCATCGCCGGCCAGTCAAGCCCCATAGTCATAGTCCGCCCCTCCTCTCTGCACATACAGGATTATAATGACGCCACCCCCCACCGTGGACAGGATGGGGGAACACATCACCGCCAGCGACAACACCGGGTACCACGCCCGCACCAGCACCGCGAATAGCACCGCCGCGATCTGGAGCAACGCCCCAGCCAACGCCAGCAGAACGGTGTGCCGCCGGACTGTCCGCCGCTCCAGCGCCCGCTGGAGCATGGCCTCGTTCAAAACCGGCGGGTCAAACTGCTCAAAATAGTCCATCTGTTTCATCGGCCAGCGCCTCCTTCAACAACTTCCGGGCCTTATTCAGCCGGGATTTTACCGTCCCTACGGGAATGTTCAGAATTTCAGCGGTAGACGCCAGATCCTGCCCCTGGAAGTAGAACAGCACCACCGCCAGCCGCAGCTTGTCCGGCAGACGGCCCACCGCCTGGTACAGCAGCGTGTAGTCCCGCGCCTCCGGGGCAGGGAGGCTTTGGAGGAAACGTGCCTTGTCCTCCCCGCTGGAAAAGTCCAGCACAGGACTGCGGGCCAGCCGCCGCAGGGCGCTGCGGTAGGTGTTCACGCAGATTCTGGTCAGCCACGGCTCAAACTCCCGGCTGGGATCGTATTTCCCGATGTGCTTCACCACCCTCAGCCACGTCTCCTGATACAGGTCGTCCGCATCAAAGGGGTTGGGGCACAGGGACCGGCACAGTCCGTACAGCCGCCGGCCATACCGCCGGATGTATTCGTCAATCAACCGCTCCGCCCCCTTTCTCTTTACTATACCTCACTTATAGACAAAAGGTTCACCCACTTTCAAAAAAGTAACTGGAGGGGCTTGAATCCGGCGAAAAAGAATGGTAAATTAAAAGACGGAAAGGGATGTGATCGCTTATGAAGGATCAACAGCTTACAGATAATTCCACTACTCCGGCCCCGTCCTGTTATGTCAACCGGGAGCTGTCCTGGCTCCTGTTTAACCGCAGGGTGCTGGAGGAGGCGGAGGATCCCGCCAACCCCCTGTGCGAGCGGCTGAATTTCGCCTCTATCTTCCAAAGCAACCTGGACGAGTTCTATATGGTCCGGGTGGGTATGCTTCTGGATACCCTCCACCACGGGGTGACGGACAATAAAACCGGACAGACTTCTGCCGAGCAGGCCGCTGCCGTGCTGGAAAAAACCAAGGAGTTTTTGGCCGACCGCGATCGAATCTGCAAGGGCCTCATGGCCGAACTGGGGGAACAGGGGGTGGAGTTGTGCCGCTTTGACAGCCTCCCCGACAAAACCCAGGCCTTTTTGGAGAAGTATTTTACCTCCAGCGTCCTGCCCCTGCTCTCCCCCCAGATCATCGGCCGCAAGCAGCCCTTCCCCTTCCTGCGCAGCAAGGAAATTTACGCTGTGGCCATGCTCAAGACAAAAAACGGCAGCGAGCGTATGGGCATCGTCCCCTGCGGGGACGGCGTTTTGCGCCGTCTGGTTCCCCTGCCTGGGGATGGCCAGCGGTTCATTCTGGTGGAGGAGCTGATTGCCAGCTTCCTGCCCAAGCTGTTCGTCCACTACAAAGTGGAGGGCACAGTGCTGATCCGCCTGGTGCGCAGCGCGGACATCGACATGGACGACGTCTCCGACCAGCCGGACGACACCCCAGCGGAAGAATACCGCAAGAGCATGGAAAAGCTCATCCGCCGCCGCAAACGGCTCCAGCCGGTGAAACTGGAATACCGGGGCAAGCTGTCCGACGGCATCCGGGACAGCCTGTGCGCCAGCCTGGGGCTGCCTAGAAAACACCTGTTCTCTTGCACCGTCCCCCTGGACCTGTCTTTCTTTGGAGCGGCGCGGGATCTGCTCCGGGACAAAACCGAGCTGTTCTACCCCCGCCGGGTGCCCCAGAATTCCCCCAATGTGGATCCCCTCGTCTCTATGACGGAGCAGATCCGACAGCGGGATTTGATGCTGAGCTATCCCTATGAGAGCGTACGCCCCCTGCTGCGGCTGTTACAGGAAGCCGGACAGGATCCCGAAGTGGTGTCCATCAAGATGACCCTGTACCGGGTGGCCCATAACAGCAAAATTGTGGAGGCCTTGGTGGACGCGGCGGAAAACGGCAAGGAGGTCGTGGCCCTGGTGGAGCTTCGGGCCCGGTTCGACGAGGAGAACAACATCGGCTGGTCCCGCATCCTGGAGCGGGCCGGATGCCGGGTGATCTACGGCCTGGATGGGCTGAAGGTGCACTCCAAGCTGCTGCTCATCACGCGCAAGCACGGCGATCAGGTGGAGTACATCACCCAGGTGGGCACGGGGAACTATAATGAGGATACAGTGCGGCTGTACACCGACTATGCCCTGATGACCGCCAATCCCGAGATCGGCGCGGAGGCGGCGAAGGTATTCAACGCCTTGGCCATGGGCGAGGTGGTGGAGGACAGCAAGCGCCTGATGGTAGCACCTGCCTGCCTGCGGGGTAAAATCGCCTCCCTCATCGACCGGGAAATTGAACAGGCAAACGCCGGGAACCCGGCTTACCTGGGCTTCAAGCTCAACGGCCTCACCGATAAGCTGCTTATCGACAAGCTCATTGAAGCGTCCCAGGCCGGGGTGAAGATTGATATGGTGGTGCGGGGCGTCTGCTGCCTGGTGGGAGGCGTCCCCGGCCTGACGGACAACATCCGGGTGGTAAGCATCGTGGGCCGATACCTGGAGCACGCCCGGATCTACATCTTCGGCAAAGGAGAGCGGCGGCAGATTTATATCTCCTCCGCCGACTTCATGACCCGCAACACCACCCGCCGGGTGGAGGTTGCCGCTCCGGTGTACGATCCCAGCCTGCGCGCCCATCTGGAGCGGATGTTTGCCGATGAGCTGCGGGATACCGCCAAGGGCCGCGTCCAGCAGCCGGACGGGAGCTATCTCCACGCGGAGGGCGCCCCCTTCAACTCCCAGGAGCACTTCTGCGGCCAAGCTTACGGCAGCGTATGGGCACTGCCCGGACTGCAAAAGCCTGAAGCGCCTCGGGCGGCGCCCCGGCCGGCAGTTAAGCCCGCCGCCAAGCCTGTCACAGCCGCGCCCAAGAAGCCCTCACCCGCGTCAAAAGCCGCGGACAGCGCGGTGGATCCACCCGCACCGAAACGGGCCAATGTGAAAATCCAGGCCCGCCGCACCGGCTTACTGGGCCGTATTTTCAGACGGGGCTGATCTCATTTTGTTTGCCAGCCGGAACGGCTTAAAATATATCGTTTGGAAAGGGAGCGCTGTTATGAAACGAATCGGAATGCTCACCAGCGGGGGCGACTGCCAAGCCCTCAACGCCACCATGCGCGGCGTCGCCAAAGGACTGTACAACATCTATGGAAACGAAGTGGAGATCATCGGCTTCATCGACGGCTATAAGGGGCTGATGTATGAGGATTACAAAAAGCTGACCCCCATCGACTTCACCGGCCTGCTCACCCGGGGCGGCACCATCCTGGGCTCCAGCCGCCAGCCCTTCAAGCTGATGCGGGAGCCTGATCCCAACGGCCTGGATAAGGTAGAGGCCATGAAATACACCTACCGCCGCCTGCGCCTGGACGGTCTGGTAGTGCTGGGCGGCAACGGCAGCCAAAAGACCGCCAACCTGCTCAGTGAGGAGGGCTTGAACGTCATCGGCCTGCCCAAGACCATCGACAACGATTTGTGGGGCACCGACACCACCTTTGGCTTCCAGTCCGCCATCGGCCTGGCCACCGAGGTCATCGACTGCATCCACACCACCGCCGCCTCCCACAACCGGGTGTTCATGGTGGAGATCATGGGCCACAAGGCCGGCTGGCTCACGCTGAACGCGGGCATCGCCGGCGGCGCGGACATCATCCTGATCCCTGAGATCCCCTACAGCATCGACTCCGTGGTGGCCAAGATCAAGCAGCGCGCCGCCTCCGGCAACGGCTTTACCATTTTAGCGGTGGCGGAGGGCGCCATGTCCAAGAAGGAAGCGGAGATGTCCAAAAAGGAGTACAAAAAACACATGGCCGAGGTGCTGGAGAAGTACCCCTCCGTGTCCTACGCCATCGCCGACAAGATCCTCCAAAAAACCGGCAAGGAAGTCCGGGTCACTGTCCCCGGCCATATGCAGCGGGGCGGCACCCCCTGCGCCTACGACAGGGTGCTGTCCTCCCGGCTGGGCACCACCGCCGCGCTGATGATCTCCAGGGGTGAATACGGCAACATGGTGGCCATCCATGACCATGTGATCACCTCCGTGCCCCTGAAAGAGGTGGCTGGCAAGCTCAAAACCATCGATCCCAAGTCCGACATCATCGCCGAGGCCCGTCTGCTGGGCATCAACTTCGGCGACGACTGAGTTACTTTTTCTCGAGAAAAAGTAACAAAAAGAGCTTGAAGCCCGCTGACGGACGTTATCGGTCACTTTAAGTGGCCGCCCCAGCGACGGGACTGATTCTGAACTGTCACTTTGGCCGATCGAAAAACGGCCCGTCTCCAAAACAGGGACGGGCCGTTTTTATGGCGCGGCATTGTGGGACGTTTCTTCCCCAATGAAGAAAGGAAACCCATCAATAAACTCGTAGGTCAGCAGCCCGCCGTCCCGGGGGGCGATGTCACGAATCGGCATATAGTTCCCATTCTCCCAGCGGGAGACGGTCTTGTTGGTCACGCCCCGCCGCTCCCCCAGCTCCTCCTGGATCCAGCCCTTCTCCCTCCGGATTTGGGCGATGAAGGCTCCACTCTTTACCTGATCCATAGTCTGTCCCCCCTTTCATCTGTCCCCAGCATAGCTGGATCGGGCCGGTTTGTACACCCCAAAAATGGCGAACCGCAAAAAAGCCCCCGTTTCCCCAGGAAACGGGAGCCATATGCCGTCATGGTTTGCCCTTGGCCTGATCCAGCCCCACCAGCTTTTGCAGCCGCTGGGCGGACTTATCCAGCGGGCCCATCTGATCCGCCGTCTGACCCAGCGCCCGGGCCTGCCGGATCAGGCTGTCCATCCCCCGGCGCAGCTGGCTGTACTGGGTCAGCACGCTGTCCGCCCACCGGCGGGCTTCGGTGCGGATGCGCTCCGCTTCCCCCCTGGCCTGCTCCGTCTCGGCGTGGACGCGCTCCGACTCGGCACGGATATCCTCCGCCTCCGCCATGGCCTGATCCACGGTGTCCTGGGCCCTGCGGTGGGCCTCCAGCTCCACCGTGGCCACCCGGTCCTTCAGCTTGGCGTAGTTTTCCGCCATCGGCCCCATGGCGTCCACCTGGGCCTGGAGCCGCTCCAGCTCCTCCCGGGCCGATGTCAGCTTAGACTCCGTCTGGGACAGCTCCTCCCGGGTCTGGTTCAGCGCCTGGGTAGATGTTTCCAGGGATGCACGCGCCCTGGCCTCCTCCTCCGCCGCGTCACTCTTAGCGATTTCCACGTTGGATACCGCCTCCTCCAACTCCGCATTGCGCGCCTGCGCCTCCTCCAGCTGCTTTTGGAGAAGGTTCAGCTCCTGCCGGTGGACGTCGGCCATCTGCTCAATGTACTGCTGCACATCCTGACGGTTAAAACCGTGCAGGGAGGTGCGGAATTTCTGAATTACGGTATCCGTCTCCATTCCTGTCCCCTCTTTCTGCCCAAATCTAAAGTGAGTTTACTATATCACACTCCTCCGCCGCTGGCAATCCTTTGGAAGAAATTTGACAATATCATTGACAAACCAGCCGGTTTGGATGTACGCTATAAGGGCATACGCTTTTACTAAACGGGTCCGCTTTTCGGACCCTTGGAGGTCATACCAATGCTGATTCCTGTGCTTCTGTTTCTTGTGGGCCTTGTGTTTCTGATCAAGGGCGGCGACTGGTTCGTGGACGGCGCCACCGGCATTGCCCGCCGGTTCCACCTGCCCGAACTGCTCATCGGCGCCACCGTAGTGTCCATCGGCACCACCCTGCCCGAGGTGATGGTATCCGCCACCTCCGCCTGGTCCGGCCGCGGCGAGATCGCCTACGGCAACGCCATCGGCTCGGTGATCTGCAACACCGCCCTCATCGCCGCCATCACCGTGGCGATCCGCCCCGGCAAGGTGGATCCCAAAACCCTGCGCCTGCCGGTGGCCTTTTTCTTCACCGCGGCGGCCATCTATGCCGGCATTGCCTACACCACCGGTGATTTCAGCCAGATAACTGGCTTCATCCTGCTGGGGATGTTTGTGGTCTATATGACAGCAACCGTGTGGCAGATGAAAAAGGCCCCTTCCCCCGCCGCCCACAGCAAAGTCCAGGAAGAAAACAGCTCCACCCTGATGGACATTGTCATGCTCATTGCCGGAGCGGCGCTGATCGCCGTGGGGGCCAACCTGCTGGTGGAAAACGGCACTCTCATCGCCGAGGCGCTGGGCGTACCCCAATCCGTCATCGCCCTCACCTTCGTGGCCCTGGGCACCTCCCTGCCCGAGCTGGTCACCGCCATTACCTCCCTGGCCAAGGGCCACGGGGCACTGTCCCTGGGCAATGTCATCGGGGCCAACCTCTTTAACCTGGTGCTGGTGTCCGGCGTGTCCATCACCCTGGCCCCCTTTTCCATCCCCCAGAATTCCACCATCGCCGGGTACAACGCCTCCCTGGTGCTGGACATCCCGGTGATGCTTTTGGTGATGGGGCTGCTCACCCTCCCCGCCCTGTTCCGCGGGAAGCTCAGCCGGATACAGGGCATCGTCCTGCTGCTCATTTACGCCGCGTTCTGCGCGGTGCAGTTTACCCTTTGACAGCAGCACCCCAAATCATCATAGAAAAGGAGAGATCCCGCCATGACCAAGCCTGTCACCTTTGCCATCTGCGGCTGCGGCGCACGGGGGCTGGAAGCCTATGCCCCCTACCAGGAGCAGCATCCCGAGGAAATGAAGATCGTCGCCGGGGCGGACGTCCGGCCGGAGCGCCTGCGGATGCTTCACACCCAGTTCGGCGTCCCCGGTAATATGTGCTTTGCCTCCGACAGAGAACTGCTGGCCCAGCCGCGTCTGGCCGATGTAATGATCGTGGCCACCCAGGACCGGCAGCACGTCTCCGCCGCCCTGGCCGCGCTGGACAAGGGCTACCATGTGCTGCTGGAAAAGCCCATCTCCCCCAATCTGGAGGAATGCCGCGCCCTGCAAAAGAAAGCCCACGAAACGGGGAAGGCGGTAGTGGTGTGCCACGTCCTGCGCTACACCAAATTTTACGCCGCCCTGGAGGATCTACTGCGCCAGGGGGCCATCGGCAAGATTGAGACCATCGACGCTATGGAGCACGTGGCCTACTGGCACCAGGCCCACAGCTTCGTCCGGGGCAACTGGCGGCGTTCGGACGAGACCAGCCCCATGATCCTGCAAAAGAGCTGCCACGATATGGATATCCTCCGCTGGCTGGCGGGAGAACCCTGCCTGCAGGTGCAGAGCTTTGGCTCCCTGGACTATTTCAAGGCGGAAAACGCTCCAGCGGGGGCAACGGCGCGATGCCTGGATGGCTGCCAATGCCGGGACAAATGCCCCTATGACGCGGAAAAAATCTACGTCACCAGCCCCCGTACCGGCATACGGGGCCGGGGCGCCTCCTGGCCCTGCGGCGTGCTGGCCAGCGAACCCAATGAGGAAAAAATCTGGAACGCCCTGCGCACAGGGCCCTACGGCCGGTGCGTGTTCCACTGCGACAACACAGTGGTGGATCACCAGACGGTGAACCTGGAATTCGCCAACAACATCCATGCCACCTTCACCATGAGCGCCTTCACCCAGGACTGCCACCGCACCATCAAGGCCACCGGCACTATGGGCGAGATCGAAGGGGATATGGAGCAGAACGTCCTCCACCTGCGCCCCTTCGGCAAGCCGGAGCAGACTATTGATCTCCAGGAGGAAAATGGCCAGTTCTCCGGCCACGGCGGCGGCGACTTCGGGCTGATGTCCAGCTTCTGCAAGCTCATCGCCGGGGGCGGCACCGCGGGCCTCACCGGAGTAGACGCGTCCGTGGAGAGCCATGTCATGGCCCTGGCCGCCGAGGCATCCCGGCTGGACGGCGGCAGAACCATTACCCTATCCGACTTTTAAACGTTGAAATGGCCCTGCCCCGAGCTGATCAGGTTTTTCACCTGACAGCCTTGGGCAGGGCCGTTTTTTCATGCATTGTGCGGCGAAACAGCCTATCCATGAAGGTTGCGCCACTCCCCGGGAGCCACCCCCTCCAGCTTTTTGAACACCCGGGAAAAGTGGGCGGTATCCGCATAGCCCACCTGCTCGGCAATCTCGCTGATGCGCAGGGCAGGCTCCTCCAGCAGTTCCTTGGCCCTGCGCATCCGCTCCGCATTGAGCAGATCGTAAAAGGTCTGGCCGGAGTGCCGGTTAAGCAGCTTGGACAGGTGCCACTGGCTGATGAAGCAGTGATCCGCCACATCCTGGAGGGACAGCTTTTCCGCACAGTGTTGGGCGATAAACGCCCTGGCCTACCGGACAATGAAGCTGTTGGCTGTGGTGTCCGGCTGCTCCTCCGCCTTTTCCTCCGGGGAAAGGCGGTCCAGCTGGGCGGTCATGTGGGCCAGGGCTTCCTCCAGCTCGTTCATTTTGGAGGGCTTGAGCAGGAACCGGGATACCCCCAGGTGGATGGCCCGCTGGGCGTACTCGAAATCCCGGTAGCCGGTGAGCACCGCAATCTGCATCCCGGGGAACTCCCCCTTCAGCCCGGCCAGCATGGTCAGGCCGTCCTCCCCAGGCATTTTGATGTCGGTAAAGAGGATGTCGGGCCGGTGCTCCCGGACGGCCTGGGCCCCGGAAACGGCATCGTAGGCGCAGGCCGCAACCTCACAGCGGTATGCCGCCCAATCCACCACCTGGCGCAGGCCCTCCACAATGATGGACTCATCGTCCACCAGCACCACCTTGTACACAAGCTGTCACCTCCCGGCACAATATAATTTCCCTTATTATACCAGAAACAAAAGGCTTTGCGCAAGCCTTTACCCCTTGATGGCCCCTGCCGTCAGCCCCTTGACGATGTGCTTTTGGAGCATGACGTAAACGATCAGCACCGGCACCACAATCAGCACTACCGATGACGCCATCAGGCCATAGTCTACCCCGGCCTGGGAACTGATCTCGTTGAGCAGCAAGGTAATGGTTTTCTCCTTGGGAACCCGGAGGAAGAAGTTCTGGGTGAACAGGTCGTTATAGCTCCACAGGAAGGAAAAAAACGCCACCGTGGCAAAGGAGGATTTCGCCGCCGGGATAATGATGTGGAAGTACACCTGGAACACGTTGCAGCCGTCCACGTAAGCGCTCTCCTCCAGCTCGATGGGCACCGATTCGATGAAGCCCATGAGCACGATGATGGCAAAGCACAGGTTGCCCGCGATCTGGGGCAGGATGACGGCCACCAGGCTGAGCCAGCGGTTGCCGCTGCTGGCAATGCCCCAGGCGGCCTCCATGCGGAACACGGGAATGATGGTGGAAAACGCGGGGAACATCATACCCGCCATGATCAGGCTGTAGCACAGCCCCCGGAGCTTGAACTTAAAGCGCACCAGCCCGTAGGCCGCCAGCCCCGCGATGATCACCACCGCGATAGTGACGGCGATGGACACGATGAGGCTGTTCATATAGGCGTTGCCGAAGTCAAAGCGGTCCATGGCCTTGGCATAGTTGGCCGTGGTAAAGCCGCTGCCCGGCAGGGGAACGGAGAAGGAATCCTTGCGGATCAGCCCCTTCTCTCGGAAGGAGTTCAAAATGACCCACACAAAGGGGTACAAGGTGGTCAGGGCCCAGAAAGTAAGCACAATATAGGTGCAAACCTTGGCGGGCGATGCTTTTTTCCGCACGATATTCCCCCTTAAATGTCGTTCCGGGGCTTGAATACCCGGTTTGCCACATTGGACAGCACCACGCCAAGCACCACGATGAAGATGGCGATGGTGGAGCCGTAGTCCACATTGCCCCGGTTGAAGGTCTGGTCGTACATATAGGTGCCGGTGAGCCAGCCCCGGTCCTGGGGCATCCCCGCCCCAAACATGACCCAAGGCAGGTCGAACACCTTGAGCGCGCCGGTGATGGCCAGCACCAGGCAGGTACACAGCACGTTGCGCAGCATGGGCAGGGTAATATACCGCACCCGCTTCAGCCCCGTGCAGCCGTCCAAGGCGGCGGCTTCGTACAGGTCGGTGGGGATGTTGTTCAGGCCCGTCACCAGGATCACAAAGTAGAAGCCCACATACTGCCACATCACCGGGGCCAGCATGGTGAACCGGAAATGGGCAGTATCCTTCCAGTCCACATTGTCCGCCAGGATACCCAAATTGGTGAGAAGCTGGTTGACCATGCCGCCATTGTACAGGAAAATCAGGTTGAACATCAGGCCCAAGGCGGTGGCGGAGATGACAATGGGGAAAAAGTACAGCGTGCGGAACAGCTGCGCTCCCACCTGAATGGAATCCACCAGCAGCGCCAGCACCAGGGCGATGCCCACCTGGAACACGATGGTGCAAACGGTGAGCACCACCGTTTCTCGTACAAATCTTTCATGTCGTTGAGGGCGGCGCACCACTTTTGGCCCACGGCATCGGAGGCGTCAGCGGGGATGTCCAGCTGGCTGTCCAGGGTGCCGTTATTCATGACGCAGAACTCGAACCAGTAGTGAGGCACCTCAAACAGGGAGCAGGCGATGGGGGTGTAGCCCTTATCCTTGATGGTCTGGCAGTCGGTAAGGAACTGATCCCATGTGTAGTCGGGGCCGGGCACTTCGATGCCGCAGTCGGCCAGCACCGTGGTGTTGACAAACATATTCTCCCAGAAGCCGGAGGAGGGGACGGCGTAGATTTTGCCATCGGCAGCGGCCACCATCATGGAATCACGCATATTGCCGGCGTAATCGGGGTACTCGGCCCGGATGGTGGCGATGTCCACCACCTTGCCCGCAGAAACAAAGGGCTCGGCGTCGGCGTTGGTGAAGAAGAACAGCACGTCAGGCTCGGTGCCCGTCTCAAAGTCAGTAAGTACCTTGGCCTTCCACTCCTCGTTGGAGGTGGCGGAGGCGTCCTGCACCGAATTTCCGGTGGCCTCCTCGTAAGACTTCACGGCGGCTTCGTATTCCTTCCGATGACCATCATCGCCGCCGTAGGATGTGACCACGTTCAACTCCACGGACGCATTGCCGGGCTTGCCGTCCTCCCCACCGCTGGAGCCGGGGTTTTTCGTGCCGCCGCTGCAGCCTGCCAGCAGGCCCAGCAGCAACGCACCTGACAGGACCAGTGCAAACAGCTTGCTCTTTTTCATGGTATAACCTCCTGTTTTTTTGCATTCTTCTGTCGTTCTTTTGTGCAACATTATAATACACCGGATTTGAAATAGAACAAATAACCAAAATTGCTATTTGTTGTCCGTCCTTGTTGGGCTAAAATCACAAGAGCTGTCGCATCCCACGGTGAGCCGGGCAATCACCGCGCTGCCCTCCCCCCGGCGGATGCTCAGGCCGCACCCCGGCCCATACAGGATGCGCAGGCGCAGGTTCACGTTGGCAATGCCGATGTTGCCCGATGGCTCCCCCGCCATGTCGTAGTTTGGGGAGAGCAGGCGGCTGATGTGCTCCTCATCCCGGGGGGACAGTCCACCGTCATTTTCGATCTCCAGGATCAGGAACTCTCCCTGCCGGAACCCCCGCAGGGATACCCTTCCCTGCCCCGCTGGGCCCACGCCGTGCTCCACCGCGTTCTCAATCACCGGTTGGAGGATCAACCGGGGCACCCTGTATCCCATCAGATCCTCCGGAAGCTGCACATCCACCGTCAGCCGCTGACCGAACCGCTGCTTGACAATGTAAAGATAGGCATCCACATAGAGCATTTCCTCCGACAGGCAGACCTCGGGCTGGCCCCGCCTGTCCAGGGCGGCATCCAGCACGGTGGACAGCGCCTCAATCATCCGGGACGCCCTGTCATCCCCGCTCATGCGGGCCTGCCAGTTGATGATTTCCAGGGTATTATTGAGGAAATGGGGGTTGATGTGGGCCTGGAGCGCCTTGATCTGGGCGTCCTTCCGGGCCAGCTCCTCTTGGTAGAGCCGGGTAAACTGGTTTTGAAGCTGGGCGGACATCTGGTTGAAGGAGGCGGCCAGGTATTCAAACTCCCGGCTTCCCGCGTCGCAGCCGATCTGCCGTCCCCACTCCCCCTTTTGTATGTCCGCCGCGCCGCCCATCAGCGCGTCGATAGGCCGGGAGATCTTCCGCCGGAAAAAACGGAAGGTAAACCACAACAGCAGCAGCAGGGACAACGCCATGGCCCCCAGCACGTAGCGGTAGGCGCCAAAGCCGGCCAGCAGTACGCTGTAATCCACCTCCGCCCGGCCCCGCAGGATAAAGTCCCGGTTGCCCACCGTAACATCCAGCGTCTCGTCCCCCGTCCCGGACAGGGCGTCCCCCTTGATGGGGAGCACCGTATCCCCGCCCAGCTCCACCGACACCGACGACACCCAGGGCAGCAGGGACAGATCCTCAAAATAATAGGGCAGGTCCAGCGCCAGGGCCAGTACCCCGACGGGCTGGTAGTCGGAGTCCATCAGGTTTCGAACCAGGTAGACCTCCCCGCCCCGCTTCAAAAAGCCCACCGACGTGTCCAGCCCGCCGGCCAGCTTCATCACGGCGGGCTGGTCGCTGCGCCACTGCTCCTGCACCTGCCGGGTAGACAGTAGGCCGGAGCTGCCGTTCACCACCGTGATGGACATGGCCTCCGGATCCTCGGCGGCGCTGAACACGGCATACCGGAATCGGCTGTCCGACTGGTACAGGCGGTTGAACAGGGTGTAGTAGCGGCGGTACAGCAGGGCGTACTCGTGATCCCGGAGGTACTGATTCCACCCGGCGCGGAACTCCGGGTCGTAGGAGGGCAGGCGGGACGCCTCCACCGCGCTCTCCACCCGGTCGGCCCCCATTTGAAGGTTGAGCTGGAACTGCTCCGTGACGGCCTGCCGGTTCTGCCGGCCCAGCCCCAGGGTGAGGTAGCCCCCCACCACGGCGGCAGCCAGCACCATGGGCAGCAGCCAGCACAACAGGATGATAAAACTCATCTGTCCCCGCAGGGAGCGGTTCTTTTTTACCCGCGCCATAACGGCCCCCTCCTTTTCCCCAGTTGCGGAAGGAGGGGCCGCGCCGCGGCCCCTCCCGATTGTCACTCAATATTCCGTCCGTCCAAATTCAAAAACGCTTCCATTTTCGCCGTCATAGCCCCGGCCCGCGCCTCGTTGTTCATTTCGCAGAACACCCGCAACAGCGGCTCAGTACCGGAAAAACGGCAGATCATCCAGCCGCCGTTTTGGAAATACACCTTGCAGCCGTCAGCGTAGCTCACCTTGTCGATGTCCAGGCCGAAATCAGGCAGCAGCTTGTCCTCCATCAGCAGCTTGTTGATCCGCGCCTTTTCCTCCAGGGAGAAGCGGTACCCCCGCTCCACCATCTCAAAGGATCCGTACCGCTCCACAATCTCGGCGTAAATTTCCGACAGGCGGCGCCCGGTGGTGGCCAGCATCTCCACCAGCAGGGAGGCGGCGTAAATGCCGTCCTTGCCCTGGATGTGGCCCCGGACGGTGAGGCCGCCGGAGCTCTCCCCACCGATAACCGCGCCGGTTTCAATCATTTTTCCCGAGACGTGCTTGAAACCCACGGGCACCTCATAGCAAGTCTCACCGAACTCCGCCGCGATGGCGTCCAGCAGATGGGTGGTGGCAATGTTGCGCACTGCCGCCCCATGCCAGCCCTTATATCGCAGCAGGTAGTAGTACAGCAGCACCAGGATCTTGTTGGGGTGGAGGAACTCGCCCCTGTCGTCGATGACGCCCAGCCGGTCCGCGTCGCCATCGGTGGCAATGCCGATGTCGCAGCCGTTTTCCATTACAAAGCTCTGCAGGCCGATGAGGGTTTTGCTGTTGGGGGCGGGGAGCCGCCCGCCAAACAGGGCGTCCCGCCGCTCGTGGATCACATCCACATCACACCGGGCGGTGATCAGGATGGTGCTCAGGGCAGTTTTGGACACGCCGAACATGGGATCCAGCACCACCTTCAGCCCCCGGGATCGGATGGCGTCCATGTTCACCGAACGGATGATAGAGTCAATATAGGCGTTCATGGGATCAATGATCTGGATCTGCCCGGTACGCACTCCCTCCTCATAGGGGACGGTGGGGATTTCTCCGTCAGGCAGGGCTGCGATATATTCCTCAATGCTGCCGGTGACCGCCTCGTCGGCATCCCGGCCGCCCTTGGTGAATACCTTTACACCGTTATACAGCGCCGGGTTGTGGCTGGCCGTCACCGCCATGCCGTAAGACAGCTCATAGTAGCGCACAGCGAACATAATGAGGGGGGTAGGGGCCTCCCGCTCCACCACCATGCAGGGCACGTCAGCCCCAGCCATCACCTCCGCCGCCCAGTGGGCGGCCTCTTTCGAAAGAAATCGCCGGTCGTAGCCGATGAGGAACCCTCGCTGGGACGCGCCCTCGTCCTTCATTTTCCGGGCCAGCGCGGCGGTCAGCCGCTGTACGTTGGCCCTGGTAAAACCATCGCCGATGATGGCCCGCCAACCGCCGGTACCGAATTGGATACTCATTTTCTCCCGCTCCTTCCCATGATAACCGTAATTTCATTGACACTCCCCGCCCTTTGGGCGGGAATCAGGCCGTCCGCCGCCTGAGCGTTGCAGGTGACGGACGCCACGCCCTTTTCCACCCCATCGGGGTTATACACGGTGATGCGGTATTCCGAACCCCGCCATACACGCGTCATGCGGAATTCCCTCCAGTCCGCCGGGACACAGGGATCCACCAGCAGCCCGCTGAACTGGGGCCGCACCCCCAGAATGTACCGGGTGGCGGCGAAGTAGCTCCACCCGCCGGATCCGGTCATAAAGGGGTGCCGCGCCCGTCCGAAGGCGGTGTGGTCGGGACCCATGACAAACTGGCAGTATGAGTAGGGCTCACTCTGCCGCACCTCTATTTTATCATTTTGCGCCGCCGGGCACAAGGCCTTATAGAATTTCATGGCCCGGTTCCCCCGGCCCAGCATGGCCTCGGCGCACCAGGCCCAGGGGTTTGGGTGGGAGAAGATGGAGCCGTTTTCCTTGATGCCGGGGTACACCCGGGTAATGAAGCCGATGGCATCGTCCGGCCTGGTGTATGATGGGGCGTTGAGCCGCAGGCCGAAATCGGTATACAGGTACTCATCCACCGCGTCCATGGCCTTGACGGCCCGCTCGCCCGCCGCCGCGCCGGACAGCACCGCCCACACGTTGCTCTCCAAATGCACCCGGCCCTCGGTGTCGGCGCGTGTGCCGATTTTGCGCCCGTCCGCCGTGATGCCCCGGAGATACCATTCTCCGTCCCACAGCTCCCGCTCACAGGTTTGGGTAACGGCCTGCCGCATGGCCTCGTAATGCTCTGCGTCCGCCGTTCGGCCCAGCGCCCGGGCCGCGTCCACAAAGTGCCCCAGCGCCCAAACGTGGAGAAAAGACACCATGGCGCTCTCCCCTCCGCCTAAGTTCAGGCAGTCGTTCCAGTCCGCCCGCAGGCCCTTACAGATGCCGTGGGCGCCCACCTGTGCGGCGGAGAAGTCCAGGATTTTCTTTAAATGCTCGTAAACCGTCCCCTCGCCACCATCAGCGTAGCCCACCGTCTCATCGAAGAAGGACAGCTCCCCCGTCTCACGGACATACTCCGCCACCGCCGCCACCAGCCACAGCGCGTCGTCGGCGCAGGCGTCCGCCAGGCCGTGGACGATACTGGCCTTGTCCGGGGTGGGGATGACCGTAGGGGACTTGTAGGCGGGCTTTTCTGGCTGGGGGCCGAACCAGGCCGGGTCAAATAGGTGCAGACCATAGCCCGAGCTGGTCAGCCCTTGCATCAGCTGCAAGATGCGCTTTTTGCAACCCTCGGGATTGGAATGAGGGATGGTCATGGCGTCCTGGGCGGTGTCCCGGTAGCCCAGGCCCGTCCGTCCGCCTACCTCGATAAAGGAGGCAAACCGGGAGAACATCACGTTGATTTCGCTCTGGTACAGCGTCCAGGTGTTGAGCATCACGTCCATATCCCCGTCAGGGGTGGATATCTGGAGCTTGGACAGCTTGGCGTCCCAATATTGGGCCAGATCGGCCAGAGCGGCATCCACAGCGGCAGAATCACGGTATTTTTCCCGGATGCGTCTGCCCTCGTCCAAACCGCCCTCACCCAGCATCCATGTGAGCCGGACCGTTTCGCCGGGGGCCAGGGTGAGCCGCTTTTGCAGCACAGCGCAGTGGTTATTCCCCTTCTCGAAGGAAGAAAAGCATTCCCCTCGCTCCACCACCAGCGGGTTAGCCTCCGTCCGGTAGGGGCCGATGAAGCTGTCCCGCAGGCAGTCGAAGCCGTCCGGCTCAAAAGACGCCGCCATGAACTGGTGGGCGTGCTCGTAGAACAGCTCGTAGTCGATGATGCCGTCCTCACAACTGCTCCCGGCGCAGTACAGGGACATCTGGAAATTCTGGTTGTCAATGGGAATCTGATGGTAGGAGAACTCGGCGTAGGAGTACACGCTGAGCTTCCGCGCCCGCCCAGACAAATTTTCCAACACCAGATCCCACAGCTCCACATTTTCCCCCCGGGGGATGAATAAGGTCTGGGCGGCATTGACCCCACCCCGGGTGCACTCGTATACGGAATAGCTAAGCCCATGGCGGCAGCGGTATTCCCTTAACTCCCCGCCGCAGGGCTGCCAGGATACCGACCAGTACTCCCCTGTCTCATCGTCCCGGAGGTAGATATAGTGCCCTGGCCGATCCATGGGCACCCCGTTGGGCCGGAACCGGGTGATGCGGTGGTGCTCGGGGCTTTTGTAAAAGAGATATCCCCCGGCGGTGTGATTGACCACGGCGGCCAGCTCCTCCACCCCCAGGTAGTTGGTCCAGGACACAGGTACGTCTACCTGGTCAATGACGTATTCCCGCGCTTTTTGGTCAAAATGTCCATATTGCACAGCATACCACCCCTATGATTCATTGATACTGTTATTATACTCTATACTGAGCGATAGGCGATGGCAGATGATGTGTTCTTTTGCCGCTGATTGTCGTGTCTGAACAGGGGTTCAGCATCCCGCCTGGAACAGCCGCGCCGCCCTGGTCATCCGCTCCGCAATGTTCACCCCAAAGGGGCAGCGGCTCTCGCAGCTCTTACAGCCCACGCACTCGTCCGCGCGATGCTCCAGCCCCTCGTAATGGCCCCGCACCGCGGCGGGCACCTCCGGCTGCATGGATGCCAAATCATAATACTTGTTCACCATGGCAATGTCGATGTTCACCGGACAGGGCTGGCAATGGCCGCAGTAGGTACACTCCCCCTGCCCGAAGGTGTGACGCGGGGCGCGGGCCAGCACGGCGGCATAGTTCTTTTCCTCGTCGGCGGCCGTCTCATAGGCCGCAGCCTGCTCCACGTGCTCCGGGGTATCATACCCCGCCATCACCGCCGCCACAGCGGGCCGGGTGAGGCAGTAATGGATGCACTGCACCGGGGTGAGCGCCACGCCGAAGGGGGAACGTTTTTCGTCAAACAGCCGCCCCCCGGCATAGGGCTTCATCACCGTCAGCCCCACATCCTTCTGCTCACACAGCCTGTACAGCTCGGCGCGCTGGGGGTCGATGCCGCTCAAATCCGCCTGATAATTGTCCCAGTCGAAATAGACGTCCAGATCATCGGTGGCCGGGTGCATATCGAAAGCCGGGTTGATGCTGAACAGGATCATCTCCACCAAACCGTGCTCCACCGCCTTTTTGGCTATGGCGGGGTTGTGGGTGCTCATGCCGATGTGGCGGATTTTGCCGCTCTCCTTCAGCCCCTTCACATAGTCCAGGTAGGGGCCGTTCATAGCGGCATCCCAGTCCCCTTCCGTATCCACAAAGTGGATCATCCCCAAGTCCATATAATCCGTCTGGAACCGCGCCAGCAGATCCTCAAACGCCTCTTTGCACTTGTCCACATCCCGTGTGCGGACATACTGCCCATCCTGCCAGGTGGAGCCGATGTGCCCCTGGATGTACCAGCGCTCCCGCCGCCCGGCCATGGCCCGCCCAAGGCTGGCGCGCACATCGGGATTGGACATCCAGCAGTCCAGGATGTTGATGCCCAGCGCCTCCGCCCGTTCCAGCACCTCCCTGCACTCCTGGGCCGTATGCCGTTCCATCCACTCCCCTCCGAATCCGATCTCGCTGACCATCAGGCCGGTCTTGCCAAGTCTGCGGTATTTCATTGTCCTTTTCCTCCTTAGTGGCAGAATATTGCGTCAACGTTCTTCTTTAACAGTTTATCAGAAAAATTCATGAAAGGCAATGGATTGTCAGCCGCCGGAAGTTGGCATCGGATTCATTTCTTTAAATTCTCTTAAGTTTTTCCTTCTGCGGCAAAAAAGATTTGCAATCGGAGGCCGTCAAGTATATACTATTTATTTAGACTTGACCGCCGGGCGTTTTCTGTCGAATCCCGGCATATGGACAGCAATCCTCAGAGGAGATTGTCAGATGGGTAGTGTGAAAGAAAAATTGCGGGCGCTGTGGCGGGATCAGCGTTCCTGGGGCGTCAGGCTCCCCCTGGCCATCCTGTGCGCCTGTGCCTGCGTGTTTACCTTTATCCTGTTCGGACCCTGTGAGATCTTTATCCAGAATATGCAGGAGATGCCCTTCCCCTTCCTCACCCTGCTGCCTGTGCTGCTGCTCACCGGCGGGGGCGCGTTCGCGGTGCTGCTGATCGTTCTGCTCCTGCTCCGGGGGAAGGTGTTCAACGCCGCCGTCTCCCTGCTCTTTGCCGGGACGCTGGCGGGCTACCTCCAAGGCAACCTGCTCAACATCAATCACGGCTCTCTGGACGGCAACGCCGTCAACTGGCAAGCGTTCCGCCTGCCCATGCTGGGAAACTGCCTGCTGTGGCTGCTGATCTTTGGGGCGGTGTTTCTCCTGCTCTACCTCAGCCGGAAGCTGTGGACAAGGGCGGTGGAGCTGCTCAGCGTCATTGTCACCGGCGCCCAGATCGTGGCCCTCATTGCCCTTCTTGCGGGGGCCGGGTTTGGCAATGTGGCCCGGGTGGGCCAGGAGAAAACCTACGTTTCCCGGGACGGTATCTACGAGGTGGCCCGCAAGCAGAACGTTATCGTATTCCTGCTGGACCGATTGGACAACCAATTCACCGACGAGGTGCTGGAGAACCACCCGGAGTGGAAGGACAGGCTGGCCGGCTTCACCTATTACCACGACTTCACCGGCAGCTACGCCAACACCCGGCCATCCATCACCTACTTTATGACCGGCGTGGAACATGACTATTCCGTACCTTGGAAGAATTACTTCCACCGGGCCTGGACCCAGCCCGTCCATCCCCTTTTGCAGGACATCCACAACGCGGGCTATACCGCCCGGGTCTACACCGACTGCTCCTATGTATTCGGCCAGGCCCAGGACGCGGAGGGCTGCGTGGACAACATCCGCCGGAACACCCAGACCGTCCACCGGGACATCATGCTGGAGCAGATGCTCACCATGTCCGCCTACCGCTATGCGCCGGAGGCCCTCAAGCCCTATTTCCAGATGTACTCCGGGGATCTGGGCGACATCGTCTCGGTAGAAGGGGAGGGGGCGGATAACGCCCTTTACACCGTGGACGACGTGGCCTTCTGGAAGGGCTACCGGGAACATGGGCTCACCATCGATCAGGATCTGGACGGGCTGTTCCAGTTCTACCACTTTGAGGGGGCCCACAGCCCCTATGTGATGGATGAAAACGCCGAACCCGTCCTCCAGGGCACCCGCAACGGTCAGATCGTGGGCAATATGGAGATGATTTTCCGCTACCTGGACGAGCTGGAAGAAAAGGGCTTGTTTGACGATGCCACCATCATTATCACCACCGACCACGGCCGTCCCCCCGGACAACGGGGGGACATCAGCGACGTCAGCGCCAGCCGGGTGTCCACCCTGATGATCAAACCCTCTGGCGCCGCCCGGAGCGGACCTCTCCAGATCTCCAACAAGCAGGTCTGCCAGGACAATCTGCGGGCATCCATCATCGGCTACTTCGGGCTGGACACCGCTCCCTATGGCCGCACCATCGAATCCATTGGTGAGAACGAGGAAATGACCCGCTATCTCTGGATGCGGGGCGAAAAAGGCCAGGTGGCCAATAAGATGTACACCTTCCAGATCAATGGGGATGCCAACGATTTCTCCAACTGGAAACTGATCAACGAATACGAAATGAAGCACAACGGCCTGTAACGGCCTGCCTTTCAGTGCGCACAACGGGAGGTCATTCCGCCGTGAAAAAGGTACTCATTTTTTCCTATTTTTTCCTGTCTTCCTGGCTGTTCTGCTCAGTCACCGCCTTTGCGTATATCGACCCGTCCGCCATGACCTACATCATCCAGCTCATCGCGGGCATCGCCATCGCGGCGGGGGCTGGGGCCAGCTACTACCTGCGCCGGTTCAAGCGGAAATTCTCCAGGCGCGGGAAAGGCAGCGCCCACGCCGTCCAGTATTGCGACGAGGATGATGATGACGATACCGGCTACGGCGACTACGAGCTGGACGGGCCAGCGGGGACGCAGCAGATCCCCTCCCCCGCCCCCCAGGCGGCAAGTTCCAAAGCCTACGAAGCCCATTCCCCCGCCCGGGATCCGTTTTACGCCTATGCCGAGTCCGTCAACACCCCGGCAGACCCCTTTGACGAGACGGGGGGCGAGGGCGGCCTTGCCGCCGAAAACCGGGAGCTGCGCCGCCTGCTGGCGGAGGAACGGCAAAAGGTGGAGGAGCTGAAACGCGCTCTGCACATCTGCACCGCCCCAAAACGGTGAAAATGCGGAAAAAGGACCGTTGGTGGCTGCTCCCCCTGGCCGCCATGGTCATCGCCATCCTGATCAACCTCTTTTTGCTGGTGAACGCCTATGTGCCCTCCGGCTCCATGGAACCTACCCTCCCCACCGGGGCGCTGATGCTGGGGGATCGCACTGCGTTCCGCCGGGGGGAGCCTCAGACGGGGGATGTGGTGCTGTTCCGCCACCCGGAATTTGGGGACAAGATCCTGGTCAAGCGGGTGATCGCCCTGCCAGGGCAGGTGTTTTCTATGGAAAACGGCCGGGTATATCTGGACGGCCAGCTTCTGGAGGAGGACTATGTCCCGGAATTTTCCGCCGACAGCTATCCGGTCACCGTGGTGCCCGAGGACTGCTATGTGGTGCTGGGGGATCACCGGACAAACTCCAATGACTCCCGCTATTGGGCCGACCCCTTCGTCCACCGGGAGGATCTGCTGGCCCGGGCGCTGTTCACTTATTTTCCCCGTCCCGGCCTGCTATAGGCCCGGGACTCACAAACGAGGTGTCACCGCAACGCTATGGAGATCATCAACACAATTATCACAGGCATCGGCACCCTCCTGGGCTGGCTGATGTACGGCTGCTATTGGCTGTTTCGCAATTACGGCGTGGCTCTCATTGTCTTTACCCTGCTCACCAAGGTAGTCATGTTCCCCATCTCCCTGCTGGTGCAGAAAAACTCCATCAAGATGGTGAAGATGAAGCCCCAGCTGGATATGCTCCGCTACCAGTATGTGGATGACAACGATGCCTTTCTGGACGCCCAGTCCGCCCTGTATAAAAAGGAGCGCTACAATCCCATGGCCGGGGTAATCCCCCTGCTGCTCCAGTTGCCCATCATCTTTGGGCTGCTGGACGTGGTGTACAAGCCGCTGAAGCACCTCCTCCACCTTTCCCCGGAGTTTCAGCAGGCCCTGGTGGAGCGGACCGCTCAGCTCATGTCCGTCACGGTAGAGGATCTTGGCTCCACCGCCCAATTGTTTGTGATAAACCGGGTTCGCGCTATGCCGGAATGCTACGCGGAGATCTTTTCCGGCACAGAGCAGATCATCGGGTGGATCCAGGACCTTAATACGACTTTTTTCGGCATCGACCTGGCGGATACCCCCAGTTTCAGTGCCTTTGGCGGAGGAATGCTCATCCCCGTGCTGGCGGGGCTGTCCGCATTGCTGATGTGCTGGGTGCAGAACAAGGTGAACGTGCTCCAGATCGAGCAGAACAAGCTGTCCCAGTGGGGCATGACGGCGTTCATGATCGCCTTTTCCGCCTTCTTTGCCTTTATCGTCCCGGCGGGGGTGGGACTGTACTGGACCTTCGGCAACCTGTTTTCCATCGGGGTGATGTTCCTGTGCAACGCCATCATCTCCCCCAAAAAGTACATCGACTACAAGGTACTGGACGAAATGAAGCGCACCGCCGCGGCCGATAAGGAGCAGAAGAAAAAGAATGCCGCCCTGGCCAAGAAATATTACAAGGAGTTCTTCTCCCCCGAGAACAAAGGGAACATGAAGATCATGTTCTACTCCGAGGGCAGCGGATTCTACAAATACTTCCGCGCGCTGATTGAGGCTTTGCTGAACACCACCGATCTGACCATCCACTACGTCACCAGCGACCCCAACGACGCTGTCTTTCAGAAAAATGAGCCCCGCATCCGCCCCTACTACGTGGACGAGACACGGCTCATTTCCCTGATGATGAAGCTGGAAGCGGACATGGTGGTGATGACCACCCCCGACCTGGAAAAGTACCACATCAAGCGCTCCCGGGTGAAGGAAAACGTGGAATACGTCTTTATGGATCACGGGTGCGGCAGCGACAATATGCTCTACCGCACCGGGGCGCTGGACAACTACGACACTCTGCTGGTGGTGAGCCGGGAGCAGGCCATCGAGGCCCGGGCCATCGAAAAGCTGCGCCACGTGAAAAAAAAGCGGATCATCGAGTGCGGATACGGCCTGATTGATGACATGATCTCCGCCTATGACGCCATGGACAAGACGGAAAACCAGAAAAAGACCATCCTCATCGCCCCCTCCTGGCAGTACGACAACATCATGGACTCCTGCCTGGACGACATGGTGAACGCCCTGTACGGCAAAGGTCACCGCATCGTCATCCGGCCCCACCCCCAGTATGTACGCCGGTTCCCCGTGCGGATGAAGGAGATTATCCAGCGGTATCAGGACAAGGCGTCCGACGACTTTATCATTGAAACTGACTTTTCCTCTAATGTGACAGTGTACACCGCCGACCTGCTCATCACCGACTGGAGCGGCATCGCCTTTGAGTTCTCCTTCACCACCGATAAGCCCTCCCTGTTCATCAACACCCAGATGAAGGTGGTCAACGAGGACTGGCAGAAGATCCCCCTGGCGCCCTTCGACATCACCGCCCGCTCCAAGGTGGGCCGGCAGGTGGAAAAAAGCGAGGTCAAGGATCTGGCCCCGGTGGTGGATGAGCTTCTGGCCCACCAGGAGGACTACAAGGAGCGCATCGCCGCTTTGAAGCAGCAGCATTTCTACAACCTGGGCCGCAGCGGCGAGGTGGGGGCGCAGTACATCGTCCACCGTCTGGAGCGCCGGCACAAAAAACAGATCGCCCACGCCGGAAAGCCCGGGTGAGCATCCCTTCTTACATCCCAAACTGCGCCCCTGCGCATGAAACCGCGCAGGGGCGTTTTCAGGAGTTTTGTTTATGAGGAACCTACCGCTGAATCCGGATACGATGCAGGTGATTGCCCTGGCGCTGGGCGTGGGGCCGGAGGAGATCGCCGGCATCTCCTCCCTGAAAACGGGCATGACCAACCGCTCCTTTCTCTTTACCTGCCGGGGGACGAAATACATCCTGCGCATCCCTGGCGAGGGCACCGGCCAGCTCATCAGCCGCCAGGAGGAGGCCGCCGTCTACCGGCTGATCCAGAGCCAGGGACTGGGCGGAGACGTGCTCTACATCAACCCGGACAATGGCTACATGATCTCCCGCTTTATCGAAGGGGCCCGCAACTGCGATCCTTTGAACCCGAAAGAGACCGCCGCGTGTATGGAGACGCTTCGGGCATTCCACCGGCTGGGCCTGCGGGTTGAACACGAATTCGATATATTCGCCCATATCGACTTCTACCAACAACTGTGGGAGGGACGGCCCTCCGCCTACCCCGATTATTTGCAGACCAAAGAAAACGTGCTGCGGCTCAAACCGTTTATTGACGCCCAGGTGGAGAAAAAAGTGCTCACCCACATCGACGCGGTGCCGGACAACTTCCTGTTCTGCCAAAATGGGCGGGGAGAGACGGAGATCCGCCTTATCGACTGGGAATACGCCGCCATGCAGGATCCCCATGTGGACGTCGCCATGTTCTGTCTTTATGCCATGTATGACAGGGCGCAGGCGGACCAGCTGATCGGCCAGTATTTCCCCGAGGGGTGCCCTGTCAAAACGCGGATTAAGATCTACTGCTATATTGCCGCCTGCGGGCTGCTGTGGAGCAACTGGTGCGAATACAAGCACAGTCTGGGGGTAGAGCTGGGGGAATATTCCGTCAAACAGTACCGCTACGCCCAGGATTACTACCGCATTGCGGCGGCGGAGCTGGAACAGATTGGAGAATGGGACTCATGCACACTGTAAAACGGGCCATTATCATGGCCGCCGGGGTGGGGCAGCGGATGCGGCCCGTCACCCTGGATACCCCCAAACCCCTGGTCCGTATCAACGGTACACGCATGATCGACACTGTGATCGCGGGACTGCGGGAAAACGGGATCAACGAGATCTACGTGGTGGTGGGCTACTTGAAGGAGCAGTTCCGGGCGTTGGAGCGGGACTGGCCCGGCGTGGCGCTCATTGAAAACCCCTGGTATGACACCTGCAACAACATCTCCTCCCTCTACGCCGCCCGGGAGCACCTGCGCGACGTCATCATCCTGGACGGCGACCAGCTAATCCGCCAACCCCGCATCCTGGCCCCGGAATTTGAGCGCTCGGGCTACAACGCGGTGTGGACGGATTGCCGCACGGACGAGTGGCTGCTGACGGTGGAGCACAGTTTGGTCACCGCGTGCAGCCGGACAGGGGGCTCCCATGGCTGGCAGCTGTTCAGCGTCTCCCGCTGGAGTGAGGCGGACGGGGCGCGGCTCCGGCGGCATCTGGAACTGGAGTTTGAGCAAAAACAAAACCGAGGCATCTACTGGGACGATGTAGCCCTGTTCTGCCACCCTGAGGACTATGAGCTGGGGATTTTCCCCATGGAACCGGGGGATCTTGTGGAGGTGGACAGCCTGTCCGAGCTTGCGGCGCTGGATCCCGTATACAAAGCTTATCTGGAGGGGACACGGTAATATGGATCACAGCGGAAAAAAAATTGACTGGGCCATCACCCTGGTCCCCCTGGGGTGCATCCTGGCGCTGAGCGTGCTGTTTATTGCCTTCCCAGCCCAGTCCAACGAGGTGCTGGGCGGCATCCGGTTCCTGCTCGGCGACACCTTTGGCGTCTATTATCTGGTCATCGGACTGGGGGTATTTCTGGCGTCCATGTTTGCGGCGTTTTCCAAATATGGGAACATTGTGCTGGGCGATCCGGGGGGAAAACCGAAATATTCATTTTTCACCTGGGGTTCCATGATGTTCACGGCGGGGCTGGCGGCGGACATCCTGTTCTACTCCTTTTCCGAGTGGATTTTGTACGCCGTGGATCCCCATATTGCCGGGCTGGGATCCATCCAGGACTGGGCCAGCGTCTTTCCCCTGTTCCACTGGAGCCTGATCCCCTGGGGTTTTTATCTCATGCTGGCCGCCGCCTTCGGCTTTATGCTCCACGTGCGCAAGCGGGAGCGGCAGCGGTACTCCGAGGCCTGCCGCCCCATTCTGGGAAAGCACACCGACGGCCTGCCCGGCAGGCTCATTGATCTGCTGGCAGTCTTTGCCCTGTTGGCGGGGACAGCCACCACCTTCAGCTTGGCCACCCCCCTGATGGCCGGCATCATCGAGGAGCTGTTCCACATTCCGCTGGATCGCAATGCGGTCACTGTGCTTATTCTGCTGGTGACCTGCGCGGTATACACCTATTCCCTGCTTCACGGCTTCCGGGGCATCAGCCTGCTGGCAAAATCCTGCATCTACCTGTTTTTCGGCCTGCTGGCCTATGTGCTCCTGTTGGGCGGGGAAGCCCGATATGTCATTGAGACCGGCTTGGAAGCCCTGGGGCGGATGGTGCAGAACTTTTTCCAGCTTGCCACCTTCACCGACCCCCAGCGAACCTCTTCCTTCCCCCAGAACTGGACCATTTTCTACTGGTCCTATTGGATGGTATGGTGCGTGGCCGCTCCCTTTTTCATTGGCGGTATCTCCAAGGGGCGCACCGTGCGCCAGACCATTTTGGGCGGCTACGGGTTTGGCGTTGGCTCCACGGTGGTCAGCTTCATCGTGCTGGGCAACTACTCCTTGGGAAAGCAGGCGTCTGGCGCGGCAGACTTCATCGCCCAATACAATGAAACCGGAGATCTGTACAGCCTCATCATCTCTATGATCCGCACCCTGCCCTTCGCCCAGCTGGTACTGGTGTTGGTGCTGATCACCATGGTGGCCTTTTACGCCACCTCCTTTGACTCCATCGCTCTTATCGCCTCCTGTTACAGCTACCGCAGGCTGAACCAGGAGGATGACCCCCACTGGGGGGTAAAGCTCATGTGGTGCCTGCTGCTCATTGCCCTGCCCATAGCCCTGCTGTTTTCCGAGAGCTCCATGGGCAACCTGCAATCCGTGAGCATCATCGCCGCCTTCCCCATCGGCGCGGTGATTGCGCTGATCACCGCCAGCTTCTTCAAGGACGCAAAATCTTTTCTCTGATTTCGGAACAGAAAATGTTGGGACCGTCCGATATACGGATGATTCTGATTTTCGCATGAAAACGGCCATTTCCCTGGGAAATGGCCGTTTTGGACACTAATATGCAATTTCATTGCACCCTGCCCCACTTTTTGCCCCAGGCGGTGCGCTCACAGTAGAGGGCATCGTATGGCACGCCGTACTCTTTTCGGTATCCGGCAAAGCAGCGGCGCCAGATGACGCTGGAGAGCGCAGCAACAACCCAGTACAAGGGACCGAGGACAAGACATTGGATGGTGTGCCCGTACTCGTGGGTGCAAAGCAGATAGAAAAGAATGCGCCCCCATAGCGGCTGTATATGCGGCGCCGCTTCCATATCACACCGGATAGAGTGCGCGCTTCAGCGCCGCCCGCACCGCACCTGGCCCTGCCAGCTCCTGACGCACCATATTCTCAATCTTCTCCCCGATACCGGCAGCATAGAGGTCGCTGCCAAAGACATTGGTATTGGAGAGGATGGGCCGCAGCTGATCCGTCAGGCTCTCGGGCCTTCCAAACTCCACCCCGGCCAGCTGTTCCCGCAGCTCCGGGAGCATCGGGTCCGGGGAGAGCTCGAAGGGCCTGCCCTCGTCGTCCACCGCCAACAGATAGCGGATCCACCCGGCGATAGCCAGGGGAATAGCCGTCAGCCGCTCCGCGCTGCCATAGCGGGACACATAGGCTTTGATGTTTACCCCAAAGCGGATGCCAACCATCTGGGAGATGTCCACCGCGATCCGGGCGCTGGTATCCCCCAGGCAGGGGTTGGGAAAGCGCACCGCCATCAGCTCGTCTAAGAACGCCTTGGGGGAGAGAATCCTGGGATCCTCCACCATGGGGAGACCCTCCACATACCCCACCTGGCGGGCCAGCTCCCGCAGATCCGGATCGCCCATCCCGTCAGCAAACAGCTCATAGCCCAGCATACACGCGTAGGTACACAAAGCGGTGTGGATGGGGTTCAGGCACACGGTAACCTTCATCCGCTCGGACTTGTTCACCGTCTCCCGGCTGGCCATGTACACACCGGCCCGCTCCAGCGGGGGACGTCCGTTAGGGAAGGAATCCTCCACCACCAGATACCCCGGCCCCTCGGCGTTGACAAAGGGGGCGATGTAGGTCTGCTTGGAGGTGACCACGATGTCCATGTCCTCCACCCCTGCTTCCGAGAGAGCCTTGGCCACCGCCTCGCTGGGCCGGGGGGTGATCTTGTCAATCATAGTCCAGGGGAAGCTGACAACGGACTCGTCACCCACATAGTCCAGGAATCCCTGATCCACCAGTCCCTTGCCTGCCCACACCTTGGCGGTTTCCATCACGGATTCCCGCAGCTTTTTCCCGTTCTGGGACACATTGTCCATGGAGACCAGGGCCAGTGGATACCTGCCCGCCTGGAAGCGGGCGTACAGCATTGCCGTGACAACGCCCATGGCCCCCGCCGCAGACCCGGGCCCGCCGTCCATGTCCGCCTTCACATAGCTGAGATAGTCCCCGTCCGCACCCCGCAGGGCGTAGCCCTTCTCCGTGATGGTAAAGGAAACCATCTGGAGGCCAGGGACAGAAAAAATCTCCTTCAGCCGCCCCCAGGCGGCGGTATCGTCCGGCCGGGCCTTCACTGCCTCAGCCAGGGAGCCCAGCACCCGCTGATCCGTCCGCCCGTCCTCGTGGAGGGTAACCGCCAAGGTCAGATTGTCATAGGGCGCGTAAATTTTGTCCACCACGTCGAAGTCAAAGGCTTCCACGCAGGTGATGCCTTTGTCCAACGCGCCGTCAGAGATCAGCCGATCCGCAATGCCCCCTAAAAAGATACGGAAAATATTGCCTATGCCAAAATGCACCCAAATCGGGGACTCTTTTGTCCGCTGCGCCAGCTGGGCGGAATCATAGGCCGGGAGCCCGATTCCTGCTTTGGCCCAGCTTTGTCTGTCGTTTAATCCATCTTTGGTCAGTTTCATTTTCATTCCTCCGATGGATCCACGTCAATGAGCACTTTCATAGTGGCTTCCCGATTGGCATCGATGTATTCATATGCCTTCTGATAGTCCTCAAAGGCAAACCGGGCGCTTTGCAAGGGTTTGAGCTGAATCTTCCCCTCCCGGACAAACTGGATCGCGTCCATATAGTCCTCATGGCGGTACATCATGGAGGTATTCAGATCCAGCTCGGAGTCGTTGAGCTTGGCCAGATCCACATTGGCCCGCCTGCCGAACACCGCCACCAGGATGATAGTACTGCCCTTCCGGGCGTTTTGGATGGCCTGCTCCATGGTGGTATCTGTCCCGGCGCACTCGTAGATCACGTCCGACTTATCGGGGCCGAAGGCATCCAGCAGGGCCGCGGCGTAGTCCTCCTTTGTGGTATTCACCGTGAAATCCGCCCCCAGATCCTTGGCCAGCGCCAGCCGGGTGTCGGAGATATCGGTGGCAAACACCTGGGCCGCGCCCAGCGACTTTAGGGACTGGATCAGCAAAATCCCGATAGGCCCGCAGCCCAAAACCACCACCTTCGCCCCCTTCAAATCGGGGAATCGCTTAGCCGCGTGAACCGTAACCGCCAGCGGCTCGATCATGGCCCCCTCGCTGTAGGTCATGCATTCCGGCAGCGGCGTCACCTTAGAGGCATCCACGGCAAAATACTCGCTGGCGGCGCCGGCGGTCTGGAACCCCATCACCTTCAGCTTTTCGCATAGGTTATACTTGCCGTGGAGGCAGGGATAGCAGTGTCCGCAGAATACCTGGGGCTCAATAGTGACCCGCTGGCCCACCTGCAAATCCTTCACATACTCGCCCAGCTCCACAATCTGCCCGGACACCTCATGACCCTGAGTCACCGGGTAAGAAGTATAGGGATGGGCACCGTGGTAGACGTGGATGTCGCTGCCGCACACACCGATTTTCTTGATCTTCACCAGCACCTGATCCGGGCCAGGCCCGGGCACAGGAACCTCCCGGAAGGTGATCTTTTTCGGCTCAATCATGAGCTGTTGAACCATGGTTTCCTTCATAAAAACGCCTCATTCCCAAAAAATCTTGATGATTGCGCAGGTGGTATGCAAACCATTTTTGTTAGTCCTTTTTACAAAATCGTTTTTATATCCTCATTATAAAGAGGAGCCTCCCGATTGTCAACATGGCAATTTTGCTAAATGATTTTGCGAATTTTATGCAAAACGCAGATGGAAATTCAAGGCACGGATTGGTAAAATGATACCAGCAGCGCCTGACAGGGGGTGACGGGATGCCAAAGAGCATCACACCGGGCCAGATTAGAAAGACCAACCGGCAGCAGATCTACAACTACATCTATGAGCACAAAACAGTATCCCAGCAGGATCTCACCTATGCCCTGCGGCTGAGCCGCCCAACTGTAGCCTCTAACCTCGCGGAAATGGAGGAAACCGGGCTGATCTATAAAAGCGGCCAGCTGGACGCCGACCAGGTGGGCCGGAAAGCAGCCGCCTACTCCATTGCCGCCGACTACCGGATCTCCATCGGCGTGGAGGTCACTCAGGAAGGGGCGAAAATCATCGCGGTAGATCTTTACGGAAGAAACATCCACCGCATAACGGCAAAGCTGCACTTTAAAAATGTGGATACCTATTACAAACGGCTGTGCGATGTCATTTTAAAATTTACCGCCTCCCTCCCGATCCCCGGCGACAGGATTTTGGGCATCGGCTTTGCTATGCAGGGCCTCATCGCTGCCGATGGCTCCACGGTGGTCTACGGCGCCATCATGGGCTGCACTGGGCTGACCACTCAGGCCCTTTCCCGCTATCTGCCCTACCCCTGCTCTTTTGTCCACGACCCGGACGCCGCCGCCCTGTCCGAACTGTGGAGCTCCCCCAATCTCACGGATGCCATCTATCTCTCCCTGAGCCGGCACTTAGGCGGCTCCATGATCGTCAAGCGAAATATCGTCCCCGGCAAGCACGGCCACACAGCCACCTTTGAACACATCCAGGCCCGTCCCCGGGGGAAACTGTGCTACTGCGGCAAGCGCGGATGTATGGAGACGATTTGCTCCATGCAGTCGTTGCTGGGCGATGACGACCCAGAAGATTTTTTCCAGCTGGTGCGCAGCGGCGCACCAGAACAGACCAAACGCTGGCAGGACTACCTGAAAAACCTGGCAGGGCTGATTGGGATGCTCCACCTGGTGCACGATGTGGACTTCATCCTGGGCGGGCACTTGGCCCCGTACTTTACCCAATCGGATCTCCGCCTGATCTACGATGAAATCCGGCGGGGCTGTCCCTTCGACGACAGCGATGACTACCTTCTCATCAGCAAAATGCCCTCCCATAACATCAACATTGGGGTAGCCCTGCCCTATATCCAGGCATTTTTGGCGGACATCGGCCAACAGGCGGGCAGCCCATCATCCGGCTTCAGAGCGGAGGTATAGAACATGAAAAAAGGCGCAATTTTCGATCAGGATGGGCTGATGTTTGACACGGAGGCCATTTTCAGTCTGGCTTGGGCCCAGGCCGCCAAACAGCTGAACGTCAAGCTCCCGGAGGGATTCCGCACCGCCGTCAGCGGCTCCAGCGGGGAGGGAACGCGGCAGATCATCCGTACCTTTGTCCCAGATGCCGATCCCGACACCCTAATGAAGCTGACCTTCCAAATCAGCTATGGCATCCAAAGCCACACCCTCCCAGAAAAGCCGGGGCTCCATGAGATTCTGGAATTTTTCCGTGCCCAGGGCGTGAAAATGGCCGTGGCCAGCAGCTCCCACCGGGATCCCATCCACCGGAATCTGGAGCGCAGCGGCATCCGCCCCTATTTTGACGCGGTGATCTCCGGGGAGGATGTGTCACGGGGCAAACCCAATCCCGATGCCTTCCTGTTGGCCGCCCAGCGGCTCGGGTTGAACCCTGCCGACTGCTACGTGTTTGAGGACAGCTTCAACGGCGTTCGGGCCGGACACGCGGCGGGCTGCTTCACCGTGATGATCCCCGACCTGCTCACCCCGGATCAGGAGATTGCCAAGTATTATGACGCCTGCTATCCCAATCTGCTCACCGCCCTGGGGAAAATCAGGGACGGAACAATATAAAATGCTTTAAGGCGGAGAAATGCAGTTGCATTTCTCCGCCTTTGTTCTGTCAAAACGGGTTAAATCTGCCGTCCCCCGTCCTTCACCCGCAGCCGGTTCAGCGCTCGGGCCAGAGTTGCCTGGGCAAGCTGGTACTCCTGGATGCTCTTGCGCTGAAGGATCGCTTCCCGCGCCTCGTCCGCCTCCCGCTTGGCACGGGCAGCGTCAATCTCCTCGGGGCGTTCGGCAGAGTCCACCAGCACCAGCACCTCGTTGTTCTCCACCTTCACCATTCCGGCGGAAACAGCGGCCAGCTGCTCCGGCTGACCGGGGGTGCGGCAGCGCAGGGTACCGGGGATCACCGCGCCCATAGCGCTGCTGTGGTGGGCAAGAATACCCCATTCGCCATCGCTGGTGGAGATGGTCAGGCTCTCGCAGGGGCCCTCGTAAAAGGTCCGGTCCGCCGCCAAAATATGGACCTGGAAGGTGTCCATTATAAACCTCCCTCCAGCTTTTTGGCCTTTTCCACCACATCCCGCCAGGCACCCACATTATAAAATGCCGCCTCCGGGTACTGATCCAACTCACCGTCCACAATGGCGGCAAAGCTCTCCAAGGTGTCCTTCAGTGGGACATATACGCCGGGGATGCCGGTGAACTTCTCCGCCACATGGGTTGGCTGGGCCAGGAAGCGCTGGAGCCGTCGGGCCCGGGCCACCGTCTTGCGGTCCTCGTCGCTGAGCTCATCCATACCCAGGATGGCAATGATATCCTGAAGCTCCCGGTATTTTTCCAGAATCTCCTGCACCTTCCGGGCCACCCGGTAGTGCTCCGCGCCCACAATGTCCGCCTCCAAAATACGGGAGGAGGATTCCAGCGGGTCCACAGCGGGGTAAATACCCTGCTCGGAGATTTTTCGGCTCAAAACCGTGGTGGCGTCCAGGTGGGCAAAGGTGGTGGCGGTGGCGGGATCGGTGAGATCGTCCGCCGGGACGTATACCGCCTGCACCGACGTGACCGAGCCCGCCTTGGTGGAGGTAATGCGCTCCTGCAATTCCCCCATCTCGTTGGCCAGGGTGGGCTGATAGCCTACGGCAGAGGGCATACGGCCCAGCAGCGTAGACACCTCGCTGCCCGCCTGAACAAAACGAAAGATGTTGTCGATGAACAGCAGCACGTCCTTGTGTTCCTTATCCCGGAAATGCTCCGCCATGGTCAGTCCCGACAGAGCTACCCGCATCCTCACGCCGGGGGACTCGTTCATCTGGCCGAACACCAGGGCGGTTTTGGAGGACACGCCGCTCTCCCGCATCTCCCGCCACAGGTCGTTGCCCTCACGGGAGCGCTCGCCCACGCCGGTGAAAATGGAATAGCCGCCGTGCTCCATGGCGACATTGTGGATCAGCTCCTGGATGAGCACGGTCTTGCCCACACCGGCGCCGCCGAACAGGCCGATTTTTCCCCCTTTGGGGTAGGGCTCCAACAGGTCGATGACCTTGATGCCCGTCTCCAGAACCTCCACCGCGGGGCTCTGCTCGTCAAAAGCGGGAGGCTTGCGGTAGATGGAGCGCACCGGGGTGCCCTCGGGCACCGGTCCGGCCCCGTCAATTGGCTCCCCCAGGACATTGAACATACGCCCCAAGGTAGCCTCCCCCACGGGAACCTGGATGGTATGGCCGGGGATGTCCACCGCCAGCCCCCGGGCCAGCCCCTCGCTGGGCGAGAGCATAATACAGCGTACCGTCCTGTTGTCCAAATGCTGGGCAACCTCCATGACATGGTTATCGCCGTTTTTCTCAACCGTCAGCTCCTCCCGCAGGCGGGGAAGGTCCCCGCTGACAACCTCCACATCCACCACAGGACCGGAGATTTTTGTGATAAACGCTCGTTCCATACTCATCAGCCTTCTTTCTGGTGCTTTTGCCTCTGTGCCCTGGCCCCCGCGGAAACCTCGGTGATCTCCTGAGTGATGGCGGACTGTCGGACGCGGTTATACTGGAGGGACAGCTCGGAGAGCAGCTTCTCCGCGTTCTGGTTGGCGCTGTCCATGGCGGTCATCCGGGCCTGCTGCTCACAGCAGAAGCTGTCGATGAGGGCGCTGTAGATAAAGCCGGAGACGTAGCTGGGCATCATGCTGTCCAGCACCGAATTCACATCGGGCAGGAATTCAAAGGGGGTGGCCGCCGGCGGTTCATTGAGGGCAGTGTCCGCGAAATATTCCCGGTGGAAGGGCAGCAGCCGGGTGCATTTGGCCTCGTACGCTATGCCGTTTGCCATATCGGTGTAGATCACATAGATGCGATCCAGTTGATCCTTCTGAAAGCCATCCAGCAGCAGGGCGCTGATCTCTCGGGCCCGGGCCATGGTGGGGTTCTGGGCAGTATAGAGGAAGCTACGCTCGATGGGGATGTTGTGGGAGGCAAAAAACCGCCGTCCGTACTCCCCAACCACAAACAGCTTGGTATCCGGGTGCTGCTCCAGCAGCTTCAGCGCCTCCTTGATAGCGTTCTGATTGTACGCCCCCGCCAGCCCCTTGTCAGCGGTGATCACCAGGCAGGCGCTGGGTTTGTCCAGAGGAGGCTCCCCCTCTGTGGGGTAGAAATAGGGGCTGTCCACCGCCTTGTTCTCCACCGTGCGGAAAATGCGCTTGATCTCCCGGCGCAGGGCCTCAAAATAGGGGCGGGTGTTGTCCAGATCCTGGCGGGCCCGACGCAGCTTGGTAGAGGAAATGAGGTACATGGCGTTGGTGATCTTCCTCGTCTCCTGGACGCTCTCCATATGGGTTTTGATCTCCTTCGTCCCGGCCATGTCACCCCTCCTGCGTCCCGACGCCCTGGAACTGGGTCAGGAATTCCTTGGACAGAGCCAGGATCTCCTCCCTATCCGCGTCGGACAGCCGCCCGCTTTGATCAATCCGGGCGCACAGATCGGGGGCCTCCTCCCCAGCATAGGCCAGCAGTCCTGTGCGGAAGGCATCGATCCGCTCCACAGGCACGTCCTGCATGACGTGGTTCAGCGCGGCTACCAGGATGATCACCTGCTGGTGCTGGGCAAGGGGAGCATACTGGGGCTGGCGCAGCAGCCGGGTCAGCCCCTGGCCGAAGGTGAGCTGGCGCTTGGTGGCGTCGTCCAAGTCGCTGGAGAACTGGGTGAATACCTCCATCTCCCGATACTGGGCCAGCTCCAGCCGGATGGCCCCGGCGGCGGACTTCATGGCTTTCGTCTGGGCATCGCCGCCTACACGGGACACGGACAGGCCCACGTTGACGGCGGGGCGCTGGCCGGAAAAGAACAGGTCGCTTTCCAGGAAGATCTGGCCATCGGTAATGGAGATGATGTTGGTGGGGATATAGGCAGACACGTCCCCCGCCTGGGTTTCCACGATGGGCAGGGCGGTCATGCTGCCGCCCCCCAGCTCATCGCTGAGGTGGGCGGAGCGTTCCAGCAGGCGGGAATGGAGGTAGAACACGTCGCCGGGGTATGCCTCGCGGCCCGGTGAGCGCTCCAGCAGCAGGGACAGCGCCCGGTAGGCCACGGCGTGCTTGCTGAGATCGTCATATACGATAAGCACATCCCGCCCCTGATACATGAAATGCTCCGCCAGGGCGCACCCGGCATAGGGGGCGATATACTGCAGCGCGGCGGACGCCCCTGCGGGGGCGCTGACCACGCAGGTGTACTCCATGGCCCCCCGGCGGGTGAGGTTTTCCACCAATTGGGCCACCGAGCTGGTTTTCTGCCCGATGGCCACATAGACGCACACCACGTCCTTGCCCTTCTGGTTGAGGATGGTATCCAGGGCGATGGCGGTCTTGCCCGTCTGCCGGTCGCCGATGATTAGCTCCCGCTGCCCCCGGCCGATGGGAAACATGGAATCGATGGCCAGCAGGCCCGTCTCCATGGGGGCGTTGACGCTCTGCCGGTCCAGAATGCCGGGGGCGGGGGTCTCCATGGGGCGGTGGCCCTCGATCTCGACGGAGCCTTTGCCGTCAATGGGCACGCCAAGCGCGTCCACCACCCGGCCCAGGAAGCCGTCCCCCACCGGCATACCGGCTGTTTTTAAGGTGCGGCGGACAATGCTGCCCGCGCTGATCTCCTCACCGTCTCCAAAAAGGATGCAGCTCAGGCCATCGGCCCGGAGATCCTGCACCATACCTTTAACACCGGAGGAGAAAACCAGGATCTCCCCGTACTGGGCATGGTTCAGCCCGTTCACGGTAGCGATGTCGCCGTCCACGGTGAGTACCTCGCCGATCTCCTCCGGGGCAGGCGCAGGGGTCCAGTCCTCCACCGCCTGGCGGATGAGGGGGACGATGTCGTTTTCCCCGGGCTGGAGCTGGCGCAGATAGTCGTAAAACTGCCGCATCCGGCCATCCAGCGTCCAATCGTACACGTCGGAGCCGGCCTGGAGGCGGAAGCCCTCCTGGATGGTATCGTCCTGCTCCCAGCGGAGGGGAATCTTGCGCTGATAGGTCTTGGTGAGAAACTGGCTGAATCGCTGAAGCTGCTCCTCGGTGGGCTTGGCAGCGCTGCGCAGCTCGGCGCTCAGGCGGCTCCTATCGCTTCGCATGGGCACTCCCTCCCTCCGTCAAGTCCAGGAACTGGTCGAAGGGGTCGGTTCCCGGCTGGCCCGCCAGCTTTCGGGCGGCCTGAGCGGCCAGCTCACGCAGCTCCTTCTGGGACTCCCGGATGGCGCGCTCACGGCTCTGCTCCGCCTCGGCCTTGGCCTTGGCGACGATGTGCTTCGCCTGCTCCTCGGCCTGCTCCATCTGCTCCTGGGCGGCCTGCTGAGCGGCCTGCTGGGCCTTCACCTTCTCCTGGTGGATCTCGTCATCCGCCCGATCCAGCTTGGCCTGACAGTCCAGCTTGAGCTGCTCCGCCTGGGCCAGCTTGTCCGCCGCCTGCCGATCCAGCTCCCGGTAGTGGGCCTCCCGCTGTTCCATAAACCTTTTCACCGGCTTGAACAGGAGGAAATAGAGCCCCCCCGTCAGGATCGCCAGGTTCAACCAGTGCAGCAGAATCTGCTGCAAATCAATATTCAGAGGCATGATAGCGTCCTCCCAAACTTACAGTACAAAGATGATTAGGATGACCACCAGCAAAGCGTAGATGATGGCCGTTTCGATGAACACCAAGCCCAGCATCAGGGTGGTACGTACCTTGCCTTCCGCCTCGGGCTGGCGGGCGATGCTTTCGGTGGACTTGGCGGTGGCCAGACCCATGCCCACGGCGCCGCCGGCAGCGGCGATGCCCACGGCAATGCCTGCGGCGATGGCCTTCAGACCGATGGTGCTGCCCTCCTGTGTATCGGACTGGGCGGCGGGCTCGGTGGTGTCCGGGGCGTCGGCGGCAAAGGCGGGAGCGGCCAGGGACAGGGCGAGCATCATTACCCCGGCCAGCACAAGGATTTTTTTCAGCAGTTTATTCATGGTAAAAACCTCCATTATTCAGTAAGCTTTCGGAATATCAGACAGATTTCGTCTTTTTCTTCGTTTTCTTCCCCTGCCCGTGGGACGGTTCGGACACCTCGCCGTAGTACAGGGCGGTGAGCATGGTGAGCACATAGGTCTGAATCAGAGCGTGGAGCAGGGTAAACAGCACGCCCACCACCACCGGCAGCACAAAGCTGAGGTGCACAAAATAATAGACCAGCTCCGTCACCAGCAGGCCGCTGAGCAGCGCGCCGAACAGACGGAAACTCATGGAGATGGGCAGGGAAAACTCCTTGAGGGTTTTCAAAATCCCCTTAGGTCCGTTGCCCGCGATGCCGCCGGAGAGAATCACCAGGTAGGACAGGGTGCCCAGGGCGATGGCGGCGTTCACGTCGGACAGCGGGGCGGGCAGGGTAACGGGGTGGCCGTGGGTAGTGATGGCCTGGATGCCCAGCAGCTCAAAGAGGGTGCCCACGAAGATGTACGCCCCGGCGGCAAAAATATAAGCCCCCATAAAGCCGCAGCGGTGGGGGCTGTTGGTCTTGGCCATGCGGTCAAAAAGCCCTACCGCTTCCTCCAGCACCAGCTGGAGCTTTCCAGGAATCAGCTTGAACCTGGGGATGGCAAACACCCGGATCAGGGCGGCTGTAAGCAGCAGAATCGCCGTCACCAGAAAGGCCGAGATCAGTCCGGGGCTGACCTCCTTGAGCCCGAACAGACTGATGCGGTTGACGTTGTGGAGCACCGCGTCCCGCATCGCCTCCTGAACGCTCTCCGAGCGGCCAGGGGACCCCGACAGAAGCGCGGCGATGAGCAACAGCAGCACCGCTGTCAGCCAGATCGCCAGGCCCTTTTTGTGTTGCTTCATCAATGACATACCTTCTTTCCTGTGTAACGCCGGTTCTTTTTTCTCAGCAGCAGAACCAAACAGGGCGTTAGACTTTGTGCTGAAAACAGCAACGCTATTATACACCCGAATAATTTGGATGTCCAGCATCAGATTGATGAAAGGAGGCGTCAGGAAGGGGCGCGGATTGTATAGAAAAAACGGAAGGGAAGACGCGGCGCACTTGGAGCCCGCAGACAGAATTTGATGCACAGCGGTCTTCAAAAGCCAGGTCAGATAGCAGAAGGGATCCAATTCCTGTTTCCTCGGCCGTCTCAACCAGACTGTAGATCACCCCGCTGGCCTGGGCGCCCAGCGGGGTATTAGCAAACAGAAAGTTTTTGCGTCCATTCACGAAGGGCTTGATGCTGCGCTCCGCCGGTCCCATTCCATTAACCGGCTGTTGTGATTTACCTGTTGTAGTCCCCATTCCATCGTCTCGCCCCCCAATGTATTCTACTGCAAGCAGTGCCATGCACTATCCGATAGTACATGGCACTTCATCAGGCTTTATTGTATTTTCTGCCTTAGCTTTGGGCCGTGCAGGACACTGCATAGATTTACGCTTACCGACGAACAGCAGAAGCGGGTGAAAATCCGTGAAATTGAGATTGTCTATAACTTCATTGGTGCGTTTGATTTTGAGGAAACGCAGGAGCAATCCTAAACAGTCCAAAACAAGAATAATGCGAATGCCGACGTAGCCTAACGCCGCGCCGACCCTCGCTTAAAATATTTTCTTACGTCACTGCCCCATTGTGGACCGGTTTTTATCTCACTTATTCCAGTTCAGTACATCCTTGTTCTTCGCAAAATACTCCACACCGGAATATAGGGTGGTAACAGCGATGATAATGACGCACACCCAATCCACCACCTCCATGGGCGGCTGGAACGCTACGGTCACATGCATCACACAAAGGCACACCATGGTAGAGGCGGTTTTCACCTTGCCGGACCACCCGGCGGCAATCACCCGCCCATTGTCCACCGCCACCAAACGCAGGCCGGACACGGCAAACTCCCGGGCAATGACGATGGCCAGCGCCCAGTCCGGGAAGCGGCCCATGGAGCAGAAGCAGGCCATAGCGGTGAGCACCAGCACCTTGTCCGCCAACGGATCCATAAACTTACCGAAGTCGGTAACCTGGTTGTAGTGCCTCGCGATGTAGCCATCCAGCAGATCGGTGAGGCTGGCAACCACAAAAACGGCCAATGCGGCATAATTGTTCCACGAAAAATCCAGGTGCCACAGCACTAAATACACGGGGATCAGCACCACCCGCAGCATGGTCAGCTTGTTGGCTGTATTCATTCGTTCTCTTCCTTTCCGCTTATGCTGGTCAATCCTCAATCTCGCCAGTCAGTTCACCATCGGATACGCCGGTAATGCGCACCCACACAAACTCCCCAGCGGGCACCAGCCCCGCCGCCGTGAAAAGCACCCGGCCATCAATGTCCACCGAATCGGCGTAGGTTCGGCCCGCATAGCAGCCGGCCTCCCCGTCAAAGCCCTCGCACAAAACCTCCATGCAGGTACCCAGGCGTTGTTCGTTATACTCGTCCATGATCCGGGACTGCAAATCCACTACCAGCTCCACCCGGCGCCCGGCAATATCCGGATCCACCTGGTTGTCCATGGCGGCGGCCAGGGTGCCCTCCTCCGGGGAGAACTGGAACACCCCCGCCCGCTGGATCTTCTGCTCCCGCAGGAACTGGCACAGCTCCTCAAACTCCGCCTCTCCTTCCCCGGGCAGGCCGCAGATCAGGGAGGTGCGGATCACCACGTCCGGCATGGCGGCACGGAGCCTGGCAAACAGAATTTCAATCTCCGCCTTGGTGTTCCGGCGGCGCATGGCTTTTAAAATGCCGTCGTTGGCGTGCTGGATGGGGATGTCCAGGTAGTGGACGATCTTCTTTTCCCGGGCAACGACCTCGATCAGCTCGTCCGTCACCGCCTCCGGGTAGAGGTAGTGCAGCCGGATCCAGTGGAAATCCAGCTTGCACAACTCCGTCAGGAGCTTGGCAAGCGTGGTTCCATCCCCCAGGTCCAGCCCGTACCGGGTGATGTCCTGGGCGATGACAATGAGCTCCTTCACCCCCCGGCGCTCCAGCCCCTCCGCTTCCGCCAGCAGGGCCTCCATGGAGCGGCTGCGGTACTTCCCCCGCAGTCTGGGGATGACGCAGAATGCGCAGCCGTTGGAGCATCCCTCGGCGATTTTTAAGTACGCCGTCCAGGGCGGCGTGGTCACCCAGCGCTCCCCATCCTCATAGGTACGGTGGATGTCGCCGAACTGTTCCGGCCTCTCCCCCGCCATGAGCCGTTCCACGGCGGACACCACATCGGTGTAGCTGCCTGTGCCCAGCAGGCCGTCCACCTCGGGCAGCTCGGCACGGATATCATCCGGGTAGCGCTGGCTGAGACAGCCCGCCACCAGCAGCTTTTTCAGCTTCCCGTCCTTTTTCAGCGCCGCCAGCTCTAAAATCGCTTCGATGGCCTCGCTCTTGGCGGATTCAATGAAGCCGCAGGTGTTGAGCACCGCCACGTCCGCCCCCTCCGGGTCTCCGGTGACGGTGAATCCCGCGTCCCGGCACAGGGCCATCATCTGCTCGGTGTTCACCAAGTTTTTGGCACAGCCCAGGGACTGGAACGCCACTGTATATCCCATTTACTCCCATTCCTCCTTCCGGAGGCGCCCCAGCGCCCCGGAGATCTCATCCCAGCCGTAGCCCCGCCGGGCCAGATAGCCGGACACCTTCTTCAAATTCTCCCGGGTAGGCTCCGCCCCCCGGAGCTTCTGCCGAACCAGCTTGTCAATCTGGCGCTCGTCCGGCTCCCGCTCCCCCAGGGCGCCCTCCCAGTATTCCCGGGGCACCCCCCGGCGGTACAGCTCGTCCCGGATTTTCCGGGGCCCATAGCCCTTGGCGGCATAGTGGCGTACCACCGTGCAGGCATACTCCTCATCGTTCAGCAGCCCCAAATCGGCGAGCTTATCAGCCACCGCCTCCGCCTGCTCCCGGATCGCCTCCCTCTGGGGCTGTAAAATATCCGGGTCAGGGACATCGTCCAGCTTGTCGTAAGGCCACTTTTCCTTCTTTTGCCGGGGCGGGGCGCACAGCTTATCCAGCAGATCCTTCCGGGACATGGGCCGCAGGGCCAGCAGCCCCACCGCCCGCTCCATGAGCTTAGATTGCGCCCCGGCGGCGGCAAGGGCTTCGCCCTCCCCGTCCGTCAGCTCTTTTCCCGCGTACAGCCCCAGGGACACCACGTCCCCTTCGCCCACACGGACGATGGAACCGTCGTCCAGCCACGCCAGCCAGCGGCCCTCTTTGTGCTTGGACGGCTCTAATTTCTCAATTTTCATCACAATCCATCCAAACCGCCTCGTCGTGAATGGACGCGTGCTCCACGGCCCTGTAAAAGCTAACAGATTCCGGATTGTGGGCCATAATGGCGATCAGGGTTTCCACCCCGCACCCCTTCAGCTCCCGCCTCAGCTCCTTCAGCAGGAGCTGGGCCACCTGCCGGTGCCGCTCCTCCTTCAGCACGCAGATCCAGTCCAGATAGGCGCAGCCGCAACACGCATCGCTTCTGGCGGCGATAATCGACGCGTCAATCCGGCCGATCACGCGCCCGTCCTCGCAGGCAAGCAGGGACAGCGCGTTAACGAAACGTCCGTCACAAAAGCTCTTTTCCAGCAGCGCCCGGTATCCCTCGCCCGCGTCCATAAAAAAGGTGTCCGGCTCCTGCCTGCGCAGCTCCCGCTCAAATTCCATCACGCCGCCGATCTTGTCCTGTGTAAACCGCTCCACCGAAACCATGGCCCGTTATCCCTCAAAGTCGTCGGCGGACACGTCCACCGCGCGGCCCGCGGCCTTGGCGGCGATCTGGGCCTGACGGCTCATGAGCTTGAAGGAGTTGGCACGTACCTCGGCTTCCACCTTTTCGGCAATCTCCGGGTTGTCCTGGAAATACTTCTTCACCGCGTCCCGGCCCTGGCCCAACCGGGTGTCCCCCATGGAGAACCAGGAGCCGGACTTCTGCACAATGTCCAGCTTGACAGCCAAGTCAACCAGCTCGCCCATTTTGGAGATGCCCTCGCCGTACATGATCTCGAACTCCGCCTCCCGGAAGGGGGGCGCAACCTTGTTCTTTACGATCTTGGCCCGGGTGCGGTTGCCCACCACCTCGGTGCCGTTCTTGATGGCCTCGATCCTCCGCACCTCCATGCGCACGGAGGCGTAGAACTTCAGCGCCCGGCCGCCGGTGGTAACCTCCGGGTTGCCGTACACCACGCCCACCTTTTCCCGCAGCTGGTTGATGAAGATGACAATGCAGTTGGTCTTGGAGATGGAACCCGCCAACTTGCGCAGGGCCTGGCTCATGAGCCGGGCCAACAGGCCCACATGGCTGTCGCCCATGTCGCCCTCGATCTCCGCCCGGGGGGTGAGCGCCGCCACCGAGTCCACCACCACCACGTCGATGGCACCGGAGCGCACCAGGGCCTCGCAAATTTCCAGACCCTGCTCGCCGGTGTCCGGCTGGGAAATGAGCATGGAGTCGATGTCCACCCCCAGGGCACGGGCGTAGGTGGGATCCAGGGCGTGCTCTGCGTCGATAAAGGCCACCTCGCCCCCCTGCTTCTGAGCCTCGGCCACGATGTGCAGGGCCAGCGTCGTCTTGCCGGAGGATTCCGGGCCGTAGATCTCGATGATGCGCCCCTTGGGCACACCGCCGATGCCCAGGGCGATGTCCAGGGACAAGGAACCGGTGGGGATTGCCTCCACCACAATGTGGGAGTTTTCCCCCAGGCGCATGATGGAACCCTTGCCAAAGTCCTTTTCAATCTGCGCAATGGCGGTGTCCAGCGCTTTCTTTTTATCTGCGGCGGGGGCGGCGGCCTCCACCTGCTTTTTCTTTTCAGCCATATACGTTCATCCTTTCCCGCCGGCGTGTTATTGTCTCTGCCGGCCCTTTCCGTCCCATATCATACTCTTTTATATGTACTATAAAACGGACTTTTTGCATTTTCCTCAATTCGCTGTCCTCATGGCGCGGTCAGCGTCTCCCCAAAAATCCGCGCCAGTGCTTCAGCCGGAACCGGCTGCGTGAGGCAGCTTTGCCCACAGTTTCTTCACCGGCTCCAGCGGGACGCTGCGATACAGGATGTCCCGCAGCTGCGCATACAGCTCCTTGATCCCGGTTGAATACCGCTACAAGTATTCCTTGACTGCCTCGTTTATTCGGCACTTCCTTCCACTACCCGCCAGTGCAGGCCAGGATCCATCGTGGTCTGGATGTCCTGGAACCCCTGCTCCGCCATAATATACTCCACCGCCGGGGCCTGATCAAAGCCCACCTCGAAAATCAGCTTGCCGCCGGACTTCAAGGCGCACTTCCATTTCTTCGCAACGGACCGGTAGAACTTCAGCCCGTCCTCCCCGCCATCCAACGCCAGATGAGGCTCATAGTCCCGGACGGACACATCCAGCCGCCCAATGTCCAGCGTTGGGATGTAGGGGGGATTGCACAGAATCAGATCAAAGTCCCGCAGCATACGGGGGGGCGGCTCCAGTGCGTCCACCTGGGCGGCCTGTACCTGTCCACTGAGATCGCACCGCCGGATATTCTGCCGGCACACCCGCAGGGCGTCCTCCGACCACTCCCCCAGCACCACGCTGGTATTGGGGCAGTTATCCGCGATGGCCAGCCCCACACAGCCGCTGCCCGCGCACAGATCCATCACGCGGGTGCCCTCCAGGAGATCCCGGACAAACAAAATACCCCGTTCCACCAGGGTTTCCGTGTCGGGCCGGGGAATGAGCACATCCCGGCAGATGTCCAGCGTCAGGCCGTAGAACTCCCATTCCCCGATGAGGTAGGCTACCGGCTCCCCCGCGATGCGGCGGTCCAGCAATCCCCGGAAACGCTTCTCCACCCCGTCGGAGGCATACAGGGGAAGATCATGTATGAGCTGGGTGCGGTCCTTGCCGGAGGCAAAGCACAACAGCTCCCTGGCCTCCAGCTGGGCCTGCCCCACCCCAACCCCCTTCAGGGCCTTCCGGGCATCCAAATATAAATCGTTATAGGTGACGGGCATGGCGCTCACCCTCTTCTCTCTGCGTTGTTGTCACGCTGCGAAGCGGTCAGGGCGCTTGGCCGCTTCGCAGCGCTCACCATTTATCCGCGCCTTTTTCCTCCGGCAGAACCCGCTTCAGCGCCTCAATGCCCACCTCGATCATGGAATCGTCCGGCTCAAAGGTGGTGAAATTCTGCATCCACATACCGGGCGCACGCAGGGCCCGGCACACCCCGCCGTCGTGGCCTCCTACGTAGCGGTTGAACTCGTAGGTCACCCCAACGATGATGGGCAGCATCAGCAGGTGCAGTCCCATGCGCACAAAGGTATTTTCAATCTCCAGCGGCGTGAAGATCACAATAGACAGGAAGATGGACACCGTGATCACCACAAACAGGAAGCTGGTGCCGCACCTGGGGTGGTGCCGGGGCTGCTTCCGGACATTTTCCACCGTCAGCTCCAGACCATTTTCATAGCAGTAGATGGTCTTGTGCTCCGCTCCGTGGTACTGGAATACCCGGTGAATTTCCTTCATTTTGGAGCACAAATACAGGTAGGTCATGAAAATGACTACTTTGAGCATGCCCTCGATCACCGAGCGCACCCACAGCGGCATGGTAGTCCACGCCAGCCCAATGAGCCCCGTCAGCGCGGTGGGCAGCAGAATGAACAGCCCCACGGAAAAGGCGATGCCGATCACCGCCGCCAACGTGATGATGATGCCCATCGCTTTGCTTTCCTCAAAATGATCGCTGATCCACTTGTCCAGGCCGGTGAGCTCCTCGTCCTCCATGCTCCCGTCATCGGACACCTCGGCAGAGTGCATCAGCGCCTTCATCCCGTGTACCATGGAGCCGCAGAAGATGAACAGCCCCCGGATGAAGGGCAGCTTGGCTAGGCCCCTGCGGGGTTTGATGGCTTCCTCGGTAACGTCCAGCTCCCCGTCCGCCTTGCGCACCACAACGGTCCGCTTTCCCGGCCCCTGCATCATGATACCCTCGATCAGTGCCTGCCCGCCGCAGGTGGTTTTGAAGGGGGTACAGGTTTTTGCGTCTTGTTTTGCCATGGATTCTCTGTCTCCTTTAACATTCCCGCTTCCAGCGCTTTTAACAGTGTATCAGAAGCGGGGAAAAAATGCAACCGCGGAGAATGCCTATACATTCTCCATCCCGATGGGCAACCGGATGGTCACCACACAGCCGCCACCGGGGGCGTTGCCAATGTCCAGGCTCCCGTTATGATTGTTGATGATCTCATCGCACACGGCCAGACCGATACCCGAGCCCCGGGCCTTGGACGAACCCTTATAGAATTTATATTTAATGAAGGGCAGCTCGTCCTCCGGTACGCCGGGGCCGTGATCTCGGATGCGGATGACCACGTCGTCATCCTCCCAGCCGATGGACACCTCGATCCGTCCGCCGGATCCGCCGTGCTTGTCCGCGTTGTCCAGCAGGTTGCAGAACACCTGCCGCAACCGCTCCGGGTCGCCGCCGATGATGGGCAGCTCCTCCCGGCACTCGGTATAGTCCAGCTCCAACCCCTTGCGGCGGAAAAACTCCCGGTAGGTATACACCGCGTCCTCCAGCTCCGCTACGATGTCGATGGGCTCCACCGACAGGTTGAACCGGCCCGTCTCCATCCGGGAAAACTCCAACAGCTCCTCCACCATCCGGGTGAGGCGCTGGGCCTCGGACACAATGATGCCCATGCCCTTTTTCACGTCGGCGGCATCCCGCACCTCCCCATTGTACAGCGTCTCCGCCCAGCCGCTGATGGCGGTGAGGGGTGTGCGCAGCTCGTGGGAGACGGACGAGATAAATTCCGACTGGGTGCGCTCCGCCTGGTCGATTTTCATGGACATATCGTTGATGGCGTCCACCAGATCCCCCATCTCGTCGTTGGCCCGGGATTCCATTTGTACGCCGTAGCTGCCCGTGGCGATGCGCTTGGCCGTTTCCGTCACCCGGATCACTGGATCCAGCACCGATTTGATAAAATAGGAAGCTCCAAGGCCCATTATGATCAGGATGAGCACCCCCACGCCGGAGGTCACCGCCACAATACGGGTCATCTGGGCCTCCACCTGCCGCAGGGAGGTAACCATGCGCACCACGCCCACCACCGTGTTGTTGTACACAACCGGGGCAGCGGCAGCGGCGATGTGGTCGCCGGTGTCGGGATCCGGCCCCAGAAATGGGATCACCCGCTTGGTGGCGATGGCATCGGACACGTCCGGGGTGTCCACGCTGGCACCGGAAATGTCCATCATAGACGAGAGCAGCACCCGGCCATTGGCGTTGAGGATCTGGACTTCAATGGTGCTTTTTTCCTCAAACTGGCTGATAAACTGCCGGGCGGTGTACAGGTAGGGAGTTTCGGTGTAGTTGCGGAACATCCCGGCGGCGGTCTGGGCCTTGCCTTCCAGCGTGGCCAGGATGGTGGAGCGGTAATAGCTGTACATGGCCAGTGAAAAGGCGGTCACCGCGATGGCCACCACCACAAAGGTAGCCATCAGCGTATTGAACAGCCAGCGCCAGCGCAGCTTGCCCCTGGGGCGCTGTCCGTCCGCCTGCTGGCGCTCGTCCAGCAGCGGCTCCGGCGCGGGCTTTGCGGGTTTGCGCTTGCGGCGCTTGCCCCGGCCCTCCATCTCCATGCGCTCCGCCTCCTTCCCTCTGATTGTCCATTAAATCTCCCATTTGTACCCAAAGCCCCACACCGTGGTGACAAAGGCCGGGTTTTGCGGATCATCCTCCAGCTTGATGCGCAGGCGGCGGATGTTCACATCCACAATTTTCAGCTCACCCAGGTACTCCTTTCCCCACACGGCCTCTAAAATCTCCTCCCGGGACAGGGCCTTTCCGGGGTTTTCCATAAACAGCCGGACGATGGAATACTCTACCTGGGTCAGCTTCACCCGCTTGCCGTTTTTCTCCAGGGTGCGGTTGCGTGTGTTCAACAGGAAGGGCGGCTGGTCGATCTCGTCCACGTCCCGGATGGCCGCCCCGCCGGTGCGGCGGAACAGGGCGTCCACCCGGGCGGTGAGCTCCGCCGGGGAAAAGGGCTTGGTCACATAGTCGTCCGCTCCGGTCATCAGGCCGCTGACCTTGTCCATCTCCTGGGTGCGGGCGGTGAGCATGATGATGCCCATCTGGGAATTGCCCGCCCGGATGCGGCGGCACACCTCGAAGCCGTCCATTTCCCCAGGGAGCATGATATCCAGCAGGGCCACCTTGACGTCGGGGTTCTCCTGAATTAGGGCAATGGCCTCCTCCCCCGTCCCTGCCTCAATCGTATCATATCCCGCCCGCTTCAGATTGATCACCACAAAGCTGCGGATGTTGGATTCATCCTCCAGCACTAATACCTTCCTTGTCAATTTCAATCACCTTTCCATATTTATGACGAGGAGCGCTGCTTGTTCGCCCACTCCACCATAATGAATTTAAACCGCTGGCTCAGCCCTTCCTCGTCCAGGCCGCAGTCCCACACATTTCTGTCCAGTGCGGCGCAGTAGGTCGCCGTGCTGTCGGAAAACAGGGTCGTCCGTCCGGCCAGCTTGGAGCGGGCATTCCGGTTGCTCCCTGTAAGCCGGTAAATGGTCAGGAACTTCTCCGGCTTCCCGCCCTCCTCTCGGTCGGGCCAGTAGTAGAACACCACCGCACGCTCTCCCCGGCTGCTGAGGCTGTCATCCCGGGCTATGGTGATGGTTCGCTCATCCCAGCTATTGGGCAGGTTCAGATACCAGCTGTCGGACACCGTATGATAGGTGATACAGCTGGTGCTGCCCTTCCCCCGGGAATCAAACTGCTGCCAGTAGATCAAGTACTGGGTGGAGCTGTTCTCCGTGTCGATGGGGGTGAGGGCAATGGGCCGGGGGATTTCCAGCACGCCATCGCTGTTGATGTCGGCGGCACCTACCTCGGTGTACGAGCGGGCGGTGTCCAAACTGTTGCCAGTTTCCAGATCCCGGGTGACGTTCACAAGGTTGTCATTCTCCAGCACCAGGATGTCGGTGAGCACGCCGGTCTCCAACTCCACCGCGACGTAAACGCCCATCTGTCCGTCCGCCAGCCTGCCCACCTCAGAGTTTACCACGTCCCGCATCCCATCGGACAGGGGAGCCGTGGAAGTCATGGTCATCACACCGTCCTGATAGCGGTAGAATTCCGCCAGGTTGTTCCCCTCGCCGGTGTTGTCCTGCTGGAACACTACAATCTCCTGACTGCCGTCCCCGGTGAGGTCGGTGACGATATAGCTTTCGTTATAGGCGGTGCTCATCAGCTCCACTGCCTCAGCGCCTACCAGATTGTAGGCCGCCAGGATGTGCACGCCGCTGCTCAACTGCCAGCTGACAATGATTTCCCGGCTGCCGTCCCCGGTGAGATCCTCATAGGCCACGGAGTTGATGGAGTTGCCCTCACCGGACAGCATGTGGGTCTGGCGGTAGGCGTTGTCGCTCCCCTGCCGGAACAGGCACACTCGCATGGGGCGCTCCTCGGCGGAGGCCGCTCGGAGGAACACTGCCGCCGTCTCCTGTTCGCCATCCCCGTCCAGATCCAGCAGCTGGATGGTGGAGGTGTTGCTGCCATAGTTAATTGTGGCATATTCCGCCCCCAGCTCATTCATGGTATTTTCAATGGTGGTTTGGAGATCCTTATATTCCTGAGGCAGGACGGGCAACGCATACAGCTGGTCCACCGATTCAAACACACAGCCTCCCAGGCAGACAGCCAGCGCAGCGGCCAGCACGTCCAGGAACAACCAGCGCAGTATGCCGTGTTTCATTGCTCCCCGCCTCCTCATTAGTATATCAGAGCAGCCGCAAATTGACCTGCACACGTGCCTCACAGCCCGCCAGCGGTTGTGAGGCATCATTGCAAGCCGCATTTCAGGCGGCATTTTTAATATTATAGCATAGTTTTTTCGCCGTGCCTACGGATTTTTGTAAAGAAAATGCAAAAAATAAAAAATTGAAAAAAACGAAAAAAACTACTTGCATTTTTCAGAACACTGTGGTATTATAACTAAGCTGTCAGTTAAAGATATGCGGCTGTAGCTCAGCTGGATAGAGTGTTTGGCTACGAACCAAAAGGTCGGGGGTTCGAATCCCTTCAGCCGTACCAAGTCCCGTTGACAAACGAGATACACGCGAAAACCCCGCACTTCGGTGCGGGATTTTTGCATATAAAATCAAAAAACTAAAGCAATTAAGAATAATTTTCTCACATTCAAAAAAACTGGGAGCGTAAAATAAAAATAACGCACCGAAATGCAAATTCGCCGGATTTGGGAGCTTTTGGGGATACGCATGACTCGAACTCTCCAGCACTCAAAACAACGAAAAGGCTGTCCACAGCCTGCCAATTTTAAGGCAGACCAGTGGACAGCTTTTTTCGTTCCCCTTATCTGTTCACTT